>NZ_JVDT01000284.1 GCF_001076885.1 Bacillus sp. 522_BSPC
AAGAGAGCTATGTGAAAGAAAAGGTGTCATTATACATGAAGCAAATGCCTGTCCGGATCATATCCATATGTTGGTTAGTATTCCACCAAAATTAAGTGTATCGCAGTTCATGGGTTACCTAAAAGGAAAAAGTAGCCTGATGATATTTGATCGACATGCGAATTTGAAATATCGCTATGGGAATCGGAAATTTTGGTGTCGTGGTTTCTACGTTGATACCGTGGGGAGAAATAAGAAACAAATACAAGAATATATAAGAAATCAGCTGAAAGAAGATTATATGGCTGATCAGCTAACGTTGTTCGAAGAATTCGATCCGTTCACGGGTGAGAAAAATCGGAAGTAAATAAAGAAATTCTTTAGAATTGGTGAGTGAATGTGGTGCAGAAGGGAAACCTTTTCAGTGGGCCTTTAAGGCCGAGGCCGGTAAGAGAGGCTTTTAGCCGCAGAGCAAACCACCAGTTCACACTGGTGGTTTTGATTCGCTGAAAAGGTTCTGTTAATAAAGGAAAAACATACTAAATATTTTCTTAGGTGAATAATTTTAATGAAATAATGGTTGCAAATATTTCCATTCTATAATAGAATGTTAAAAAATTGATTATTAGAAGCTTTGATAAGGACATGGGCTACTATTTCGGTTTCCAGAGAGGGAAGAATTGCTGAAAACTTCCTAACGCAGAATAAGTAACTTACCACCTTTGAGTAGCATTGGGGAACCTATTAGTATCCAATGCCGTAGATGCAAGCGTTATTGCTCCAAGCCATGAGAAAACCTTTATATGTTTTTTTTATGGGAAATTGGGTGGAACCACGGGTAAATGCACTCGTCCCTTCTTTCGGGATGAGTGCGTTTTTTGTTTTCAATTTTATAATAAAGCAATGAAAAGGACATGAATTATTTTTACTGTTATCAGAGAGGGAAGAACAGGTGAGAGCTTCCTAGCAAAGGGAAATAATTTACCACCTTTGAGCTATATTGGTGAACTAGAAGTAGTCAATATCGTTTATGCAACGTTACTGCACCAAGCCATAAGAAAACCACTGTGTTTTTTCATGGGAATTTGGGTGGAACCACGGGTAAAGACACTCGTCCCTTTCTTTAGGGATGAGTGTTTTTTTTATACCCAAAAACAAAAAGAGGAGTGAACAAAATGATTAAGGTAGTATTAGCAGATGGAAATAGCAAGGATTTTCCGAAGGGGAGTACGGTCGCTGAAATTGCTGAGTCTATAAGTGTAAGTTTGAAGAAGAAAGCAGTTGGTGCAAAGATAAATGACGAATGGATTGTAGATAGAAGTCATCGCATAGAGGAAGATGTACATTTGTCTATTATAACAATAGATTCCCGAGAGGGTGTTTCTATTATGCGCCATTCCAGCGCCCATGTAATGGCACAAGCGGTGAAAAGATTGTATCCGAATGTTCAGCTTGCAATCGGACCAGTTGTAGAGGACGGCTTTTATTATGATATGAAGCTTGACCATCGTTTAACGGTCAATGATTTAGAAGCTATTGAAACAGAGATGAAAAAAATTATCAAGGAAAATCTTCCCTTTATTCGAAAAGAGGTATCATATGAGAAAGCAAACGAGCTTTTTCAAGAAAAGGAGGAGAAGTTTAAACTGGAGCTTTTAGAGGCAATACCAAAAAATGAACCGATTTCCCTCTATCAACAAGGAGAGTTTATTGATTTATGCCGTGGCACTCATCTTCCCTCTACAGGTTTTATTAAAGCATTTAAATTAATGCGTGTATCTGGTGCTTACTGGAGAGGGGATAGTGAGAACGAAGTATTGCAGCGAGTATATGGAGTTGCATTTTCGAGTCGGCAGGAATTAGCGGAATACCTAGAGATGATAGAAGAAGCTGCTAAAAGGGATCATCGCAAGCTAGGAAAACAATTGGAGCTGTTTATGTTTTCAGAAGAGTCACCTGGCATGCCGTTTTACTTACCGAAAGGACAAATTATTCGCAATGAATTAGAGCAATTTTCAAGAGATCTTCAAGGAGAGGCTAGTTATGAAGAAGTGAGGACTCCGTTGATGATGAATGAGCGAATGTGGAAGCAATCAGGTCATTGGGATCATTACCATGAAAATATGTATTTTTCCGAAGTAGATGAACAAAAATTTGCATTAAAGCCGATGAATTGTCCGGGGCATATGCTTATATTCAAAAATAGTCTCTATTCTTATCGTGATTTGCCCATTCGATTAGCTGAATTTGGTCAGGTACACCGTCATGAATACAGTGGTGCACTAAACGGGATGCTTCGTGTTCGTACATTTTGCCAAGACGATGCCCATCTGTTTGTAAGAGAAGATCAAATCGAAGAGGAGATAAAAAACATCTTTCAATTAATTGATAAAGTCTATCGTACTTTTGGATTTGCCTATACTGTGGAACTCTCTACTAGACCAGAAGATTCGTTGGAAGGGGATGACATCTGGGAATTGGCAGAAGGTGCATTAAAAAATGTTTTAGAACATCTTGAAATAGAATATATTCTTAATGAAGGAGATGGAGCATTCTACGGTCCGAAAATTGATTTTCATATAAAGGATGCTTTAAAAAGAAGTCATCAATGTGCAACAATTCAGCTTGATTTTCAAATGCCAAAGCTTTTTAACCTAGCTTATATTAATGAGAACAATGAAAAAGTCTGTCCCGTTGTTATTCACCGTGCTATATATGGGTCAATTGATCGATTCTTTGGAATACTCATTGAACATTTTGCAGGTGCCTTTCCTGTTTGGCTTGCCCCCACACAGGTTGAAATTATTCCAGTCTCAACTGTTCACTTAGATTATTGCCTAGAAGTTCAATCTGCTTTAAAGGAAGCGGGGATAAGAGTGAAGATTGAGGACAGCAACGAAAAATTAGGGTATAAAATCAGAGCAGCACAAATGCAAAAGATACCATATATATTAGTACTCGGGGATAAAGAAAAAGAACAAAATAAAGTAAATGTAAGAAAGTATGGAGAAGCGGATTCTGAAGGACTATCTATAGAAACATTCAAACATATGATAGAAAAGCAAATAAAAGAAAGAAGTCTGTAAAATAGGAAGGGATTCTATATAAGTTATATGGAATCCCTATGCATTTTCTATTTACAGGCTACGGTTATATTGATATCTTTTCCATTGAAATCGGATAAAACAACCGATGCAAAATCCGAGGATGGCAACGATAGAAGCGACCCCAACCATAATCGTAAAGATGTAGCCGGCAATATTCCAGTTAAGGAAAAAGGAAATAGAGCCAGCAGCCAAACAAACTACAGCAATAATTTGGTTAAACTGTTGTTGATCCCAGTCTTCCTGACGGTATTCCTTCCTTGGTTTTTGGAGAAACAAGCTGGCTAATTTCATAATGGGATTCCAGTGAAACAATAAACCGCCTAATCCTGCTAAAAGAGGAATAAGCAAAATCCAGTATTGCTGCGTAAATAAACTAAGTAAAACAGAAAGAAAAATAATCCATTGGTTAGTACGAACTAATGGCTGTGGAATTGTTTTCGCTAGAGTAGTCACAAAAAACCAACCTTTCTTATAAGAATTATGTATATTATACGCTCTTATAAGAAATTTGTTAAGAATTAAATAAAAACTTGTAAGGTCAATATTCTTACAAGTTTTTATTCTGCTTCTCTTCTTCTAAAAAACTCCATAGTCTATACAGCTGAAGAACCGTTTTTTCTGGGTCGGTTATTAAATGATTATACATAGATGGATATTTCTGTAATTGAGAAAGGAGTAAAGCTTCTTCTATCGTAATTTCCTTTTCTGCCGTTTGATAGGATGCTCTTGCTTCCTTTGTCTCTGAGCGGCCAAGGAGATAATCAATGCTTACATCAAAATAATCAGCAAGTTTTTGTAATGTGTCTGTATCAGGTTTTCGATTACCTGTTTCATACCCTGAGATAGATACCTTTGTCACATTCATTGCATCCCCAAGCGTTTGTTGAGAAATGTTTGCTGACTTACGTAAATACCTCAATCTTTCTGGAAAATTCATCTGAATCAGCTCCTCATTTCGATACTTCTATTATATGTTAACAAATAGCTAACAGTAAATGATGAATATTTGTTAACAAATACGGAATTTTATATTGAAGTAAACTACTGGTTTACGTATAATTTTAATAAAAGGAAAAAAGATGATTGGTAGATGGGGTGTAAAAAATGCATTGGAATACACTGCGTATCATAAGAAAGCAATACGGCTATACCTATCAAATGATGGCTGATAAGCTAGGCATTACAAAGTCATATTATTGGCAAATTGAGAATGGCAAACGAGGATTATCTTATGAACAAGCAGTACAGATATCTAGTATTTTTTCCAAAACACCAGACGAAGTTTTTCTTCCAGATTATATAGTTAAATGATTTTCGCAATAAGAATAGAATTTAATAGGTATGAAGGAGGTTTATAGTGAAGGAGCAAATATACGTAACCGAGGAAAATCTTTTATTAATAAAAGAGGCGTTGGATTTTAGTATAAGAAATGCATCCAAAGGAATTCTATTCATTTTAGAAATGGTAAGCGAGAAAGTAACAACAAGCAACGATTGTACATTAAAGCTAGATGGAATGGAAATGGAAATTATTCTTGTATCATTGATTGAATTTGGGATTAGTTTACTATCATTTCATTCAGAGAAGGGAAATTTATGTATGAAAGAAGCAATTAGAATGGAACAGATCAAGCCGGGGTATCAAAGGAAAAATGGTCCAAAAATTATGTGTTAATTATTCTATTTACTCAATCGATTAGAAGGATTGGTTGATTTTCTTCTCGTACTATGTAAAAGTAAAGAGACTAACGAGAGAGGAAGATCAGAGTGAAAAAAAGAAATGTTGGTTTTATTGGGTGTGGAAAAATGGCCCAGGCGATGGTAAATGGAATGCTTCAATCTTCTTTTGCGAAGAGAGAAGAAATTTTGGCAAGCACAAAGTCGGCAGAGAGCGCACAAAATGTTAAGGAAGCTTTTCAAATAGAAACTACCTTGGATAATAAACAAGTAGCAAGTTATGCGGATGTTCTAATTGTTGCGGTTAAACCACATTTATATGGAGAGGTGTTACAAGAAATCTCCTCTTATGTGAAGGAAGAAACAATCATTGTTACAGTTGCTGCTGGAATTGATATAGCATACATAGAATCTCAAATGTCCAAGCAAATAAAGGTTATTCGCTCTATGCCAAATACTCCTTCCCTTGTAGGAGAAGGGATGACTGTATTTTGTGCAAATGATCGGATGAACGAAAAGGACATTGCTTTTATAAAAGATATGTTTGCATCATTTGGAAAAGTAGAACTGGTAGAAGAAAGTTTAATGGATTCTATTCCAGCCATTAGCGGCTCTTCTCCAGCATATGTGTATATGTTTATTGAAGCATTGGCAGATGGCGGTGTCCGTAGTGGGATTCCAAGAGATAAAGCTTATAAATTGGCTGCCCAATCTGTTTTAGGTGCTGCGAAGATGGTTTTAGAAACAGGCAAGCATCCTGGGGTATTAAAAGATGAAGTATGCACACCTGGTGGAGCAACGATTGAAGCAATCACTACGTTAGAACAGCATCAATTTAGAGGGACAATTTTAGCGGCAATGGAAAGCTGTGACCTGAAAAATAAAAACATGCAAAAATAGCTATGGAATTTATCTGAAAAATTAGTAGGAATAGGGAACGGTGATTCTCCTACTAATTTTTTTTATATCCATTCAAAACTAGATGGAAATCTTCTTTTTTGACAATAATGTCGTAAAGATAGCGACACAGAAAATAGTCATAAAAGAGGCTATAAGTGTAGGAATACCGACAATTTTATAGCCACTTAATAAAACTATACCGTCTATTAAAAAGATGATGATTCCCACATGAATGGATAGGATATTTGCAAGCACTTGGGCAAGAAGGTCTGTTCCCCCGGTGCTTGTCTCAAATCGAAGCATAACCCCAATCCCAACTCCAATAATTACTCCACCGAGAATAGCACTTAATACAAGATTTAGCGAGAAGATTTCTCGTAAAAAAGAAAGTACGTCAATAGAAAAAGAAGAAGTAAGAAATCCGAAAATTCCATAAATGAAATAATCCTTATTATAAAACCAAACAAGTATATACAAGGGTAAACTTAAAATCATCATCGAAAGACCTGTTGGAATGTCATAGTGATAATGAAGGATAAGCCCAATTCCAATAATACCTCCATCTAGAAGATGATGAGGCACTAAAAACCCATTAACCCCAATGCCTATTAGTAAGCTCCCGACAAAAATGGCAGCGATTTTTTCCATCACTAAACATCATCCTAACTTTTCTTGTCCATTTTATTCATATCTATGTGAAAAAGAAGAAAAATAGAAGGGGGTATGTGGAAGGGAAAAATATTTTAATAAGAGAGTCTACTATTATATATAATAATTTGAATAGACAGAAAAATAGGTTGTCAGATAGATAGAATAGCAATAAACTTAAAACTAAAGAAAAACCAGGGGATGAAGGTATGTATAATCAATTGGCATCTTTAACATTAGCACAACAAGTAGAATTTTTGACAAAAAGACTTATTGAAATGGAAAGCTATAGTGGAACAGCAGGAGAATTAGACAAGGCTAACTATTTATATGAAATAATTGCCTCCTTTCCTTATTTTCAGGCATATCCAGATTATGTATGGAAGCAGGACATAGAAGGGGATGAACGGATAAATGTATGGGCTTTTTTCCAAGGCAATTCAAATAAAAAAGAAACGGTGATTTACCATGCACATGTAGATACTGTAGGGATAGAAGATTATGGAAAGCTAAAGGACATTGCTCATGATCCGGATAAACTAGCAGCATTTTTTAAAAGCTATGATGGGGATGAAGAGGCTAGACACGATGCCCGAAGCGGAGATTGGATGTTTGGGAGAGGTTCTCTTGATATGCAAAGTGGAATAAGTATTCATCTAGCAAATATTCTCTATTACATGAATCATCGAGAAAAGCTTGATGGAAATATTCTAATCTTATTCAATGCCGATGAGGAGAATCAGCATGTTGGCATTAGAGGAGCTTTAGGTGAACTCGTTCGTCTTCAACAAGAAAGAGGATTATCCTATGTAGCTGCTATTAATAATGATTTCATTTCGCCTTTATACAATGGAGATCAAACAAAATATGTATATTGTGGGGGAGCAGGAAAGTTATTGCCCTGTTTTTCTATTTTAGGAAGAGAGGCACATGTTGGCGAAAGCTTGCTTGGGATTGACCCGACATTAATTGCTTCAGAGATTAATAGAAGCATTAATCAAAATTTTTCTCTAGCAGAAAAGCTGGATAATGAATTAGTCCTACCGCCTAGCTGTTTGTTTATGAAAGAGAGTAAGCAAAGCTATAATGTTCAAACACCTGTTAGTATCAGAATGTATTTTAATTATTTTATTTATAAAAAAACACCAAGTGATGTATTAGTCTCCTTAAAAAGGATCGCCCAAACTGCATGTGTAAAGATAGAGAACAAATTAGCGAATAACTACACTGCATTTTGTAAAGCGAATAATCTCCCAGAACGGTCGATTAACTGGAAAACAGATGTGATGACAATTCAAGAATATATAGAGTATTTAAAGGAGCATGGAGAAGAACCAGAAAAGCACTTGAATAGCTTACTAAAAAGCTTGCCGGAAGATTTAGATGATCGATTAAAAGCTTTTGAACTAGTAGAAGGCTTACAGCAATTAGATCCAGAAAAGAAGCCTCGGGTTATTCTGTTTTTTGCTACACCATTCTTACCATCTAATACGTTACAAACGGATGAACAGTCCGTTTATTTAAAAGAAGTATTGGAAGAAGTGTTACAAGAGGCGGAAGAGGAGTACAAGGAAGTATTTCCGTTAAGAGGGTATTTCCCTTATTTATGTGACGGTAGCTTCTTAGCATTTAATGGGAATCAAACAGAGATTGAAACAGTGGTCGCAAATTTTCCAGGAATGAATGAATTATTTCCATTAGATTTGGGAAAAATGCAGAGTCTAAATATTCCTGCTCTTAACATTGGTGTATATGGAAAAGGGGGACATAAATGGACGGAAAGAGTATATAAACCCTATACTTTTCAAACTTTGCCTTTACTTATTAGAAAGGTTACAGAGAGATTACTTACACTTTAAAATAAAAAAGAGGCTGGGACAAATCCCTAAATAACTAATCTATAAAGACGAACAATCTCTAATTTAGCTCTTAAATAAAGCTACTT
>NZ_JVDT01000285.1 GCF_001076885.1 Bacillus sp. 522_BSPC
AAGAGAGCTATGTGAAAGAAAAGGTGTCATTATACATGAAGCAAATGCCTGTCCGGATCATATCCATATGTTGGTTAGTATTCCACCAAAATTAAGTGTATCGCAGTTCATGGGTTACCTAAAAGGAAAAAGTAGCCTGATGATATTTGATCGACATGCGAATTTGAAATATCGCTATGGGAATCGGAAATTTTGGTGTCGTGGTTTCTACGTTGATACCGTGGGGAGAAATAAGAAACAAATACAAGAATATATAAGAAATCAGCTGAAAGAAGATTATATGGCTGATCAGCTAACGTTGTTCGAAGAATTCGATCCGTTCACGGGTGAGAAAAATCGGAAGTAAATAAAGAAATTCTTTAGAATTGGTGAGTGAATGTGGTGCAGAAGGGAAACCTTTTCAGTGGGCCTTTAAGGCCGAGGCCGGTAAGAGAGGCTTTTAGCCGCAGAGCAAACCACCAGTTCACACTGGTGGTTTTGATTCCCGATAGTTTAACAATGATTGAATAATTTCTTCGTTTGGAAGTTGTTTAGCTGCCAAATCGTCAAGAAACTTCGTTGAATCGCTTGCGGGATCGCTTGCTTCGTCCTTCGGGAATTGTAATTTCGATAATATTGTAAATGCGTTGTATTGATGAACACGGTCAAGGGGTGTTCCTTCTTCGTAATAGATAGACGCCAGGTCAACGGAATCCCCTTCCGTGATAATCTTCTTATGTGCTTCGATCGAAACAACAAGAAGACGGTCTTTCAAGTATTGCTTCAAAGTAATTCACCGCCTGAATAAAATTCTTGCGTATATTATAGCAAATTTGACGATAAGCGTCACAAACCGCCGCTTTGACGCCAACTTTTACAACTTAGAAACTTTTTGTTTTTGTTTATCATGGTAATTCCCAAACTAAGGCGGAAACATTAAGCCCTACCGAATTACTCGCCTACAGCATCAGTTAGTTAAATTAGGTATTCAATATTATTAAAAAAAGCCAGGGAAACCCTGGCTAATGAAACCTAATTTTTACTCTTTTACCTTTAATAATCGTAAGCTATTTAATGTCACAAGAAGTGTTGCACCCATATCAGCAAAAATCGCTATCCATAAGGTTAACCATCCAGGCATGACTAAAAGTAATGCCACTAATTTAATCGCTAAAGAGAAGGTAATGTTTTGCTTGATGATTGCCAAAGCCTTACGGCTCAATTTAATCGTATATGGCAATTTACTTAAATCATCGGACATTAACGCAATATCGGCTGTTTCTAATGCTGTATCCGTTCCAGCGCCACCCATTGCTACACCAACTGTGGAAGCTGCAAGTGCTGGAGCATCGTTCACGCCATCACCAACCATCGCTACACTTTGATGTTTAGCACGAAGTTCTTTAATGAAATTCAACTTATCTTCTGGAAGTAAATCGGCTTTAATATCCGAAACACCAACTTGTTTTCCAATTGCCTCGGCAGTCCGTTGGTTATCACCTGTTAGCATCACTGTTTCGATTCCCATATTGTTCAACTTTCCGATAACTTCTTTGGATGATTCCCTCATTTCATCAGCTACGGCAATGAACAAAAGAATTTCTTTTTCAGTTCCTAACACCATCACAGTTTTCCCTTGGGTTTGCATTTCAGCGATTTTTTCTTTCCTGTCATTTGAAATGCTTCCGTGCAATTCCTCAAAAAGATTCGGACTTCCAACATAGTACATTTGGTTGTTTACTTTAGCTTTAACGCCCTTACCAGTAATAGATTGGAAATCATCGACTGATACATCATTGAACTTTAATCCCTTTTCCTCTGCTTTTCTCATAATCGCTGAAGCAAGAGGATGCTGGGATCCTTTTTCAATGGCTGCCGTGGTTAACAACAAGTTATTTTGATCTCCACCAAAGATTAAGATGTCGGTCACAGCAGGAATACCTTTTGTTAATGTTCCTGTTTTATCAAAAGCAATAGCTTTAAGGGCTCCCGATTCTTCTAAATGGATACCGCCTTTAATTAAAACGCCATTTTTCGCAGCATTTCCAATGGCAGTAACAACAGCAACAGGAGTTGAAACAACCAAGGCACACGGACAACCAACCACTAACACGGCTAACCCTTCATAAATCCATTTGCTCCAATCCCCTCCAAAAAATAAAGGAGGTACCACAACAATTAAAAGAGCTAGGATAACAATTGCTGGTGTATAGTATTTCGCAAATTTATCTACAAACGCTTGAGAAGGTGCTCTTTCTGCTTGAGCTTCTTCGACTAAATGAATAATTTTCGAGATTGTGGTATCTTCGACTCGTTTTGTTACTTTAACTTCAAGTAACCCTTCTTCATTCAAGGTTCCTGCAAACACTTCATCATCAATGTTTTTTGTTACTGGAACACTTTCACCAGTAATAGCAGCCTGATTTAGCGTAGAAGTGCCTTTAATGACCAATCCATCCATCGCTAACTTTTGACCAGGCTTAACAATCATAATATCGCCAATTTGAATATCTTCAACGTGGACGACCATTTCTTCATTACCACGACGAATTAACGCTTCTTTTGGAGCAATATCCATCAACGATTCAATGGATTGACGAGCTTTATCCATAGAATAACGCTCTAAAGCTTCACTGACAGCAAACAGTATAACAACGGTTGCCCCTTCGCCCCATTCACCAATGATTGCAGCTCCTATAATGGCGATCGTCATTAACGTATTCATATCGAACTTTAACCGGCTTAGATTTTTAAGACCTTTAATAAACAGTGAATATCCGCCAATTAAGATGGACGCTGCATAACCAATCGTTGGAATAATATGTTCTTCTCCTAATTGCTTACCTAAAAACCAGCTAATCACAAGCAAAACGGCTGAAATATATACCTTAATATTTTCTTTTTGCTTCCAGAACGGTTCTCGCTCAACTCTTTGTTCTTTTTCGTCCCTGATCTTTAAATTTTCAAATGCTCCTGCTTTTTCTAATTCTTCAA
>NZ_JVDT01000286.1 GCF_001076885.1 Bacillus sp. 522_BSPC
TCGTCTTTAAAGATTAGTTATTTAGATTTGTCCCAGCCTCTTTATTCCATTTCTTCTATTAGATGTAGTGGCTCATAACCATACTCTATTAAATTTATCGATCCATTTTGCTGAAATATCATTCCCTCTTCTTCTAATATCCTTCTTTGAAGCTGACCATGTTCACCTGTTAATCCAATGCATCCTTTACTATTAAGCACTCTGTGCCAGGGAAGTTGATATTTCTCCGATAAGGTATGAAGAACTCTAACTACTTGTCTTGCGGCCCTTGGACTTCCAGCAATCTTCGCAATTTGCCCATATGTCATTACTTTTCCCTTTGGAATAGCACAAATAATGTCGACCACCCTTTTCGTGAAAGGCTTCATTCTTTATATCTCCTGTCCTATATAATATCTTTTAAATATTTTATCAGAGTTTTGTAACGCATTTAAAGAAGATTGCACTTTTATTGGTTCAATGATTGGGTTAGGGAAATTTGTATCTGGTTTGTTTTTCTTTTTTTGGCGACTTACCCCCATCAATTCTTTCTTATTCCAATGCCAAATATTATTTTTTATAAAGATTTTTATAAAACTCATTTTTTTCTTTTTATAGGGAATAAATCTACTAACAAGACTTAGAAAGGAGTTCTATGGATGAAAAATATTCTATTTTTTTTACTCTTCACTTTTTCGCTTATCATAAGTGGCTGCTCCAATGATTCAACAGATAGTCAAGCAAGTCAAGCTGATTCACCTGCACAGGAAGAAAATGCGGATGGACAAGCTAGTGCAGAAGGAAATCAAACGACTGAGGAACCCAATCCTTCCTCAACCAATGAACAATTGACAGAAATCCGGGCTATGCTAAAAATGGAAGAATCTAAATTGCCAACCAAATTCCCCATAATAGATACTGAATATATAGGTGCCAAAATTAATAAAAATGAAACAGATGAATATTCTATTTCCTTTTATCAAACACAAGAACCAGTCACGATCAATGATGAATCGTTAGCTACTAACGAGAACATGATTGCAACGTTTAAGGCAGAAACATTCGATGATTCTAGCAAACAAAAGGAACTTTTCCCAGAGGTTTCCTTAGACTCTATACCAGATGATATGAAAGTAGACTTAGGCTATCAAATTACGGGAATGAAAGAAGGAGCAGCTGGAAGTTCGTATTTGGTTTGGAAAGAAGGACGTTGGGTCCTGCAAATTAAATCGATCTCTGCTGATGAATTAGATACCGCTGATATCGCCAGAAAAATGGTGGATTATTTGGAAGAGAATGCGCTCCCTGTTCCTAATGAGAACGGAAGAATCGAAGTAAACTATCCAGAGAATGCAGAGGAAGTAGAAATTACTGTGAGATGGGAAGAAGGAAATATTGTTTATACTCTTGAAACAGCAGAAGTACCGATAAATGCATTAATGATGACTGTCTCAACAGAATGATTTGTAACTGGGGCTAGCGCAAACTTGAATAATTCGACTATAACTAACTTGGTTTCAGCAGGATTTTCGTTTTATCGGATTACTTCAATCTTCTTTTCAGCCAAACTTTCGATTTTTCAGCCAAACTCACATGCTTT
The DNA here is from genome assembly GCF_001076885.1 of Bacillus sp. 522_BSPC. Lineage (GTDB taxonomy): Bacteria > Bacillota > Bacilli > Bacillales > Cytobacillaceae > Niallia > Niallia hominis. The sequence goes on from NZ_JVDT01000286.1 coordinate 1,580, forward strand.
TCAGCCAAACTTTCGATTTTTCAGCCAAACTCGCATGCTTTTCAGCCTATTCCCTATCTATATTACAAAAAAGAGTTATTGGAAAAGCAAATCTCCTTCTCCAATAACTCTTTTTTTAAAACCACTTAAAAATAAAGTTTATGCACGTACTTTCATCACTGAACAGTCGTCGCAATGAATCATGTTTTTAATTAATTCTTTATTCTTTTCTTCAAATAGTTCATTATGGGAGGATACCATGGCACTGTTGCTTGCTTCCGGCTGGATATATAATTTAGCTTTATTGACTGCATTCGCTGCATCTTGGAAAGCCCCTGCAATTAAATGAACTTTTCCTTCATGCTTTAGAATATCCCCAGCCGCAAATATACCTGGCACAGATGTCTCACTATTAACATTACCTGCTATGTAAAAATCTTCAAGCATGTCAATTTTTAATTTACTATTTTTTAATAAGGAAGAATCCATTTCATATCCATGATTAATAACTACTTCATCCACTTTTACAGTGGTTACATCTTCTGACTTTGTATTCGTTAATTCAACTGAATCAATACGATTATGGTTTTCGTTAGCAATCAGTTTAGTAATAGAAGTATGGAATAAACATTCAACATTGCTTTCTAACAATTCTCTTGCTTTTGCCTCGTGACCAGCAAGTGTATCTTTTCTACATGTTAAATACACTTTTTTTGCAATTGGCTCTAGTTCAAGTGCCCAGTCCACTGCTGAGTTTCCGCCACCAGAAAGAACGACCACTTTATCTCTAAAGTGCATTAAAGATTTCACCGTATAGTTTAGATTGGAGACTTCAAACCTTTCGGCACCTTCTATTTTTAGTTTTTGTGGAGTGACTATTCCGCTTCCTACTGCTACAATAACCGTTTTGGAGTAATGAATTTGTCCTGAATCCGTTTCTAATAAGAAAATTCCTTCCTTATCTTTTGAAATGGAGTGAATCTTCGTATTCGTTACTACCTCAGGCTTAAAGGTCAGTCCTTGCTGTACTAGCTGCTCTCTTAACCTCTCACCTGGCATTGGAGTGATGCCACCAACATCCCAGATCATTTTTTCAGGATATAAGTGCAGCTTTCCGCCTAACTGTGGCAAGAATTCTATAATTTTTGTTTTCATTTCTCTTAATCCACTATAAAAAGCAGAATACAGTCCTGCTGGTCCGCCGCCAATTATTGTCACATCGAATAGTTCTCTATGATCCATTAACCTGCTCACTCCTATTTTGAAAGTTTTGTACTATATATATGTTTAAATCGTTCTGTCTATTAGTTATATTGATTATCATTCTCATTTAAATACTACCTTTTTTTTTGAATTTTTTCAATCCTATATATAAAACTTTTATTGAATCGTTTGTGAAATGGAATAACCTCCTATATATAGGTCTTTTTTGTCACAAACAAAGAACGTACGTTCCTTTCAATCCTGCTAAAGGATAGAATCAAGAGTTATTTAGTGAATTAGGCAGTATTTGTGAGCAAACCTCCCATTTAATTTAATCAGAAAAAACTTTATGAACGATATAAACTGTATATGCTTTATTTTCACGTTTGCGCTATATATTCCTTATTTTATATAATAAGGATAACTCTACAGGAGAAGGATATGGATAAGTCCCATTACCATACTGGGAGTAACACGGAGCAAGTAATACTATATACAACAATTTATAACCCAAAGTTCCACTATAAGTATTGCCATAATACTCGCTTAATTCCTACTATTCCTCTATAAATAATCAAATTTTCAAACTCTTATTATTTATCCATATTCTGAAAATCTCCAAGATAAACTTTTTAAGGAGAAGTGATTAATGCATAAAATCGAAGTTAAAAATCTCACAAAAATATTTGGAGGTAACCCGAAAGAAGGGCTAAAAAGACTCCAAGCAGGCGAAGAAAAAACGAAAATCCTAAAAGAAACTGGGATGACAATTGGAGTGGATAATGCTTCTTTTTATGTAAAACAAGGGGAGTTTTTTGTCATCATGGGTTTATCCGGAAGCGGTAAATCTACACTCATTCGTCTAATTAATCGACTCATTGAGCCAACTTCTGGTGAAGTAATGATAGATGGGGAAAATATTACGACTATGAATAAAAAAGAACTAATAGCTATTCGCCGCAAAAAGCTTAGCATGGTTTTTCAGAATTTTGCATTATTTCCTAATCGAACTGTACAGGAAAATGTGGAATACGGATTAGAAATTCAAGGCCATCCTAAGGATGAGCGTGCAAAAAAAGCTATTAAAGCCATCCATGATGTTGGTCTAAAGGGCTATGAAGCAAGTTACCCTAATCAGCTGAGTGGCGGTATGCAGCAACGTGTAGGACTTGCTAGAGCATTGGCGAATGATAGCGATATCCTTCTAATGGATGAAGCATTTAGTGCGTTGGATCCACTTATTCGTAAGGAAATGCAGGATGAACTTCTTCGGTTACAGAACAAGCTAGGGAAAACGATTATTTTTATCACCCATGACTTAGATGAGGCACTCAAGCTTGGTGATCGAATTGCCATTATGAAAAATGGCTCCATTGTACAATTAGGAACAGCTGAAGAAATTTTAGAAAATCCAGCGAATGACTATGTATCTAACTTTGTAGAAGATGTTGATCGTTCCAAAGTGCTAGTTGCTGGGCAAATCATGAAGCAGCCAGATCTTATTACCACTTGGAAGGATGGCCCTAGGGTTGCAGTCCGAAAAATGGAAGAAGCTGGTCTATCAAGTATTTTTGTAGTAGATAAAGATAAACAACTAAAAGGTATCCTGACTATTGATGCCGCCATTAATGCGTATAAAGAAAATAAATGGGTAGAGGATGTTTTAGAACATGACTTCCATTCCACCACATTTGACACACCATTAAATGATTTAATTGGAATCGCAGCAGAATCAAGATTCCCAATTGCTGTCACAGAAAATAATAGATTGCTAGGAATTATTGTACGAGTCTCTATATTGTCTGGACTGATTCTCGGAAAAGAACAAAAGGAGGCTATTATATGAACTATTTCTTCTTTCCACTAGAAGATTGGACAAATCAATTTGTAGACAATTGGCTACTGCCAGTTTTAGGTGACTTTTTTAACTCCTTCAGTGGAGTGTTAAGCATATTTATAAATGCTGTCACCAATTTATTCACTTTCATTCCTGCTGAAGTAATAGCAATCATTTTAGCTCTTTTAGCTTGGCGCTTTGCCGGAAAGGGAATGGCTATTTTCACTATTATTGGGGCGCTTTATTTAGGATCCGTTGATCTTTGGACAGGTGCTATGCAAACACTATCTATTGTTATTGTTGCAACTTTTTTCTCTATCGTTGTTGGTATTCCATTAGGAATTTTGACTGCAAAAAATCGAACATTGGATCATATAGTTCGACCAATTCTCGATTTTATGCAGACATTACCAAGCTTTGTTTATTTAATCCCTGCCATTCTACTCTTTGGTTTAGGAGAAGTTCCGGCAGTTATCTCTACATTCGTTTTTGCTACTCCACCAGCAGTACGCATGACAAGCTTAGCAATTAAACAAGTTCCAGCCGATATTGTAGAAGCTGCTAAGGCTTTCGGTTCTACGTCTTGGCAATTACTTGTCAAAGTTCAGCTACCTAATGCCATTCCAACTATAATGGCAGGTATTAATCAGACCATTATGCTAGCATTATCAATGGCCGTTATCGCTTCGATGATTGGTTCACCTGGATTAGGTAGTATTGTATTATCTGGTATCTCTAGTGTAAATGTTGGATTAGGTCTTACTGGGGGATTAGGGATTGTTGTCCTTGCCATCATACTTGATCGAATCACACAAGGTTTAGGTAAGAAAGCTTAAAAGACATATGCAAACCAATTAAAAAATTGAAAAGACGAAAGGAAGTAATGATTTATGAAAAAATGGAAACTTAGCTTTTTGCTTTTATTACTATTTACTCTTTTAATTGGCTGTTCTTCTCAGTCACAAAATTCTGGTGAAGATGATGCTAACAATAGCGAAACAATTACATTTGGGGTGACCCCTTGGACAAGTACCATTCCTCCTACAAAAGTTGCTAAACTTTTATTAGAAGATATGGGCTATACTGTAGATGAGAAAAATGCAGATGCAGGTGGGGTCTATACTGGACTTTCACGTGGTGATTTAGATGTATTTATGGATGCTTGGTTACCTGATATGCATGCAAATTATATGGAAAAATACAAAGATAACCTAGAAGATTTAGCAGTGAGTTATACTGAAGGAGAACTTGGATGGGTTATTCCAGCTAATGTTGAAGGAATTGACAGCATTGAAGATTTAAAAGGAAATGAAGATCTTTTCGGTGGAAAGGTTTATGGAATTGAGGAAGGCGCAGGAATGACTGTAACTTCTAGAGAGATGATCGAAGAATATGGATTAGATTTAGAATATGTTGCTTCTAGTGAAGGTGGAATGCTAGCACAAGCATCTAAGTTTATTAAAAGTGGCGATCCCGTTCTATTCCTAGGATGGCGTCCACATCCAATGTTTGTTGATTATGACTTAAAAGTATTGGAAGATTCAAAAGGTTTCTTTAAGACATCAGAAGTTCACGTAGTCGTAAATAATGGTCTAAAAGAAAAATCTCCTGAGGTTTATGAATTCCTAAGCAACTGGAGCATGCCTGTTGAAGATATCGAAGCAATGATTGTTAAAATCGAGGATGGTGCTGATGAAGAAGAAGTTGCACAGGAATGGATTGATAATAATCAAGATAAAGTCGATGCTATGTTAGGAAAATAAATGATTATTAAAAAGAGGCTGGGACATAAACATTTCAGCTAACAATAAATACGAAGGATTATGCGGTAAGTTTGCATAATTGTTCGTATTTATATTTTGGGAAAAGGTTTAAAAATGAAGTGAAATGGAGCGGAGGACGGTCGACTCCTGCGGGAAATAGAGGAAAGGCTGAGACCCCGCAGCGCAGCGAGGAGGCTCAGCTTCCTCCCCGCGGAAAGCGACCGTCTGTAGCGCAATGGAACGACTTAATTTTTACTCTTGACTATATTTAAAACATAGATAACCATCTTGAAAAAGTAGCTTTATTTAAGAGCTAAATTAGAGATTGTTCGTCTTTAAAGATTAGTTATTTAGATTTGTCCCAGCCCCTTTTTATATCCTCTAAGAGAGAAGACATGAAAAATTCTTAACAAAGTTATCTTCAAATCTATCGGTTTTTCCTACTATATACTCTAACGGAGTTCTCACTTTTTAACTACGAACATCTTTCTTACAAATCGATCCTTGTATGACCAAACAAGAATAGCAGAATAATAAACACTAAAAAATTTTTCTCCCGCTCTTCTATCATGTTTTTTAAAAAATTTTTTTGGGTAATGTATTGGTACCTCTATCCCTTACTTAATCAAGTAGCGAACATAATTTGAAATATTCTGACAAAGGTGTATAATAAAGATATTCTATTCTTTTTATTATCCGAGAAAAATATTGACAAATATCTTATGAACAAACATCTTATCACCTATAAGGGATAGAACAATACAAGTAGAAGGAGATGAAAATCGATTTACATTTCAAACACAAATATAATAATGACGCGAGAAAATCATTATTATAAGAGGAGGAGAAAGTAAATAAAATGAGTGATCAATTAAACCCTGACAGTAGGAACAAAAAATCAAATCAAAAAAACAATTTAAAAATCATTGCAATTATTTCCACATTTGGTGGTCTTCTTTTTGGCTTTGATACTGGCGTAATTAATGGAGCCTTACCCTATATGGCTCGTCCAGATCAACTTAACCTCAATGCAGTCACAGAGGGCCTCGTCACTAGTTCCCTTTTATTTGGAGCCGCATTTGGAGCCATGTTCAGCGGTAAGCTCGCCGACAGCTATGGACGAAGGAAAGTTATTCTTTATCTTGCTGTTATCTTTCTTATTACAACACTCGGCTGTACTTTTGCACCGAACGTCCCCATAATGGTTACTTTTCGTTTCTTACTTGGTATCGCAGTTGGAGGAGCATCGGTAGCTGTCCCTACATTCTTGGCAGAAATGTCTCCTGCCGAACGCCGTGGTCAAATGGTAACACAAAACGAACTAATGATTGTTACAGGGCAATTACTTGCCTACATAACAAATGCTATCATCGGAAATACACTTGGTGGCTCCGGACACGCTTGGAGATATATGCTCGTTATTGCAACAATTCCCGCCATCGTTCTATGGATAGGCATGCTCGCAGTACCTGAGAGTCCTAGATGGTATGCATCACAAGGCAGATTCAAAGACGCTTTTCGTGTACTATTGCATATTAGAAAAGAAAAGCGTGCCAAAACAGAATTACAGCAAATCAAGAAAGCAATTGAAACAGAAGAGAAAGTTGAACAAGTTGGCTTTAAAGATTTAGCAGAGCCTTGGATAAGAAGGATTGTTTTCCTAGGAATTGGGATTGCAATTGTTCAACAAATCACAGGTGTAAACTCGATTATGTACTATGGTACACAGATATTGCAAAGTACAGGATTCACTACTGAAGTAGCATTAATAGCAAATATCGCTAATGGAGTTATTTCTGTTTTAGCTACCTTTGTAGGTATATGGCTGCTTGGGCGTGTTGGAAGAAAGCCAATGCTAATTACAGGATTAATTGGTACAACAACTAGTTTACTATTAATCGGAATTTTCTCATTCACTTTAGGCGGAATGTCTATTCTTCCATATGCTGTACTAAGTATGACGGTTACCTTCCTTGCCTTCCAACAAGGAGCAATATCACCAGTTACATGGCTGATGCTAGCGGAGATTTTTCCTTTAAAGCTTCGCGGATTAGGAATGGGTGTTTCCGTATTTTGTCTATGGACAACAAACTTTCTCATTGGTTTGGTTTTCCCGATACTTCTCGATAAATTTGGCTTATCCACTTCATTCTTTATATTCGCAGTACTAGGTATATTTGCGATAACATTTGTTACCAAATTCTTGCCTGAGACAAAAGGAAAAACATTGGAGCAGCTAGAACAATATTTCCGAAACTTTGATAAAAAGTCTCGAGATGTCCGGAAAGCTAAAATAGGAGAAAATCAATTTCCTTCTTAAGGTTAGTCAGGCATTGAAAAACATGCCAGATAGGTGCAATATGATGAAGGAGTTTCCTCATAAAAAGGAGGGAACTCCTTTTTATTTTACATTTTGCATTTTTTTCAGATGATATTTTTTCATTTTTTAAAAACTATCATTAAAATTATTGCAATTTATAAAGAGGAATAGAAAAGTGCAATCTTTTTTTCGTTTTTTCACTTTTTCACGTTGAAGCGTTAAAAATAATCGTTGACGCTTATCAAATTTTTACATATAATAAACTCCAAATTCAAGGAGAATGGGGAGTTCAAATGTGAAAGAGTTTTTCAGTAAATTATTAAATGGTATGAGTATCGGAATCGTCGTTTCTTTAATCCCTAACGCACTACTTGGCGAAATATTAAAGCTCTTTATTCCATTCTTTCCTCCACTTCAACACGTATTAGATATTACTGCATTTATTATGAGCTTATTGCCTGTGTTGATTGGTGTAATGGTTGGAATATCATTTAAACTATCCTCTATTCAAACAGCTAGTATTGGAATTGCTGCAATGGTCGGTAGTGGAGTGGTTCAAAAAACAGCAGAAGGATTATTTACTTTAAATGGTATCGGAGTGGTTGTAAACACAGGTATTACAGCTGCACTTGCTGTATTATTTGTTCAATTTGTCGGCGACCGATTAAAAGCATATTCTATTCTTCTTTTACCAACTTTAAGTATTTTAATACCAGGAATGGCAGGATATTTATTATTGCCATTTATGAAATCTACTACTGGATTAATTGGCGTTGCAATCGCCACTATTACGAACTTACAGCCAGTCGTTATGGGCATTATCATTGCAGTAGCATTCTGTTTAATTATTCTTTCTCCTGTTTCCACAGTAGGTGTCGCAACTGTTATATCCCTATCTGGTATTGGATCAGGGGCAGCAAATCTCGGTATTGTGGCAGCAGGGATTGGATTAGCTATAGCAAGCTATAAGGCCAATTCTTTAGGAACTGCCTTAGCACATGTGCTTGGCTCTCCGAAAATTCAAATGGGGAATTTCTTTATGAAACCGAAGATTGTTATTCCGATGATTATTACTGCTGCTATATTAGGCGGATTAGCTGGCTTCCTCAATATCCAAGGAACACCCTATAGCGCCGGCTTTGGATTATCTGGTTTAGTTGGTCCCATGAACTTTATGCGCTTAGCAGATGGTGGATGGAGTAGTAAAAATATCGCTATTATGATTTCTACCTTTTTAATTATACCGTTCCTTTTAAATGTGTTCTTCCTTTATTTATTTTCGAAAAAATTGAAAATGATAAAGGCCGAGGATTATAAATTAAATTTCGATTGAGTTATGGAAGAAAAGTCTTTTTCCTCCTTATCTAGTGGGCTTTCCTCAAGACATATTTATAGCAAAAAGAGGATACCAATTTTCTAACATTGGTATCCTCCTTCCCTATTTTCCTACTGCGATAATTCCTTCTTCTTCATCAAGCACTAATTTCAATCCAATATACGGATCTAAATTTAAATACTCATCTAACCATAAACGCAGTGCTTCAATCATATTTTGTGTGATTAGCACTTGTTTTCGATCATGGACATAAGTTTCGGCAGAAAAACCATAATCATCATCATACATTAACTCTACTTCTACTTCCTCTGGCCTTACTTGTTTCTTACGCGCCACATAGACACATATCGCATTAATAATATCCTGTTCTGGGATGATTAATTTCTCCAATTATTTGCTTCCTCTCTTTTTTTATTTCGATAGAAAGTAAATAAACGCTTGATTAAGTTAAATACCACAACAATTGCAAGGATATTAATTAAAAGCCCTAATAAAGATCCAAATGCTCCCATATTGGCAAAAAGACTTCCAAACAGTAAACCAGCAAGCCCACCGACCATTAGTCCTCTCATTAGCCCCCCGCCTGAGAAAAAGCCTCCAGATTTATTTGCAGTAGTGGATTGATTAGATTTTGTCGTGTCATTTGTATTATTTTTCTTCTGGAAAAAAGAATTTGTATTTGTATTACTATTATTGTTATTAAAGCTTCTTTTTCCGGATTTATAAGACTTAGCTTCTACTGTTGTGACTGTATCCTGAAATTGGATACTCACCGGGGATAAAACCAGACCTAATGTGAGAATTGCTGATAATATTTTCTTCATTTTCTATTCCTCCTGATTATTGATTATCCATGCTGGATTATACTTGGGCTCCTATATTTCTTCTAACTCTCTTTAGTATTTGCTAGAAAAAATAAAAAGCCCTACCATTAATTTGGTAAAGGCTTGAAAAATCGATCTATTTATCCCTTTACCAAAGAACGGCAAAGGTCTCGCAAACAACATTTAGTTGCCAGTTAAGCCGGCGATTTAATCGCGTATTGACGACGTAACTGTAAGCTACTCCCCTTTGGAGTATGCAATTTTTAAGTATAAATACATTCTAATATAAATAACATTCCTAGTCAACTTATAGGATGAAAGCGTTTGAGTCAAGTATTTGTGGGAGAAATTTTTTATCGTCGGAATTTCTCTCTTTTTCAGTGTGTTTGCTATCTCTATTGTTAACGCTTTCTATACTTACTCTATTTATAGTCAGGCTGTTTTCGTAAAATTTTTTGGGATCAATAGACCGTTCCTTTCCGCTACAGGCACTTGCTTTCCGCGGGGAGGAAGTCGAGCCTCCTCGCCGTTCCGGCTGTGGGGTCTCGACCTTTCCTCTATGTCCCGCAGGAGTCAAGTGCCTTTCGCTCCAATCCACTCTGCGTTTTCTATGTTGTTAAAATCCATAACCTTTTAGAATACAGTTTACAGTTAAACGTCGACAATCCTTTTTAAAATCCTTGTAATGCTTTTAACGCATGATATAGTGGCTTTCCTGTTGTTTGACTCAAATAGGCAATGTTTTGTCTTGTTGCCTGTCCTGCTGTTTTGGTTAGTTTTTCACGGTAGTATTTTGGTTTTATATGATTTGATTCCTTCTCTTCCAATCGTTTCGTCATTGTTCCGATCAGTGTTTTAATATCTAATCCATCTTTTAAGCCAACCATGAATCGAATAAATGCATCTATTCCTTTTTCACTCCATGCCCTTCCGTTTTTCAGACGCTTGGCAAACACACTCATGGTTCCTTCTGCGCTGCCCATCGGACGCATATCACTCGTATCTATTCCTTGTTCCTGTAACCAAATTCTATAGTCTCCAAGTGCCTCGGGATATGGAGAAAGCTGGTTAATTAATGCTTCTAATCGTTCTTCTTTTTTCTCTGTATCCAGGGTCGCCACTGCACTATTTAACTCTACTAATAATCCCTCTCCATCATACTTAGCTAGCTTTTTTCGTATCGCTTTATATCTAGGATGTTCTTTAAAAATACGTTGGATTTCTCGAGCTACGTGGAATCTGTCTATCGTGAAAAAAGCTTTCTTTTGAAAATACTCTCTGCACGCAGTTATCCAACTAGCTCCGTCCCCATTGATAGCTAAAAGATGAGTAGTTGGATCGTAATGATACGTATCCATTAAAAATTGTTCTAACTCTTCCCAGAAAGGTGCTTCTGCTTTATGAATAAAATGCCGTTTTCCCACAAGACTGGCTCTCTTTCCATTCATAGACCAACCTTCATGGATAGCTGCGATCTTTTCTTCTCGTCCGCGCTTCTTACCACCTTGCCGTTTAATAAATAAGCCATCTACTTCGATAAATAATACCTTTCTTTTTGGTTCGATTGGCAAGCTCGGTACAACTTCTGTTTGTAATAAATGTTGACGAATCGCTTCATGACTAGCTACAGAGTATCCAAGTAATTTTTCTAACGTAGAAGATGCATGTCTGTATGATGGCCCAGTAACCGCCAATTCCATCGCCATTTCTTCCACAACTGGACTAAATCCTTTACCGCCCTCAAACTGTAAATATTGATCTAATAAATAGACATATTTGTTGCCGATACGATCCCAATAGTAATTTCGCTTAATTGAAACAGATCCAAATAAGGTGTCCATCTGAATCGCTCTCTTATCTTTGAGTTGATATCTTCCTTTATCTCGTTGTTCAGCTATTTCTCTGTCATACCCAGTTAACAGCTCCTCGAGAACTTCCGAAAAAGTTTCCTGTAATGTTTTAAATAAATCACTTTCTATTTCTTTTAATGTAGGTAGTTTTATGGTATTTTGTTTCATAGGGACTTTCTCCTTTTGTATGTTTTGTCCGCAAACACTACTATACAAAAAGAAAGTCCCTTTTTCTTTATTTTTGCTCATACTACCGCGCTTGCGTTTGGTTGGCGGTCTAACGACCACCAACCAAACCAGAGGGTAAATTATTTTCTACCCACAAACATTTTACTCATAC
>NZ_JVDT01000287.1 GCF_001076885.1 Bacillus sp. 522_BSPC
CTTTTTTTAAAATTGAAAATTCAGGTTTAAATAGTTTGAGATTAATGATATCTTGGTGGAAGGCCAATTAAGATTTACATAGAAGAAAATAAAGAGCATAATCGTATAGGAGTGAATTTTTTGAATTACTTTGATGGGCATTGCGATGTATTATTAAAAATGTTTAAGGATAAAATGATTAATTTTCAGAATAGTAAAAAACTTCATATAACGAAAGAAGGACTCCAAAAGGGTGGAGCAAAGATCCAATGCTTTGCCATCTATATTCCAGAATCCATTCATCCAGATATGAAGTTTGAAGCTGCATTATCCATGGCAACTATTTTTAATGAAAAAATCCTACAGCCTAACCCAGATCTTAAATTTATCCGTAATAAAATGGATATCGAGCAATTGAAAGATGGAGAAATTGGCGCGATTCTAACACTTGAGGGCTGTGATGCAATCGCTGGCGATTTATTGAAATTAAAGACATTGCTTCAATTAGGCGTATCAGCAGTCGGACTAACCTGGAACTACGCCAATGCTGTTGCAGATGGTGCGTTAGAACCAAGAGGGGCTGGTTTATCTTTATTTGGAAGAGAAACAGTAAAACTACTAAATCAACAAGATATTTTAGTAGATGTTTCCCACTTGTCAGAAAACTCCTTCTGGGATGTCATGGAACTTGCCGATCATCCGTATGCATCCCACTCAAATACATATAATCTTTGTCCACATCCTCGTAATCTACGAGATGACCAAATAAAGGCTTTGATTGAAGCAGACAGCGTAATCGGGATTACTTTTGTGCCGCAATTTTTAAGTGGCACAAATGCTGCAACCATTACAGATGTATTACGGCATTTAGATTATATCTGTTCCCTAGGAGGAGAGGATCATGTCGGCTTTGGTTCTGATTTTGATGGAATCTCTCAAACCGTTAAAGGGTTATCTTCTACTGCCGATTACCCGAATCTAATTAACGAACTTATGAAATATTATACTAGTAGCCAAGTAGAGAAGTTTTTATTTTCGAATATGGTAAAAAGATTTCCGAAATAAAGGGTAATTTTAAAAAGCATCCGGGCAGTTGCGTTCTCTCCTTTTGAGGTAGGAAAACGCAACTGCCCGTTGCTGTAAGATTCCTATATATAGATAAAGAAAATAGTAGAAATTCTTCTTTCTAACCTAGCTATTGTTTTCAAAAGGTCAAAGGCTTATACTAGAATAATGAAAATATGTCTATAAAGAATAGTACATATGAAGAAAAGATTGTTGTTTATATTGCGACAGTACCGAACTTCTGCGGGGAGCAAGTGGTTAACCTGGCTAAATCAATGGAAACCATGTTATAAAGAAAACAATCTATAAGAACTAACCTAAACCATGTATATTAACAAACTTATGGATGAAACAAGTTCATCGATAAGAGAGGAGTAGTTGAAATGAACGAAAAACAACGTTTAGAAGGACAAAAAATTGAAAGCAATAATTCTTCGGACAAAAAATCCGAAAAGGATTACAGCAAATATTTCGAAACAGTGTATAAAGCACCATCTTTAAAAGATGCCAAAAGACGTGGAAAAGAAGAAGTTCGTTATGAAAAAGATTTCTCTATTTCCGAACAATTCCGTGGAATGGGAGAAGGACGCAAATTCTACATTCGCACATACGGTTGTCAAATGAATGAGCATGATACAGAGGTAATGGCAGGAATTTTCTTAGCATTAGGCTATGAAGCTACAGATACTGTAGATGATGCCAATGTTATTCTTCTTAATACATGCGCGATTCGTGAAAATGCAGAAAATAAAGTATTTGGTGAATTAGGACATTTAAAGCATTTAAAAACAGAAAAACCAGATCTTTTAATCGGGGTTTGTGGCTGTATGTCCCAAGAAGAATCCGTAGTAAATAAGATTTTAAAAACATACACACAAGTAGATATGATCTTTGGAACACATAATATTCACCGTTTACCAAATATTCTTCAAGAAGCATATATGTCTAAAGAAATGGTTGTGGAAGTTTGGTCTAAAGAAGGGGACGTTATCGAGAACCTTCCGAAAGTACGTAACGGAAAAATAAAAGCATGGGTTAATATCATGTATGGCTGTGATAAATTCTGTACCTATTGTATCGTTCCATATACTCGAGGAAAAGAACGTAGCCGCCGTCCAGAGGATATTATTCAAGAAGTACGTCAATTGGCTGCACAAGGTTATAAAGAAATCACCTTGCTTGGTCAAAATGTAAACGCCTATGGAAAAGATTTCACGGACATTGATTTCCGCTTCGGTGATTTAATGGAAGAAATGCGCAAAATTGATATCCCACGTGTTCGTTTTACAACAAGTCACCCACGTGATTTCGATGATCATTTAATCGAAGTGCTTGCTAAAGGCGGCAACTTAGTGGAACATATCCATTTACCAGTTCAATCTGGTTCATCAGATGTGTTAAAAATTATGGCACGTAAATATACAAGAGAAAAATATTTAGAATTAGTTCGCAAAATGAAAGCCGCTATTCCTAACTTAACACTAACAACAGACATTATTGTTGGGTATCCAAATGAAACAGATGAGCAATTTGAAGAAACATTATCTCTTTATAAAGAGGTTGGCTTTGAAGCTGCATATACATTCATTTATTCACCACGTGAAGGTACGCCAGCTGCGAAAATGAAAGATAATGTTCCAATGGAAGTGAAAAAGGAACGTTTACAGCGCCTAAATGCTTTAGTTAATGAGTATTCTGCTAATTCCATGAAGGGCTACCAAGATCAAATTGTGGAAGTCCTTGTGGAAGGGGAAAGCAAGAATAATCCAGATGTACTAGCGGGCTATACACGCAAAAACAAGCTAGTAAACTTTGTTGGACCAAAATCAGCAATCGGTAAACTTGTTTCTGTTAAAATTACGGATGCGAAAACATGGTCATTAAACGGGGAAATGATTGAGGTATTAGAAGCGGAAGCTGTTGAGGCAAACTAATGGCTAAGTATACAAAAGAAGAAATCATCGAGCGAACAGAACAACTTGCCAAGATGATTCGTGATACAGAAGAAGTCGAATTTTATCAGCGGGCAGAACAGCAAATCAATCAAAACAAAAAAGTGAATGATCGAATTGCTCAAATCAAAAAATTGCAAAAACAAGCAGTTAACCTTCAGCACTATGGGAAAATTGCGGCTTTAAAAGAAACAGAAGCAAAAATTGATGCCTTGCAAAAAGAAATCGATGAGCTTCCAATCGTCAGCGAATTTAAAGAATCACAGGAAATCGTTAACGATATGCTTCAAATGATAACAAAAACAATCGCAAACACAGTTGAAACCGAAATTCTTTCCGTTGATAAGAAGAAAGAAGAGTAAAAAGGGTTTTTGTTAGATTAGAATGTTCATTGAGTTAAATAACGTTTAACATTCTTCCGTTGATTGGAGCTGAAAGCAATAGGCTTCATTTATTTGCGAATACAATTAAAATGCCCAAAAGTAGAAAAACCAAGCATATTCTCGCTTGGTTTTTTACTTATTTTGATTATTTAAAATGTTAATTGCTCGTAAGAAAGCTTTTCGATATTCCTGCTGTTCCTTCATAGCAGTTTGCAAGGTAGAAAGCAATGCTTTATTAAGCTGCTTCGTTTCTTTATCTTTCGCGTTTCCATTATTAATCGACTGCTGAAGAAATGTATAGACTAAAAATAAAACAGAATAGTTATCAACATAAGTAAGGCTGACAGCACTTCCGCCATTTCCTCCTTCTGCATGTGTGTTAACAGAAGGCCCTCCCGTTTCCAGAATTTTATCAATAAGCTCCTCTGGTACACCAAGATCCTTTAATTTCTCAGCTGTTAAGCCAATATTTTTATCCTTCGCCATTCTTTTCCCTCCTATTAGGTATGTAAAAAAGAAAAGGGCAAACACCAGATGATGTTGCCCTTTATTATATGCTTCTATCTTGTAAGAGTGATTATCTTAAAAGCTGATTAACCTTCGTTTACCATTTCAGGGCTGTTTTCGTTGTAAGATACAGCAGTAGCAGCACCTGCAACGTTAGCATTAACTAAAATACCACCAACGAAGAAGTTTAATAAGTTAACACCTACAGCAGCACCACCAGCAGCGCCAGAAGCTGTAAATTGGTTAGCAAGGTTACCATTTCCTTGAGTAGCGTTAGTGAATCCGCGAAGTTCTGCTCCTTTATTTCCAATGCCTTTACCTTTAGCAGTAACATCAGTACCAGCAACGCCAGAACCGTTACCTTTGTGACAATCAGATGTGTAGTTAGACAACATATGATTTCACCTCCTTTCAAAAGTAAGATAAATTCATTATTTTTTGATAAAATCTGATAAATCTAGTGAAAAAATAGGCTTGCCATTCACGTTTAATTGGAGATTCCCATCATCATTTGAAGCATCAATAACAGGTAATTTCTCCTGTATCTTACTTAATGTTTCTTGATTTATTAAACTCTTTAGCGTTTCTGGATTAAGATTCGGCATTACTTTATCTTTAAGCGAATCTAAATCGATATTAGCCACTTTTTCTTTAATAGAATCTAAGTCAACATTCGATGCAACCTTTTCTTTCACTGCCTCCATGGTTCTTTCAGATACATTGCTTTTTAAACCTTCTGTTAATTTTTGAACCAATCCACCCATTTCAGTAGATAACTTACCGACTAATTCTTGTGCGTATTTAGCTCCTTCTTCACCAGAAACCTCTTTGCCATTTACATTGAATTTAAAATCAAACTGATCGTTGTTATTAAATAACCCTGCCAACTTCCTCACCCCCTTACCGTATACTACAGTATATAAAGATTTGACCAAGCTGTATCCGCGAATGTATTAATACAAACGCATATTTTTTTATGAGTTAAAAATTTTATCGAAGGAATGCTGAGTTTTACCCATAAATAGAATGGAAGTAGATCCATTCAAAGGCATGGAGTGGAGCTTTGCAAAAGCAAGGATATCCGTCTAGAAAAATGGCTAATATCGGCACACTTACCCAAGTTTTACATACAATGAAGTAGATTTAAGCATTACTTACAGTCTTTAAAATTTGTCGCACACTAGACTCCTATCCCGCATAGGATGAAATGAAAATGAATGAGGAGGTTTCGCTCGAACATGGGAGAATATAGAGAGATTATTACAAAGGCAGTCGTAGCGAAAGGACGCAAATTCACAAAATCCAATCATACGATCTGTCCAGACAACAGCCCTTCAAGCATCTTGGGCTGCTGGATTATCAACCATACGTATGAGGCAGAAAAGGTTGGTAAAACAGTAGAAATTTGCGGATACTATGACATTAACGTTTGGTATTCCTATAATGACAATACACAAACAGAAGTCGTTACAGAGCGTGTAAAATATACAGATGTCATTAAACTAAAATATCGTGATCCTGACTGCCTAGAAGACCACGATGTGATTGCAACAGTATTACAGCAACCAAACTGTATCGAAGCAGTAATTTCTCCAAATGGCAATAAAATTATTGTTCATGTAGAAAGAGAATTTATTGTAGAAGTTATTGGAGAAACAAAAATTTGTGTAGAAGTATGCACAGATGAATGTGGTAAAGATGACGACACATGGTTTGAAGATGACGTAGAAGACGAAGAATTTGAAGAATTAAATCCAGACTTTTTAGTAGGCGGAGAAGAAGAGTAAAGGCTAGGAGCTTCCTAGTCTTTTTTTCTTGAACCTTTTTAATACGCTGTTTACATAAAGTTTGTTGCTAGAACCTCACAGCCTGAGGAGGCGCATCTTTTTCCCCGGCTAATCTTATGTCTCGAGCGAAATGGAACGAACAAGTTATCAAATCTAACTTTACTTAAAGAATAAAAGTTTTATATGTTTACAATAGCTGTTTTTTCCCAAAACCCCCCACTCAAATATTCTATTTCTTTATGGTATAATGAGAAAATAATAGATTTGGACTTGGATTTTGGAGGAAGTTATGACAACATATACGCCAATGATACAACAATACTTACAGGTAAAGGCAGATTATCAGGATGCCTTTTTATTTTTTCGTTTAGGAGATTTTTACGAAATGTTCTTTGATGATGCGATCAAAGCATCACAAGAGCTTGAAATTACGTTAACGAGCAGAGAAGGGGGCGGAGCAGAGCGAATTCCAATGTGTGGAGTTCCTCACCATTCTGCGCCAAACTATATTGAACAGCTTGTTGAGCGTGGCTACAAAGTGGCAATTTGTGAACAAACAGAAGACCCGAAGCAAGCAAAGGGTGTCGTAAAAAGAGAAGTGGTTCAGCTAATCACACCTGGTACGATGATGGAAGGGAAAAATTTATCAGATAAAGAAAACAATTATATTGCAACCATATCAACACTGACGGACGAAAAATTTGGCTTTGCATACAGCGATTTATCGACAGGGGAAAGCAAGGCAACCATATTAACTGGAATCGATTCATTATTGAATGAATTATCGTTATCAGGAGCGAAAGAAGTGGTTGTTGCAGACGATTTTTCAAAAGAGTATTTGAAAAGATTACAGGAGCGGGGAACTATAACCCTTTCGATTGAAAATGATATTGTTGAAAAAGACATGCATGTTTCTTTATTACAAGGAATAGAAGAACAATCACTGAAAAACACCGTTGCACGCTTGTTCAATTACTTATATCGCACACAAAAAAGAAGCCTTGATCACTTACAGCCAGTTTCAATTTATGTAATCGATCAATTTATGAAAATTGATTATTATTCAAAGCGAAATTTAGAATTAACGGAAACGATTCGCTCAAAAGGGAAGAAAGGTTCTCTTCTTTGGCTTTTGGATGAAACGAAAACTGCGATGGGTGGCAGATTGCTAAAACAATGGATCGATCGTCCATTATTAAATAAGGACGAGATTGAAAATCGCCAAAACTTAGTAGAAACAATGATTAGTCATTATTTTGAGCGCCAAGATTTGCGAGAAAAATTAAAGGAAGTATACGATTTAGAACGCTTAGCAGGTCGCGTTGCTTTCGGTAATGTCAATGCAAGAGATCTTGTGCAACTAAAAAAATCGTTACAGCAAATACCGATTATTCAGCAAATCGTGGCATCATTCGGGTCAAAAGAAGCAAGCAGCCTTGCAGATAAATTGGATCCATGTGAAGATATTACCGATTTATTAGAACGTGCGATTGTGGAAAATCCGCCACTTTCTATTAAAGAAGGAAATATTATTTTAGATGGTTATCATCCTGAATTAGACAGCTACCGGGATGCAAGTCGAAACGGCAAGACATGGATTGCTCAGCTGGAAAGAGAAGAACGGGAAAAAACGGGCATTAAATCACTAAAGATTGGCTATAACCGTGTATTTGGCTACTATATTGAAGTGACGCGTGCCAATGTTCATCTTTTACAAGAAGGACAATATGAGCGCAAACAGACACTTGCCAATGCAGAACGCTATATTACGCCTGCATTAAAGGAAAAAGAGAGCCTAATCTTACAAGCGGAAGAAAAAATGGTCGAGCTGGAATATGAAATTTTTACGACAATCCGCGAAACGATTAAAGAATATATTCCCCGCTTACAGAAGCTAGCCAAAACAGTAAGTGCACTAGATGTATTGCAGTGTTTTGCAACTGTCAGTGAGGATCGTCGCTATGTGAAGCCGCAATTTTCTGCGGACCGAACACTTTCTATTAAAAATGGCCGTCACCCTGTAGTAGAAAAGGTGATGAACGCACAGAGCTATGTAGCAAATGATTGCACCATGCATAAAGACCGAGAATTACTGTTAATTACAGGACCGAATATGTCTGGTAAAAGTACGTATATGCGCCAGATTGCTTTAACCAGTATTTTAGCGCAAATTGGTTGTTACGTCCCAGCAGACGAAGCAGTTCTTCCGCTATTTGACCAAGTATTTACAAGAATTGGTGCCGCAGATGATCTTATTTCTGGACAGAGTACGTTTATGGTTGAGATGCTAGAAGCGAGAAATGCCCTGTTGCATGCCACCAATAATAGTTTAATCTTATTCGATGAAATTGGCCGAGGCACAAGTACCTATGATGGAATGGCGCTTGCACAAGCCATTATTGAATATATCCACCATGAAGTCGGGGCAAAGACATTATTCTCGACTCACTATCATGAGCTAACCGTACTTGCAGATGAGCTTCCGTCCTTAAGCAATGTTCATGTAAGTGCGATGGAGCAAAATGGAAAAGTTGTCTTCCTTCACAAAATAAAAGAAGGAGCAGCAGATAAAAGCTATGGTATTCACGTCGCCCAGCTTGCAGAATTACCAGAGGCACTTATTGAACGAGCACAAGAGCTATTAACAAGCCTAGAGCAAAAAGATCAATTCGCTGAAGAAGCAGCAGTGGCGGAAGTCGAGCAACCTACCGTAAAAGCAGAAAAGATCGAAGAAGAGGCACAATTATCCTTCTTTGGTACAGAAGAAGAGAAAAAGCCGCACAAAGTGCTTTCTACTAAGGAAAAGCAAATTGTAGCGAAGCTTAAAGAGATAGATATTCTAGAAATGACGCCAATGCAGGCATTAAATACATTATATGAGCTTCATAAAAAAGTCCGAAATGATAGATGAAGTGGATTTGGTGAGTGGGATGAACGTTTGAATAGGGTTATCGTTGAGGAAAGTGGTTTTCATAAGCGAAATGAACGCCAGAAAAAAGAGGAATCCCAGAAAAAGTGGTTATCATACACAAAATAAAAGCCGAAATTAGAACCACCGTTCATTCTAATGCTAAACTACCACCAATCTGAAAATAAGTAAGAAAGAAAAGAGGAGAAACAATGGCAAAGATTATTCAACTGGATGATGCACTCTCGAATAAAATTGCTGCAGGTGAAGTTGTTGAGCGGCCAGCCTCTGTTGTAAAAGAGTTAGTAGAAAATAGTATTGACGCAAAAAGTACTTCGATTGAAATTTTTATCGAAGAGGCTGGTTTGCAAAGCATCCGCATTCTTGATAATGGACTAGGAATTGACGAAGAGGATGTCTTAACTGCTTTTTCCAGACATGCGACAAGTAAAATTAAAGACGAAAATGACTTATTCCGGATTCGTACCCTTGGCTTCAGAGGAGAGGCACTACCAAGTATTGCCTCTGTCTCACAAGTTACCTTAACAACTTCCACTGGGGAAAAGGGTACAACGATCGAACTCAAAGGCGGTCATTTAGTGAAACAGGAAGGCGCACCTGGAAGAAGAGGTACAGAGATTATCGTCAGCGATTTGTTCTTTAATACGCCAGCAAGATTAAAATATATGAAATCGATTCATACTGAGCTTGGCAATATTACTGATATCGTCAATCGACTTGCCCTTGCGCATCCTGATATTAGCTTTCGCCTAGTCCATAATGACCGAAAGCTCCTTCATACGAATGGCAATGGGGATGTAAGACAAGTTCTTGCGAGCATTTATGGCTTAACTATTGCAAAAAAAATGATTCCAATTTCAGCAAGCACCCTTGACTTTAAATTAAGTGGCTATATGGCGCTGCCAGAAATTACACGAGCGTCACGTAACTATATTTCCACGATGATTAATGGACGCTTTATTAAAAACTATTCTCTCGTACGTAGCATTCAGGAAGGCTATCATACGTTGCTGCCGATTGGAAGATATCCAATTGTTCTCTTAAATGTGGAAATGGATCCGATTCTAGTTGATGTCAATGTCCATCCATCGAAAATGGAAGTGCGCTTTAGTAAAGAACAAGAGCTGTATGAACTTGTAAGTACTACCATTAAAGCAGCTTTCAAGAAAAAAGAGCTTATTCCAGCTGGACTAATCCGCGAGAAAAAGACTGCACCAAAAGAAGAGCAAGCAGCGTTTAGCTTTGACACGGTGCGTGAGCCAGCAATGCCAATATCTGCTCCAAAATCAGAACCAACTGTTTCGATTTCAACAGAAGAGCAAGAGGAAAAGCCAACTTGGAACGAGCCAATAGAAGAACCACCAAGTAGTTGGCAAGCTGGAGAAGCTAGAGAAGAAACAACAATAACAGATACCACAGCCTTTTTCTTTGAACAGAAAGGAAGCAATTTCATTCCAACTGCACCAGTAGAAGAGATAGAGGAAACGTGGGGTGAGGAAGAAATAGCCGACGTCGTGGAAGGTCCCAGAGTTCCGCCCCTTTATCCAATTGGGCAAATGCACGGAACTTACATCTTTGCGCAAAACGAAAGAGGACTATACATCATCGACCAGCACGCAGCCCAAGAACGAATCAAATACGAATTTTTCCGGGAAAAAGTTGGAGAAGTGCATAATGAATTACAGGAAATGCTCATCCCATTAACATTAGATTATTCTCTAGATGAATGGATGAAAATAGAAGAAAATAAAGCTGAATTAGAAAAAGTAGGCGTATTTCTCGAACCATTTGGCCAGCAAAGCTACCTAGTTCGCTCCCATCCACAATGGTTCCCAAAAGGAGAAGAAAAAGAAACAATCGAAGAAATGATCGAACAAGTTCTCTCCATGAGAAAAGTAGACATCAAGCTTTTACGAGAAGAAGCAGCCATTATGATGAGCTGCAAAGGCTCTATTAAAGCAAACCGCCATTTGCGAAATGATGAGATTCAAAGTTTATTAGACGAACTTCGGACTACATCCGATCCATTTACCTGTCCGCATGGTAGACCGATTATTGTGCATTATTCGACTTATGAGATGGAGAAGATGTTCAAGAGAGTTATGTAAATAATAAAGTGAGCCCCTATAATATTCCTTATTGAACTAGAAAAATACACTAATTGAATGGGAAGGCTTAGAATTTAATCATCTTGTGTAATATAAAGGTCTGCCCCGAAAATCAGCATCCACTGATTTTTGGGGTAGACCTTTTTTTCATTCACAAAGTGAAACTTTTTCACTATTCAAACGTATTTCCTAAGAGAGGGGTGAGTAAAATAAATAAATTTGTAAGAAAATTTATGTCCATTTTATTCATTGTATTGTTGCCAATGGTAGTTGGGTGTTCGGCTCAAAATGCCTCAGAGGAAAAAAACAGTAAAACACTTGAAACGGTATTGAACGAAACGTTTACCGTACCTAATAAGGAGCTTCGTGATATTTTAGAAGATCCAAATAATTACACGATAATAGCTGCGAAAGAAAAAATTAATTCAACTAATAACTTGGATGCTTATTTAGTGAAGAAGTATAAGGCATATTTTACTTCCTATAAAAAATTCGAGCTTAATCTAAATAAAGCGTTAAAAGAATTGGAAAATCATGAAATAATAGATGTGAAGTTTGCGGTGAACAATGAACCTTTTACGGAGCAAGAAATCTACGCAGCAGTCATTTTATATAAAGCATAAGGTTTCAATAAATTCTTTTCCAATTCTAATCCGTAAACAAAAATGTCAGGAGCTGTTTAATTATGAAAAAATTACTTGCTTCCTTTCTTATTTTATTCACTTTGCTTGGTTGTTCTAATAAAGGGAAAGAGTCTGACGTAAAATCAAGTGATACTGATTCACTCGAAGAACAAATTTCGAGTGTAATAGCAGAACATCAATTAAAGAATAAAGAAATTATTGATTACGATCTAAAAGATGATTTCATTTATGTTATTTTTAAAAACAAGCATGAAAGCGGCAATACGCATAATCCTGATTTAGTTATTTTAGAGAATAAGGAAGGAAAGGTAAATTGGGTAGCGGGTCCAGAGGATCGTACAGGGTCTGTTGATACGTCTATGATATTTGCAAGAGAAGATGGTCCTACTGTTACTATTACGATGCCAACGGGAAATACAGCTGTCAAAGAGGTAAAAGTGCTTGGAGAATCTGCAAAAGCAGTAACCTATTTAGAGCATTTTACAGATGATTTTTCAAGAGCATATACCTATTGGATTTCTTATACAAAGGAAGAACCTACGTATGAGGATATTGAAGTGATTACGGAGTAGGGAAAGATAATCAATTTTTTTGTATAAGAGGAGATTTATATGGAAATAATCACATTCGGCAAAAAAGAAGAAGGGAAAGAATACATCATAAGACCTGCAGCGTATTGTGTGATCTTTAATAAGCAGAAAGATAAAATTGCCATCATTCAAACTAGTGATGGCAACTACTTTCTTCCGGGTGGAGGAATAGAAAAGAATGAGACCCATAAAGAATGCTTAGTAAGAGAAGCTTTGGAAGAAATGGGAATGGACATTGAAATAAATTCCTTTATTGGGAGTGCGCGCAGATATTTTTACTCAACAAATGAATATAAGTATTATCTGAGTGAAGGGTATTTCTATATATGCAAGATCGTTAAACAAATAGGGGAACCAACAGAGGAAGGTCATTTTCTAAAATGGCTAGAACCAATTCAAGCAATAGAAGGTTTATTTCATGAACATCAAAGCTGGGCAATTCAGGAAGCATTACGAAAAGGATAACAATTTTCACTTATCTGAGCTTGGAGGCGTAATAAATGGAATACTATAAATATTTAAGGCAGCATGTAGGGCATAAGCCACTTATTCTACCTGGTTCTGTTGTCATCATGCTAAATGAACAAGAGGAAGTGTTATTGCAAAAAAGGCTTGATGGATATTGGGGATTGCCAGGTGGGTTAATGGATTTAGGGGAGAGCTTTGAAGAAGTAGCAAGAAGAGAGGTCTTTGAAGAAACAGGATTAAAAGTTGAAAATCTTACATTACTAAATGTATTTTCTGGTTCTGATTATTATTTTAAAATCCCCAATGGCGATGAAGTATATGCAGTAACAGCAGTGTATTTTACGAAAGATATAAGTGGAGAAATGAACATTGATTATAATGAGTCAGAAAAAATGCAGTATTTTCCTTTAAATAAATTGCCTAGTGAATTATCGGATGAATATAGAGGATATCTGGAGAAATATATAGAATGGGAAAATAATGTGTTGTGATAGCGGAAGCATTTAATTATAAGAGGTGTAGGAATGGAAAATCTAGAACAGCTCAGAATAAAATTAAAGACAATTGAAAAATGGGAGAAAAACCAAAAAGGGTTGTTCTTCTGGGAAAAAATCGGGCGGCTTCCATTTGTGCTGTTAGACAAATGGACACCGAAATACATACAAGACAAAATACATATCCTATTAGATGAAATTGCAGTATATATTGACAATGGCGGAAAATATTTAGTGAATAAGGAAAAAACAGTACATAAAGTAAAAAAAGAATTATCCTTACAGAAGGATATAAAACTTGATGATATAAAATACTTTTCTATTGATTCCATGGAAAAGACAGCAGAAGCCTTTATAAAAAGTCATGCTAAGAATGCGCAAATTCAGGGGGCTACAACTGGATTTGGGGGGATTTTTACTCTCGCTGTAGATATTCCCCTTATTTTTGGGATTACCTTAAAGACTATACAAGAAGTGGCGGTTGCATATGGATATGACCCATCCAATAAGGAAGAACGAATATTCATGATCAAATGTATGCAATTTACGTCATCTGATATAGTTGGAAAAAAAGCAATCTTAAATGAATTGACAAATGCACAAGAGGAGGAAGGCTTTGCGCAGCTACAAGGCTGGAGAGAGGTATTCGCCTCTTATCGAGATAATTTTGGTTGGAAAAAGCTGTTTCAAATGATTCCCGTCGCTGGAATGATTTTTGGTGCGTATATGAATAAATCAGCCATAAAAGATGTGGGAGAAGTTGCGAATAAGCTCTATCAAAAGCGTAGGGTATTGGAGAGAATAGAGCAATACACAGGTAAGGTGGAGTAGTCCTTCTTTTTTGGATTGTAAGAACTATTGAATCGGCAACAAACTTTCTTATTGGACAAGTTAGAATGGAACTTGCGCTTGTTTTTAAGTAAGTTTCCCCCTAATGCAATAGGGGGCAGGGGTTGGAGCTATTTTCTTTTTGGCTCCTGGATCGATACATGCTTTGGACGTTTTGGATACGATGCTTTGCCTGCATCTGGTCCAGTAAGATCATTTCGCTGGTCTAGAACTTTCCCAGTATATTCAATCGGATTTTGCTTGTTCATCTTTACCACCTCCAATAATAGGATGGGTAAAAATAAAAATCCAATGACAGGTAATTTTTCCATGGAGGAGTAAACCTTTTTTCATCGATAGGGGAAAAAAGGTTACAAGGATAAAAATTGGAAATGATATCTACTTAAAAGAGTCTGATTCAAATGAAAAATTCCATTCCGATTAGCTTCGTTTTGTTTTGTTCGATTTGTACTATTGAGAAAGTGTCCGCTCTTTACTTCTTGGTTATTTGATCCAAAAATAGCTCATATTAAGTTATACACACTTAAAAAAGGAGTTATAGATAATTGAATCAAATAAAGATATTCTCGCTTATACCTATATTTTTACAAATACTGTTAAATGCTTCCCTGTTTCTTATAGGATTGATTTTAAGTTTTCTGCTTATAAAGGAAACATGGTATATTTTTACATATGTAGCCTTTGTACCAGAGAATGAACAAGATTATTATTTATTCACAGAGGAGCTGCTTACTTACTTTTTATACTTTGAATTTATCGCTTTAATTATAAAGTATTTTGGATCTCAGTTTCACTTTCCGTTACGCTATCTTATTTACATTGCTATTACAGCAATTGTAAGACTAATTATTATTGAGCATGATGATCCAATTAATGCTTTCTGGTGGGCATTGGCTATTCTCATTTTAATTATTTCCTTATTATTAACAAACTTAAAACTTCTAAAAAAGGATTATTAATCCATTATGTTTCCTTATTGAATAAAAGGATTAGATGGGGGGGATGTAGAAACAAATATGGGGGTTGATAAAGGAAGGAGGAACAGTATGGGGAAATTCAGTTTGTTTGGAAAATTTACTGTTCAAGAGGGCGAACGTGAAACAATGGTTGCTATTTTGTTGGAAGCAGCAGAATCAATGAAGAATCTGGATGAATGTGAAGTGTATCTTGTTAATATTTCTGAAAGTGATCCAAATTCTGTTTATATTTATGAAGTTTGGAGTAATGAAAATGCCCATCAAGCCTCTCTGACTCTTGAAGTCACACAAACATTAATAAGGCGCGCCAAACCACTCCTTACTGGAATGGAAAGAATCAATACTCTTCAAACAATAGGTGGAAAAGGAGTACGATCAAAGTCTTACTAGTTTCAATAGCCTCAAAGTTCAGATGTTACATACTATGTAAAAATTAAGCGTCTATCCCTTTTTTTCATAAAGGTAGACGTTTTTTCTTATTTAATAAGAAATAGAAGGCTAAATAATAGCTTTAGAGAAAAACTAGACTACAAAAAGAAGGAACATTAAGGTAAAATAGACTTTTATATAGCTAATGGACCATTTTTTTCGAGTAATTTAGAAAGATACAATAGTATTGTGAGGATTTTTTAAATGATAGACAATGAATTTTTACCTAGTATAAAGCTTTATCGTATGATTATTGGCATTTTTATTGTATTAATGAGTGCAGGGTTAGTTTTAATATACATAGAAGATGATCGAATCATTTCTTTATCTTTCCTTTTGCAATTTATATTCGTTATAAGCATTTCTGTGCTATTAATCATCTTTCCAAAAAGGGATTCCGTAAATTATAGAGCTGCGATTATTATTTGCATGTCAGCATACTTTTTATTTATGTATTTACGGTTTCCCGAGAGATTTGCTTTGCTATTACTTATTAGTTTTATCCCAGTTATTCCAGTGTTATTTTTGCATATCCGATTATTCTATATCACATTGATTGGTAACATTACAATTACTATTAGCATTATTATCTACATGATGATGGTTGATACACCTAGTATACATATTTATAATTATTTGGACTTCTTTGGAGTTGCGATTAATTTCTTGGCGACACAGCTTTTGCTACTTTTTCTTTTTCTTCTCTTCCAAAAAAGGATGAAGAATCAAGAATTATATTACGATCAAGTGAAGCAAGCTGAAAAACTTAGGACAACTGGACAGCTTGCGGCAGCTGTTGCACATGAAATTCGCAATCCTATAACGGTGGTAAAAGGATTTATTCAACTACATGAAAATGATAAGGCATTGCCAGAACATATCAAAAAGCATTACAAACTAATGTTGGATGAGCTACAAGTTGCCGAAACGGTTATTTCTGATTTTTTATCACTGGCAAAACCGGCGGAAACCAAGATGGAGATTGTATCGGTCAATACTGCACTTCATACTGTGATGGACTTACTAAACACCTATGCTATGAATGATACGATTCATATTGAATTAGAAATGGCAAGAGATTATGAAATTAAATGTAATATAATGGAGTTTAAGCAATTATTTATAAATTTATTAAAAAATGCGATTGAAGCTTCTCATCATGGAGATACAATTCGAGTAAAAGTGACCGGTGAACAGGATAATGTGAAAATAATGATAATCGATAGCGGTTCTGGAATGAGCCGAGAACAACAGGAGCAGATAGGAACCCCTTTCTATTCCTTAAAAGCCAAAGGTACAGGACTCGGCTTAATGATCTGTTATAGCATTATCCAAAAGTATGATGGAATGATTAACATTTGGAGCGAGGAAGGAAAGGGGACAGAGGTGACAGTCACCTTTCCTATTGTTAAAATCGATTCTTTGTAAAATTTTGTGTGAAACGTCTGACTCCTTGCTACATAAGGATTTAGACGTTTTTTTATTAGGTGGAGGATTCGTTGAAAAAACTTTTTAAAAGGTTATCTGCCTATTATTTCATTTATAGAATAATAATTTATTTTTTAGGTAATCGGACAGGGATTTCATTGAATAAAACTATAAAAAAGAATGCTTTTCATTTTTTTTAGGGCAAACGAAGTATTCTTATTTTCTTAATAAAAATTTTGTTAATGAATCTTTTTTTTATACTATATTTTAGGGGTGACAAAAATGCCAAGAGTTAGCTACAAAAGTTCAGACGTTGACCTAATGGCAAGGATGATGAGGGCGGAAGCAGAAGGGGAAGGCCCACAAGGAATGCTGTATGTTGGAAATGTAATTGTTAATCGTCTTAAAGCAGATTGTACAGATTTTAAAGGTTTAAGAACCATTTCACAGGTTATTTTTCAAGTACAAGGAGGAAATTATTCTTTTGAAGCTGTTCAAAAAGGGAATGTATTTTATCAAAGAGCAAGAGCAGCTGAAAAAAATTAGCAAAACAAAATTTAGATTACTGGCGAGAACATCCAGGAAAATATGCCCTTTGGTATTTCAATCCATATGCTCCATGTCCTCCAACGTGGTATGGTCAACCGTTTGCAGGTCAATATAAAGATCATTGTTTTTACGAGCCAAAACCTGGAACCTGTGAAACTGTTTATACAGGAGGATAAGCCTATTTTAATCTGTACAGTAGATGATGGAGTAGGGTTGCAATAGGTTCATTTGGTAATAAAAAATAAGAGCTCTAAAATCCAATATAAATACAGAATTTAGCCCAAGTATCGGAATTAAGTTCAAAGAATTTAAAATATTTATTAGGAGTCTGTAACCTGGTATGCTAATTTCAATGGTTACAGACTCCTTTTTAGAATGAGAATATGAAGTATTTGGAACAGTGTAAATTGTATTTCAATTAGAGTCCAGAATTATCTGAATTTAATCAACACTTAATTGATAATCAAGTTAAGGTCGAGGAGATAAAAGAAGATAATGGTCATACTTTTTTCCACTTTTATGACCCAAATGGTAATAAACTTTAAGTACCTGGTAAGATTATTATCAATAAATTACCTTATTACATTACCGTGTGCTTTAGCCGAGCAAGAAAAAAAATTTATGTAGATTGTTCAAATAATAACAGAAAATTTTGTATAATTCATATTAATGCTACAATAATTTCTAATGATATACGTCTAAAACCTCGATACATAAGGGATTAGACGTTTCTTTATTATATCATAAGTAAGGCTAAGAAGAATTATCACTCAAAATAAGAGTTAACGCTTATTTTATTAGATTAAAAATTGTACAACCTTTTTTTATGCAGTCTTGAGATTACTATTTCTGTAATCTGATGGATTTATAGGACTACATTGTGGAAATTATACTTAAACTACCCTGAGTATTGACTCGAGTAAGATTAATGCTCTTTCTTGTATAAGACCATTAGGCACAGTCTTAAATAAATTTTATAAAAAAACTAGGTTGGTACCTAGAATTAAAAACTTATTTCAAGAAATATAAGAACCAAACTGCATGATTTTGTTCATCATGTGCTGCTCTTTGAAACTCTTCTTTAATTTTTGGATTATCTGTTTTAGATACAATTTCTAAATAAAAATCGACTGTTTCTTGTTCATCTTTAAACGCAAAATCTAATCCTTGTTTATATTTCTTTGGGCATTCTTCACTAATTTTTGGTTTATATTTTTCACCTGTTAATTGTGTATATAAATTTGAAAAGCTATTAAAATGTCTTATTTCATCTTTTCTGATTTCGTTGATTTTATCTTTTATATATTGAGTAGAAGCTAAATTAATTAAATGCTGATAACATGAAATGGCTGAATATTCACCATCTATTGCCTTTTCTATTAAAGTCACAATATTTTCCCTAGAATGAGCATGAAAAGCTGTTGTAAGGCCGGTAACATTTGGAACAAGTGGTCCTAGATAATGATAGTATGCATGTGGATCAGATGGAAGTTGTTTAATGTGATATGTTCCATGCCCATAGTGAACGTGACATGAATTCCCAGGGCAATGTAAAAGCTGATTCCAAGGTCCATGTTTAATAAAGGGATAACCTTTATACATTACACCATCAAGACCGGTGATTATTTCTGGTTGCATGATTTACCTCCTATAATTTGTTTGTATCATATTATGACATCGCTCTTCTATAGATGTTTGTCTCTAAGAGAATTGGGTGTTCAACTCAATTTTATCTGTGGATTGTTTTTTTCACTTTTATTTAATAAAAGTCTGGGTATTGATAATAAGGGTATATTTTCTTTTCTGCCTTTAGTAATTTTAAAAAATATCCTGATATATATTTCACCACCATTATAAATACTAAAAGTTAAGGAGTGTGACAAATGTTTGATTATACTGTAGAAACCAGTAAAAATATTAGTGAGGCAATCTATAGCTTGGAAGAAAATTTAAAAGAAGAAAAGTTTGGTGTATTATGGATGTTTGATATAAAAGATAAACTTCAAGAGAAAGGACTAGAGTTTGAATCTGACTATAAAGTTTTAGAGGTTTGTAACCCACATGAAGCACAAAGAGTGTTAAAGGAGAATTTGTTAGTTGGTTATTTCTTGCCATGTAAAATGATTGTTTATACCGACCAGGGAAAAACTAAAATTGGCATGCCGAGACCAACAGCTTTAATTAACTTAGCAAATAATGAAGAAATCAAAAAACTTGCACAAGATATTGAGGTCCGTTTAATTAGCTGTATTAATAAAAGTATATAAAGTTGAAGAGTTGAGTTAATAAGTTTCTTTAATCCTTGAAAAACTATATGATTCAAGACCTGTTTCCATGTAATTAGATCAGGTCTAATGTTATTCCGCACATTGAATTTAAACTTTTTTAATAGGCTTTTTTCGTAAAGTTTGTTGCTATCGCCCTCAGCCGGAATACTTCGCTTTTCCGTGGGGCAGATAAATATCCCTTTCGCATATGGGAATATATGGATGTAATACTCAAAAAACTAGAAAAGAGATTTACCGATGATTTTTAGGATTAATCATCGGTTTTTCAGTTGTCTCACTCAAGCTCCTGCAGAGTCTCAGACTGTCCTCGCTAATCCCACAGTAGGGAGTCTACGTGTATTCGGCTGCTCTATTTTCCAACTAATTCTTTTTTTCTATTGAAAAAACAGTCTTTTAGAAGAAATGCGCTTAAAAAAATGATTGGATGGAATATTTTTACAATATTATAAGTATTTAATTGTGAAGATATTGTGAAATAAACTCAAATAACCTTCACAAAATTAATTTATATTTTATAATACCCATACAGGTATAAACCTATCGGGGTATATTCAAGGGTATTGATTGGAATTAAATTAAAAATAGTTGGAGGGAATAACATGTCACAGAAACTCATTATAGTAGGTGGAGTTGCAGGTGGAGCAACAGCTACAGCAAGGTTAAGAAGAATAAGTGAAGATGTAGAAATTGTTCTTATAGAAAGGGGAGAATATATTTCATTTGCTAATTGCGGACTGCCTTATTACATTGGAGAAACAATCAAAGACAGAAGCAAATTATTAGTCCAGACCGTTAAAGGAATGTCGAATCGATTTAATCTGGACATTCGGAATTTTAGTGAAGTATTAAGCATTAATCCCAAAAATAAAAAAGTCACAATTAAGAATTTACAATCAGGGAAAGAGTATGAGGAATCCTATGACAAGTTATTATTGTCACCAGGGGCTAAACCAATCGTCCCACCAATTCCAGGATTAAGTGAAAATGAGGTATTATTTACATTAAGAAATATTCCAGATACAGATAAAATAAAAAAATATGTTGATACCAATCAACCTAAAAAGGCGATAGTAATTGGCGGAGGATTTATTGGAATTGAAATGGCTGAAAACTTGTTGGAAAGAGGAATAGAAGTAACGATTATTGAAATGGCAAAGCAAATTATGGCTCCAATTGATTTTGAAATGGCTAGTATTTTACACGGAAATATAAAAGAAAAAGGTGTGAATCTAATATTAGAAAACGGGGTCCAAGCATTTGCTAATAAGGGAAAAAAAGTTATTCTCTCTGATGGAACAGAAATAGAAACCGATATGACCATTCTTTCTATAGGTGTTAAACCGGAAAATGAATTAGCTAAGGTAGCAGGACTTGAACTAGGAGAGCGTGGAGGAATTGTTGTAAATGAATACCTTCAGACTTCTAATGAGGATATTTATGCTGTCGGGGATGCAGTTGAGGTGGTGGATTATATTAGCGGGAAAAAAGCTATGATTCCACTTGCAGGACCGGCTAACCGACAAGGCAGAATTGCGGCAAATAACATGATGGGGAAAAAGGAGAAGTATCATGGCACATTGGGAACTTCCATTGTTAAAGTATTTGATTTAACAGTTGCGACTACTGGCAATAATGAAAAGACGCTAAAAAGCTTAGGAGTTTCATATGAAGTTGTTCATATTCATCCAAGTTCTCATGCAGGGTATTACCCAGGAGCAGCACCAATTGCTTTAAAATTAATCTTTGATAAAGAAACAGGAAAAATATTTGGTGCACAAGCTATAGGAGCAGATGGTGTTGATAAACGGATTGACGTAATTGCAACAGCAATAAAAGGTGGATTAAAGGTGAATGATTTGACTAATTTAGAATTATCTTATGCTCCCCCATATTCTTCAGCAAAAGACCCTGTTAATATGGCTGGCTATGTAGCTTCTAACATAATGGAAGGTGAATTAGAAATGGTTCAGTGGCATGAAATCGATGAGATTGTTAAAGATGGAGGGTTATTGATTGACGTTCGCGAGCCAATGGAACGGGAATTTGGATATATTAAAGGTTCCTTGAATATTCCGTTAGATGAATTAAGGAACCGATTAGATAGTCTTCCAAAAGAACAAACGATATATGTCAGTTGTCAAGTTGGATTAAGGGGATATCTGGCAAGCAGGATATTAAAAAATAGTGGATATACTGTTAAAAATGTTGATGGAGGTTTTAAAACGTATTCCTCTGTATTTAAAAGCGTTATAAACAAAACGATTGAAACGAAAACAAATCAACTTGAGGAATCAGAAGATATTGATGAAATACCGGTGAATGCTGTTGTTGATGTTACTGGTTTATCTTGCCCAATGCCGATTGTAAAACTAAAAAAAGCGATTGAGCAGTTGGATAGCGGTCAAATATTAGAAATCCATGTGACAGATAAAGGTGCATTAAATGATCTGCCTGCATGGTCAAAAAATGCCGGACATATTCTTTTAAAAACAAAACAAGAGGAAAAAGTGATTAAATTTTGGATTAAAAAAAATGAAGATAAATTAAAGGGAAGCATTTAACTTCTATTTAATCAAAAATACTTTAAAAAGCATGCCTCCTATTTTTGGAGTCATGCTTTTTATCTTTCGCAAAATCATCTGTCAAAGTTAACAGTAAGGGTATTGGGGAATATAATTAATAGCTAATGTTTTTTTATACTCATTCTTTGTTGGAGGATATAGTCTTAGTTCCTATAAAATTTATGATTCCTGCCATTTAATATTTTTTTAAGAAACATGATTGCTTTCAACAAACGTTTCAAGAGCTGGATGATATTCTTTTTGATAATGATTATCAGGACAAGACTTTTTTACTATTGAATTCATAAAAGCTGTTTTATCCGTTACTAAAGTTTTCTTACATTCAGGGCACTTTTCGCTAAATAAAGTTTTAAATAAACTCATAATGGCACCTCCACAATAACCTTTAAATCATATTGTAATACTTGGTATTATAAATGAGTAGTTAAAAAAACTCAATGGATTGAAATCCAAAAGTTAAAATAATAGGAGCATTCCTGTTAGAAGGATTTTCGGGGACTTGAACAAAAAGAGCCCTCTTGGTATGATGCGGGGTGTCAAATCGTCGACGAAATGACCCCTAATTTGTTAACCAAGGAGGACTCCATAATGGATTTTAAACAAAACCAGAAAATAAATCAAGTCACTGAAAAAACACTTGTTGTCGGAATCGACATTGCCAAGCAGACACACTACGCCTGCTTTGTGGATGACCTCCAAAAATCATTTTCTGTTTCTCAAACTGGTGATGGATTCGAGCTTTTCTATCAACGTGTTCTCGCTGCAATGAAAGAGAACGAAAAAACGGAAGTCATCATTGGGATTGAACCAACTGGCCATTACTGGCTCAATTTAGCCTATTTCCTTGAGGAACGCGGTATTCCCCTAGTAATGGCAAACCCTATGCATGTCAAACGTTCAAAAGAGTTGGACGACAATCTGCCAACCAAACATGACCGTAAAGATGCGCTGGTAATCGCTCGTCTTGTAAAGGATGGACGCTTTAGTTATCCGCGAATCCTCAAAGGGATGGAAGCCGAACTTCGTGCTGGTTCAACATTTCGAAGTAAATTGACAGAGGAACTAGGAGCTGTCAAAAACATGATGATTCGTTGGTTAGATCGCTATTTTCCTGAATTTACTCAGGTGTTCCCATCATTCGGAAAAATGGCAATGGCTGTTCTTGAATGTACTCCATTTCCAAGTGATCTTCACCAAAAACAACCCGATGAAGTGTTATCACTTTACCGGGAAATCGAGGGGCTCAAATCCCCCCAAAGACCGAAAGCAATACGCCTGATAGAGGTCGCAGCTAGTTCTATCGGTGTAACAGAAGGACGTGAGATGGCCCGTATTGAAATCGCCACACTCGTCCGACGTTACCACCAGCTAGAAGAAGATATCGAATGTATTACGGAACGCTTAGTTGAACTTGTAAAAACGTCTGTAGAGTACCAATGGCTATCAACGGTACCAGGACTTGGAGATACCACAATCGTTGACCTATTAGCTGAAATCGGAAGCTTTTCACACTATGAAGATCCACGCCAACTAATCAAACTCGCGGGATTAACGTTACGTGAAAATTCCTCCGGCCTGCACAAAGGGCAAAAACGTATCTCCAAACGGGGTAGAAGAAAGCTGCGTGCCCTCCTGTTCCGAGTAATGATGCCGATGGTCCGTCACAACGAAGCCTTTAAAAAGCTACACGAGTATTACACAAACCGTCAGGTTAATCCGTTACGCAAGAAACAATCCATTGTGGTTCTATGCGGTAAGCTATTAAAAGTATTACATGGAATTAGCACGAAGCACAAAGCGTTTGACGCACAGCGAATGATGAGGGATATTCCTAGTCTCGCAGAGGCTGCATAAGTCCCTATATCCCCTTAAATAGACCTAGACAACAGGATGACACGGAGAAGCTGGCACTATTTTTTCCATTCGACCTTGAGTCCCTAAAGGAGCTTCGCTAGCCTCTGCCTTATGACTAGACCGAACGAAGGAATGTAGGCACTTAGATGCCCAGAGACATGGGAGGGTACGTCATCATAAGTTACGCAGAGATCCATTGTGCATCGCATAATTTCCTATCACTACTTTCCACCATTATCCAGTAGTGACCGCGTAGCGTACCCCTATGATGGAATAGTTTCACATATTATGAAAATACTGTAGGGAACTTTGTCGAAAAATATTTTTTTGACACCGTACCAATGGCACAAACCCTTGGTACATCAATATTTATAGAGGGAGGTAGTAACAGCAATTATACTTATTTGATATTATCAAGGTTTGCAAATGCTTGTGCTCTTGAGTAAGAAGATGTCCGGTGATTGAGTAATAAAAAACAAAAAGGAGTGTTGACAAAATACCTATTGGGGTATAATATAGATTTTGTCAGTTATTCCTGCCTCTTTCATTTAGGAGGAAAGATTCATATGACTATTGTTATTTTAAGTTTTATCATTATTGGTTACTTTATCTTTAGAAGGAATATCCCAATAATTGGGGTTCCACAAATAAATAAAAAAGATATTGAATTAAGTATGTTGAATGTTGTAGATATAAGAGATTATAATGTTTCTTATAAAAGCCCTATACAAGGTGCGATTAACATTCCAGTTTCTTATATAAATAGGCATTACACAGATATATCAAAAAGCGATCTGATTGTAGTAGCTTCGAATCGCTTGGAAAAGAATGTAGGAGTTCGTTTATTACGCCAAAAAGGTTTCAAGATAGTCGGATACATCCTTTTCGATGAGTATGAAATGGGAGAACATAGGTAACTATAGGAGACAAGTTAAAAAGTAATTATTTGTTAAGGAGGGTAATCACATGGAGTACAATGAGCAAATGAAAAATAGAGTAAAACGTATAGAAGGCCAACTTAGAGGAATTTTAAGGATGATGGAAGAAAACAAAGACTGTAAGGATGTTATAACTCAGCTATCTGCAACACGTGCTGCTATTGATCGGACAATTGGTGTTGTGGTTAGTTCTAATTTAGTAGAGTGTGTGCGCAATGCAGAAGAAAATGGAGAAAAAAACACAGAAGATTTAGTAAAAGAAGCTGTAAATCTGCTTGTGAAAAGTAGATAAAAATAAAAGGGTTGACACCCACTTTTATTTTTATTACTATTATACCCATAGGGGTAAAGGTAAATGATGAAAGGAGAGTTAAAAGAATGAATATAGATAAATTGTTAGATGCAAAAGGATTGGCATGTCCAATGCCAATTGTAAAAACAAAGAAGGCAATAAATGAATTAACTGCTGGTCAAGTATTAGAAATCCATACTACTGATAAAGGTGCAAAGAACGATCTCACTGCTTGGGCAAAATCGGGTGGACATGAGCTACTAAAATATGAAGAAGCGAATGATGTATTAAAGTTTTGGATTAAAAAAGGTTAAATTTTTTTGTTTATAAATATACCCATACAGGTAAGGGTGACTGATACATGAGGAGGAACTATAATGACAGAAAAGAAAAAAACAACAATTGTATTATTTAGTGGCGATTATGATAAAGCAATGGCAGCTTATATCATTGCGAACGGGGCAGCGGCGTATGATCATGAAGTAACCATTTTTCACACGTTTTGGGGACTAAATGCCTTGCGAAAAGATGCAGATATTCAACTGAAAAAAGGCTTCATGGAAAAAATGTTTGGCAGAATGATGCCAAAAGGTGCAGATAAAATGGGGCTTTCAAAAATGAACTTTGCTGGTTTTGGTCCTAAAATGATTAAAAATGTGATTAAAAAACACAATGCAATGCCACTTCCAGATTTAATCGAAATGGCAAGAGAACAAGATATAAAGCTTGTTGCCTGTACGATGACAATGGATTTATTAGGACTTCAAAAAGAAGAACTGTTGGATAATATTGAATATGCAGGTGTTGCTGCTTATTTGGGTGATGCAGAAGATGGAAATGTAAACCTATTTATCTAAATCAGTAGGGGATTCTTCCCTACATAAAGGGAGAGATAATTTTGGAATATCTAAATTATATAATAATTGGGCTACTGTTAATTTTTATCATCAGACGATTCATTCCTACATTAGGTGTAAGACAGATTACAGCATTAGAGCTACGGGATGAGTTAAAGGATAAAAATAAACAATTTATTGATGTCCGTACTCCTGGGGAATATAGAGTAAACAATATTAAAGGATTTAAAAATATTCCACTTCAACAAATTATGCAAAAAGCGGAGAAAGAAATCTCAAAAGATAAAGAAGTAATTGTTATTTGCCAAAGTGGAATGAGAAGTCAAAACGCAATTAAAATGTTAAAAAAATTAGGATATACTAAAGTGACCAATGTAAAAGGCGGAATGAACGCTTGGAGATCATAAGGAGGCAAAAGCATGAAACAATTAACTGCAAAAGAAGTAGAGAAACTTTTAAGAGAAGGTAAAGTGTTAAATATTATTGATGTTCGAGAAGTTGATGAAGTTGCAACTGGTAAGATCCCAGGAGCCATTCATATCCCACTAGGGTTAGTAGAATTCCGTATGCATGAATTAGATAAATCTAAAGAATATATCATGGTTTGCCGTTCTGGTGGAAGAAGTGGTCAAGCAAGTCAATTTCTCGAAGATCATGGATTTAAAGTAATAAATATGACTGGTGGAATGCTTGCATGGGAAGGCGAGACGAAGTAAATATTTTCGGTTAATCAAATACCCGATGGGGTAAAATGGGAGGCTTTAATAAGATGGAATCATTAAAAACAGATTTTTTATTAGATGCAAAAGGGTTAGCTTGCCCAATGCCAATCGTAAGAACAAAAAAAGCAATGAATGATTTACAAGCTGGTCAGGTCTTAGAAGTTCAAGCAACAGATAAGGGCTCAAAAGCTGATATTCAAGCATGGGCTAATAGTGCTGGTCATCATTATCTTGGCACAATTGAAGAAGACAATGTATTAAAACATTATTTAAGAAAATCATCTAATGATGCTTCAATTGAAAGAAAACATCCCAATGTAACTAGCAATGAAGCACTTGAAAAGAAGCTAGAAACGAATGAAAATATCGTGGTTCTTGATGTAAGGGAAGAAGCTGAATATGCATTTAATCATATACCTAATGCGGTTTCGATTCCGTTAGGAGAATTAGAATTGCGTTTAAACGAATTAAAAGCAGATGATGAAATCTATGTGGTATGTCGCACAGGTAACCGTAGTGATCTTGCTGCTCAAAAGTTAGCTGAAAAGGGTTTTGATAATGTGATTAATGTGGTTCCAGGCATGAGTGCTTGGACAGGAAAATCGGACTCTTTAATCAAATAGAGAGATTAATATGGACGAAGTAACAGTATATACTATTTCACGTTGTCCATAGTGTGTTCTGTTAAAAAAATTTTGGCAGAACACACTGTTTCTTTCCTAGAGGTGAAAGTTGAAACAACAAACAGCAGCAACAGATAAAGAAGTAGCCATTTTCTTTACTTTTGAAGGGTTGAACTTAATTCATAAAAATGAATACAAACAATTACCAATGCCTCAAGGCAAAGAACATTTCGCGCAAGGGTGGGTTTGCTAATGCAAATGTACCAGCTACTCCCCGAATTAGTTGCAATGCCCAAGAAATAGGTGTTAAATTCATTGGTTGCCAAATGACAATGAATGTTATGGGATCAGAAAAGGTGCTTTTGTTGATGGAACTGAAGTAGGAGGAGCAGTAACCTTTTTAGAATTTGATAAAGATGCAGACGCAACACTAACTTTTAAAAGGGTTTATTATTTTTTTAACCAAAAATATACCGTAGGGGGTAAATGATATGACTGTTAAAGTTATGCAGACAAAAGAAGTAACTAAAAAAGTATTTAATAAAGAAGAATTATTTATTCTAGATGTTCGTAACGAAAGTGATTTTAAGGATTGGAAAATTGAAGGGGAAAACTTTGATTATTTAAATATCCCGTATTTTGAATTACTTGATGGAGTGGAAGAAATTTTAGAAAAACTTCCTGCTACAAAAGAAATATTAGTTGTTTGTGCTAAAGAGGGTTCTTCTGTAATGGTGGCAGAGATGCTTTCAGAACAAGGTTTAACTGTTTCTTATTTGCAAGGTGGTATGAAGGCGTGGAGTGAACATTTAGAGCCTGTAAAGATTGGGAATTTAACGGAAGGTGGAGAATTACACCAATTTGTTCGCATCGGAAAAGGTTGTCTATCCTATATGGTGATTTCTAACGGAGAAGCTGCAATTATAGACGCCACTCGTATGACAGATATTTTTCTAAACTTTGCGAATGAAATGGGAGTAAAAATCACACATGTTTTTGATACTCATCTTCATGCAGATCATATTTCAGGAGGAAGAGTCATCGCTGAAAAAACAGGTGCAACATACTGGTTACCTCCAAAAGATGCGACTGAGGTAACTTTTGAATACAACGCTCTAGAAGGCGGCAAAGTAGTGACAATCGGAAAAACAGAAATTGATATTCATGCGCTGTACTCTCCAGGTCACACAATCGGTTCTACATCATTTGTTGTGGATGGGAAATTCCTTCTGTCAGGGGACATCTTATTTATTGATTCAATTGGAAGACCCGATTTAGCAGGAATGGCAGAAGACTGGGTAGCAGATTTACGTGAAAGCCTGTATTCTCGTTACAGAGAACTTTCAGAAGAACTAATTGTACTCCCAGCTCACTTTATGATCATTGATGAACTGAATGAAGACGGTAGTGTATCAGAAAGATTAGGTACATTGTTTGAGAAAAATCATGGTTTAAATATTGAAGACGAAAATGAGTTTAGAAGACTTGTAACAGAGAACCTACCACCACAACCAAACGCTTATCAAGAAATTCGTGAAACAAATATGGGGAAAATTAGTCCAGACTTAGATAAACAACGTGAGATGGAAATAGGACCAAACCGTTGTGCAGTCCGATAATTTATAAATAGGAGGAAAATATGATAATGGAATCAACTAAAGTATTAGATGCAAAAGGGTTAGCTTGCCCAATGCCGATTGTAAAGACAAAAAAAACAATGGGAGAGATGGAATCAGGTCAGGTATTAGAAGTTCATACAACTGATAAAGGGGCTAAAAATGATTTAACTGCTTGGGCTAAATCAGGAGGGCATGAATTATTACAACACGAAGATGAAAACGGAGTGTTGAAATTTTGGATTAAAAAAGGTTGAACTATAAGGGGACCAATTAAGGTTCCTTTTTTTTCTAAAGAGGGGGGATCTATATGGATATTAATTTCATCATCACTATTTTCACAATTGGCTTTATCGGTTCCTTTCTTTCTGGAATGTTAGGGATAGGAGGAGCCATTATAAATTATCCAATGTTATTATATATTCCAGTAATTTTAGGGGTGGGTCATTTTACATCACATGAAGTTTCAGTAATTACAGCCATCCAAGTGTTCTTTGCGACACTTGGTGGTGTTTGGGCTTATCGTAGTGGCGGATATTTAAATAAAACATTAATTGTTAATATGGGAATTAGCGTTTTAATCGGGAGTTTTATTGGGGGCATGAGTTCCACTCACATGTCGGATAGTGGAATTAATATCGTATATGGCATTTTAGCTATTATTGCTGTTATTTTAATGTTTGTACCTAAAAAAGAGATCGATGCTAACCGTTTAGAACAAGTCAAGTTTAATAAATGGCTAGCTGCTTCATTTGCCTTTATCGTAGGTGTGGGGTCAGGTATTGTAGGTGCGGGAGGAGCATTCTTATTAGTTCCTATCATGCTTGTCCTATTAAAAATACCAACAAGAATGACCATTGCATCATCCTTAGCCATTACACTTATTTCATCAATAGGAACTGTCTCAGGAAAAATCTCAACAGGCCATGTACCGATATTGCCTTCTCTTATTTTGGTTGTTGCCAGTCTGATTGCTTCACCTATAGGAGCTAACGTTGGAAAAAAGGTGAATACAAGGGTCTTACAAGGAATAATGGGAATTTTAATTTTAGCAACAGCAGTGAAGACTTGGATGGAAATATTATAAGTATTTATTGATTAGCTAAAAGAAGTAGTTGACTAAACTATTATTGTTCTAATATCGTCAACATTAAGTTGAACAAATGGAAAAAAGTGGTGTTATCAAAGTGTTATGTTTATATAAAATTCCAATGAGGTAATAAAAGTGATTTTAACTGAAAATAGTTTTTGATTTAATCAATAGAGGCTAGATAGGTACCTATTTCTATCTACCTTGTCCATACATAAGTTTTAAATAATGTGGGTATTCTAAAAGGGAATCTTTAGTAAAATGAGGATAGATTTATAAAAGTACAGCAATCCTATATCGATATAATATGGCATAATTATGCTCAATAATTCACTAATTTAAAATGAATAGGAGAGAAAATATGGATTTTGATACGGTCACGATTAGTAGATTGATTACAGCAATGACCCTGCTTTTTCATATAATCTTTGCGACACTTGGGGTAGGAGTACCATTGTTTATTTCAATAGCTGAATTAGTCGGTATTAGAAAACAAGACAAGCATTATGAATTGCTAGCGAAAAGATGGTCAAGAGGCTTTGTAATAACTGTTGCAATTGGAGTAGTGACTGGAACAGCCATTGCTCTACAGTTATCTTTAGTCTGGCCAAACTTTATGCAGCTTGCAGGGAATGTAATTGCATTGCCGTTATTTATGGAAGTTTTTGCGTTTTTCTTTGAAGCTATTTTCTTGGGGATTTATTTATATACTTGGGATCGGTTTAAAGGGAAGTATACACATTGGCTATTAACGCTACCGGTCGTTATCGGTGCGGGGATGTCTGCGGTCTTTATAACGACAGTAAATTCGTTTATGAACTCGCCTAATGGATTTACGATGGTGGATGGGGAATTTGTTGCTGTTAATCCATTAAAAGCAATGTTGAATCCATCATCTCCAACTAGAATTTTTCACGTATTGGGAGGTTCCTATTTAACTGTAGCCGCTATTTTAGCAACTATTGCCGCAATTGCGTTAATAAGGAATAAAGGTGCTCATGAATATCATAAAAAAGCATTAAAAATGACGGTTATTGCTATGTTTACATTTTCGGTAATTACTGCATTAGCCGGTGATGTGTCAGCAAAATATTTAGCAAAACATCAGACTGAGAAACTAGCTGCCGCAGAATGGCTTTTTGAGTCAGAGGAGAATGCTGATCTTCTCCTTTTTGGATGGTTGAATAAGGATAATGAAATCGTTGGAGCGATTCGCGTACCAGGATTTCTAAGCTTTTTAGCACATGGTGACTTTATGAGCGAGGTAACTGGATTGGAAGAAACACCAGAACAGGAAAGACCCCCATTAATCATACACTATCTATTTGATTCAATGGTATCTATTGGTTTCTTCTTATTAGGAATTTCCTTTTTATATATTGTTTTAAGGAGGCTTAAGCGCTGGAATGTGCACAGTAAATTAATGCTTTGGCTACTTGCGATAAGTGGACCACTTGCAATGTTAGCTGTAGAACTTGGATGGCTTTTTGCAGAGCTAGGAAGACAGCCTTGGATAGTAAGAGGATATATGACGGTTGATGAGGCAGCAACTTCTTCTACTTATATCCTGCATATGTTTTTTCTATTTCTAGCATTGTATATAGTGCTCGGTACATTATTTACGATAACCTTGCGAAAATTATTTAAAGACAATCCAGCTGAAGTGGAGTTAGAGAAGCATTACCCTGAATGGAAAGAGGGAATTGAAAAATGAGCTATGAAGTAATTGGGATTACGGTTTTGTGGCTGTTTTTATACGGTTATCTCATTGTAGCATCGATTGATTTTGGAGCAGGTTTTTTTGCATATTATGCAAAGATTACGAAGCAAGATCATATCATTAATCAAATAATTTCGCGCTATTTATCGCCTGTTTGGGAAGTTACGAATGTGTTTTTAGTTTTCTTTTTTGTAGGAATCGTCGGTTTTTTCCCATCTACGGCATATTATTATGGATCCGCTTTACTTGTGCCTGCAAGTTTTGGGATTATTTTGCTAGCAATTCGAGGTTCCTTTTATGCTTTTGAAAATTATGGTTCAAAACAAAGTAATGTTTATATGTTTCTATATGGAGCTACAGGGCTATTCATCCCGGCATCGTTATCGGTCGCCTTAACGATTTCAGAAGGAGGATATATTTCTGAACAAAACGGTCAAGTTTCGTTAAAGTATTTAGAATTATTTACCAGTCCATTAGCATGGAGTATTGTTGCGTTAGCTATTGTTTCTGTTTTATTTATTAGTGCAAGCTTTATCACCTATTATGCATCAAGAGCAAAAGATATAGCAGCACTACTGTTAGTACGTAAATGGGCATTATTTTGGGCAACACCAACCATTATTATGGCGTTGACAACGATGATTACTTTAAGTCAGAGAAACCAGGTCAACTATGAAAATATGTTGGATTTATGGTGGATATTTGGCTTATCGATGGGCTTTTTCATCATTGGGATTAGCCTATTATATATTGGCAGAAATTATGGCATTGCATTTATTGCTATTATGCTGCAGTTTCTCTTTGCCTTTTTCGGATACGGAATGGCTAAGTATCCCTATTTACTCTATCCATACATCAATATTGAAGATAGTGTTACAAATTCATCTATGGCAATGGCGCTTATAATTGCCTTTATTGGGGGACTTTTATTATTAATTCCTTCTCTAATCTTATTGATGCGCCTCTTTTTATTTGATGCAGATTATGCCAAAGGAAAAAAATGAAGAATACGCTAAATTATAGATTAGAGGGCTGAATTGTTCATGGGAAATTTAAAGAAAACGGTTTGGATTCATAAGAAGAAGGTTTATTTTTTAATGGGTCTCACATTGATCCTTGGCCTCGCAATAGTTGCACAGGCTTACGTGATGACAAGTAT
Organism: Bacillus sp. 522_BSPC; assembly: GCF_001076885.1. Classification (GTDB taxonomy): domain Bacteria; phylum Bacillota; class Bacilli; order Bacillales; family Cytobacillaceae; genus Niallia; species Niallia hominis. The sequence goes on from NZ_JVDT01000287.1 coordinate 32,880, forward strand.
TGTCGATGGTGTTTTTCTAAAAAAACAAACATTTTCAGCAGTTATACCGTGGTTGATAGCGTTACTCCTCATTCTATTTGTAAGGTCTAGTATGGATTATATAAGTAAACGGATTGGTGTTTTGATTGCAAGCGATGTCAAGGGAGATACGCGTAAGAAGTTATTAAAGAAGTATGTTTCTAATTCTGTCCAACTAGCTGAAAAAGGTCAGACTGGGGAAAAAGTAAGTATGCTACTTGATGGTGTGGATGAGATGGATAGTTTTTATAGTCAGTTTATCCCTCAGGTTATGCAAAGTATATTTGTGCCGATTCTAATGCTTATTGTTATTTCCACACTGCATATGAATTCAGGCATTATTTTAATGGTCTGTGCCCCATTTATTCCTATTTATATGATAGTAATTGGTATCAAAACACAAAAAAAAGCAGAAGAGAAGTTGGAGAAATTAGCTTCTTTTTCTGCTAAATTTTTAGAAACTTTACAAGGGTTAGTAACTATAAAGCTATTTGCACAAACAATTCGACAAAAAGAAGAATTAGAAAAAAGTAGTGTAAGCTTTCGCGATACTACACTAGAAATATTGAAGATTGCATTTACACAATCTTTTGCCATTGAACTTATATCGATGTTGAGTATTGGGATAGTAGCACTAGAACTTGCTATTCAAATAATTATATATGAAAGTCTCTCCTTTTTTACTGCATTTTTGATTTTAATATTGGTTCCGGAATTTTATAGTTCATTAAAAGAACTTGGAGTAACGTTTCATAACGGTAGAAGCAGCATGGGAGCAGCTAAAAAAGTATTAGAAGTATTTGACGAAGAAGATGAACCTACTATATGGGGGGTACAAATTTTTCCAGAGTGGGAAGTGCCACCAACCATTCAACTCAATCAAGTGAATTTCACTTACGCAAATACTAACTTTCAATTAGAATCTGTGACAGCTTCTTTTTTTCCTAAGCAAAAAATTGCCATTGTTGGCGCTAGTGGAGCAGGAAAGACAACCTTACTTCATTTAATAGCAGGTATGATTACTCCTGAGAAGGGAGCGATTTACATTAATCAAGAAGAGCTCACAAAGTATACAGAATTCTCTTGGTTAAAGAAAATTTCTTATATATCGCAAAACCCTTATATTTTTTCAGGAACGATAGCTGAAAATATTGCGATGGGAACTACAGACGAAGTTGGCATGGAAGCAATTAAAGCGGCAGCACAATTAGCAGGAATCGCTTCATTGATTGAACCATTAGAAAATGGGTTTGAAACTAGAATTGGTGAAGCTGGAAGAGGGCTTTCTAGCGGTGAAAAGCAAAGAGTATCCATTGCACGTGCTTTTCTAAAAAAACCTCATATTGTATTGTTGGATGAACCAACACGTGGGCTGGATTTAGCTACTGAAAAAATCTTACAACAATCAATCCAAAAATTAAATGAGACAGCAACGGTTATTACTGTTGCGCATCGTTTACATACGATAAAAAATGCTGACCAAATTCTTTTTTTAGAAAATGGAAAGCTACTAGCTGTTGGTACACACGAATCATTATTAAAAATTTCACCCGCATATAAGGAGTTAGTAATGATCCAAAAAAGGAGGAGTCAAAAGTGAGTGCACTGCAGAAAATAATTAAATTGATGTTAATGGAGAAAAAAGATATTAGCATTGCTGTCATTTGTGGATTTATTGCTGGAACTAGCAGTGTAGGTTTGTTTGCTGCAAGCGGTTATCTAATATCTAAGTCTGCATTAATTCCTCCTTTTTATACATTGATAATATTGACTTCGACAGTAAAGTTACTCGGTCTTGTTAAGGCAGGAGCGAAATATGGAGAGCGACTTTATTCTCATAGAGCGACATTTACGATTCTAAGTAATTTACGAGTAACTTTTTTTGGAAAACTAACGCCACTTATTCCACAAATTTTTCACAAATACAGAAGCGGGGATTTACTTGCGCGTGTTGTCGGAGATGTAGAAAGCCTTCAAAATTTCTTTTTAAGGGTGTTTTATCCACCGCTAGTGCTCTTACTTGTTTTTGTTAGTACTATCTTATTTACTAGTTTTTATTCCATCGCCATTGCTTTGATTCTATTACTTGGATTTTTCCTAACGACGATTATCATTCCAGCACTATTTTCCCTAAAGCAAGTCAAAATTAAAGGGAAAGTTAGGCAGGATCGTGGTGATCTATCAACTTACATTACAGAGGTAATGTATGGATTTCGTGAATTAAAGCTGTTTCATCAATTACCAAGTAAACAACAACAGCTTTTGAGTCACTCTGAATTGTATATTAATCAACAAAAAGTAGAAAATTTAAATAAAGTGTCTAGTCAATCGTTTAATGGTTTTATAACGTTTGTTACAAGTTGGTTTGTCATAGGAGCTGGAGCATATTTTGTTACTAATGGGATGCTTGAAGGGATATTTTTGGCAATGCTTGTCATGATTTCTCTAACTGTCTTTGAGCCTGCTGCACCGATGGCGGTTTTTCCTATTTATATGCAAGAAAGTAGAGATGCATCTACACGTTTATATGAAGTAGTAGAAGATCTGAGTTTCATAGAAGATAAAAGGGAGTCTACTATTAATGAATTACCTAGCCTCGCACCATCATTAGCGTTTATAGACATTCAATTCACTTACACGGGAAATTGGCGTAGAACGATTCCAAACTTATCATTTATGATGCCAGCCGGGTCAAAGACGGCGATTGTTGGTGCGAGTGGCTCTGGAAAATCCACCTTGCTTCAGCTTATCTTAAAGCTACAACATGTAGATGCTGGAAAAATTTATTGGGGAGATTTTGACACATCGACAGTATCCAGCGAGGCAATTTGGGAACAAACTAGAGTTGTCTTACAGGAAAATTATTATTTTTATGGAACTATTCGTGATAATCTTCAATTAGCTGGATCACAGCTTAGTGACGAACAAATGGAAGCGGCATTAAAAAAGGCAAGGTTAGAACATTTTTCGCTAGAGCATCGCGTGTTAGAAAAAGGAGAAAATCTTTCAGGGGGAGAAAAACAACGTTTGGCTATTGCTAGAGCATTTTTGAAAAAAGGGCATTTATGGTTACTAGATGAGCCAACGTCATCACTTGATGCACAGACAGAACAAAATATTTATCAGGAAATTTTTGAGTGTGCTGAACAGGATACATTCATTTTAGTTAGCCATCGTTTACAGGAATTAGATCATATGGATCAAATTATTGTAATGGATCAAGGGGGAATTGTCGAGTGCGGTTCTTATAGGGAGTTAATGAATAAACAAGAATATTTTTATAAAATGAAGGTAGTAGAAGAAAGTTTGCTTTAAGAACGAAGCGGATTTAAGTCTTCCTTAGTTGTTATATATTTCAGGTTAATTCTAACTTGAGATATTAACAATTAGTATTAAAAAGGGATAAAATACAAGATATATAAGTAAAATCAATGCAGCAAAGAATCGCTGCATTGAAATCAGGTTAGATGGATTAATTATTACAAATCATTAGTACATTTCCATCTAAGTCTTTAAAGTTAAAATAAGCAAAATCGCCAATTCGCTCTATTTCTTTAACAATGATAATTCCTTTGCTTTTTACAAATTCATATGCTTCATCAATATCCCGAACGAAAAAATTAAATAAAACATGTTCCGAGGGCTGGAGCTTAAAGTCTGGATCGAAAGTGTGATCATCCAATGTCAGTCCTGTTTCGGAAGGAAGAGGAATATTATATACTGGTGATTTCACATTGCTCTTATGAAATGGAAGCCCAAGTAAGTCGCTATACCATTTTGCTGATTCTTCGAGGTTGCTAACATGTATAAACACATTATTTATTTTACATATGATAGGAGAAATAATTGAATGCATAAACATTCCACCTTTATTTTGGATTATAAAATTACTTCGATAAAAAAGAAGAAATTCCTTTAAAATGAGGAATGTTTATGTGGAAAAATACAATAACTAAATGAAAATATTAGGCTTCTTCTGCCTGCTTATTCGCAGCTTTTCGAACTAAAACGATTACAAAACGCACAAATAAAAAGGTTCCTGCAATGGAAAGAAAACTATAAGTGGAATTCCAATTTTTTTTATATCGAATTAAGTTAGTCTTTCTTTCTATCCAATATTCAGCAAGTGCAGAAGGAAGGCTAAAGAATAAGCACTTTATCAATATGCCGATGATACTTGAATTTTTCGTTACTTGATTGAAATAGATACATGTTACTGGAAAAAGAAGATAGCTGAATAATACGCTCACATCAAAGGTTTTGATTAATTTTATTGGATAGACGAGATACCCTTTTTTTACCAAAAGATTATCTAAAATGGAAGCTATATAACTTTTCACCAAGAAAATAATGAGCCAATCCTTTAATGGAGGCTTTCGAAGTAGGTTAAAAAAAGCACCTATTCCTATGATACATAAAATTCTTAATATGTTTTCATCACGCTTGCGTTTCCTCATACTTTTGTCTCCTTTGATTTTATATTAGTTTAACCAAAGGAGGCAGAGTTAATGTTGAATTTTACATGGAAAAGGAGGGCTGATTCTTTGTATGAATATCTATTTAGTATGCTTTAAAGAAGGAAAATCTCCTTTAAGGATAGAGTACATGTATAAATCATCAAATTTCCCGCAAGTATATTCATAATGTCTTAATAATCCTTCTCTTAGAAAGCCATGTTTTTCGACTAATCTTTGCGAAGAGGTATTTAATGGTTCGATTAATGCTTCGATTCTTTCTAAGTTCAAATGCTTGAAGCCATAGGCAAGCACAGCTTCTAAAGCCTCGCTAGCAATGCCTTGCCCCCAATAATTTCTGCTTAGTTCATATCCTATTTCTGCTTTATAATGTTTCTGCTGCATATTCAAAAATCCACAGCTGCCAATCACGGTATCTTCGTCTTTTAATGTAATGCACCATCTGATTCCAGTGCCGTTTTCCCAGATTGATTTATACCAATTAATTTCTTCCATCACTTCTTCAGAAGACTTATATGGTTCTAGCCCCATATGTTGAACAACATCTTGATCAGATAGGTAGGTAAACATATCCTTAGCATCATTAGCGCTTACGTTTCGTAAAGCTAAACGCTCTGTTTCAATAAGTGGAAATACGCGCTCCATTGACAATTCTCCTTCTTTGTAAATAAAATAGCTTTAGTACATATTCAATATACAAATAGATAATTCCTGCTAAATCTAATCTATGGCTTATATGGTAGAAGAAAGATATAAAGGGAACGAATAATTAGAAGATACTATATCATTAGGAGGAAGGGAACCAATGGAGTTTGAAACAGTGATGCAAGAGTTAGAAGCACTTGGGAAGGAAAGGACGAAGAAGCTTTATATGGGCAATGGTGCAAACGAGCCAGTATTTGGCGTAGCTACTGGTGCGATGAAGCCAATTGCTCGGAAAATTAAGAAGAATCAACCGTTAGCAGAAGAGCTATACGCAACGGGCAACTATGATGCGATGTATTTTGCTGGTGTCATTTGTGATCCAGATATCATGACAGAGGAAGATTTTGAACGCTGGATAGATGCGGCCTATTTCTTTATGCTGTCAGATTATGTGGTGGCCGTGTCTTTAGCAGAAACGGATTTTGCGCAAGCGGTTGCCGATAAATGGATTCAAAGCGGAGAAGAACTGCGAATGTCTGCAGGCTGGAGCTGTTATTGCTGGCTGTTAGGAAATAGACAGGACTTTGAATTTAGTGAAAGCAAGCTTGCAAGTATGCTTGATCAAGTGAAAAATACGATTCATCAATCTCCAGATACGGTGAAATCAGCTATGAATAACTTTATCTACACCGTTGCCATATCCTATGTGCCCCTTCATGAAAAAGCAGTAGAAACGGCTAAAGAGGTTGGTCTAGTTGAAATCAAGAAAGGCAAGAAAAAAAGCACGATGTCAAATGTGTCAGAAAGAATTCAAAAGGATTTAGATAGAGGCATACTTGGCTTTAAGCGTAAATATGTGAGATGTTGAATGTTTGTTTTATTAGCATAATTTTTAAAGCCAAAATCCTTTAGTGGACTTTGGCTTTTTTAGTCAGACGATTCACTTAAACCTTTCCTAAACCAGAAAGCAAATGTTTTTACAAGGTATAATATACATAGGTCGATCGTGACAGCAAACCACCAATGCCAGTTTATATCATGAACAAGCTCAGTATGTCTCTCCACTAAAAACATATAAAGATGCATACCGTTGCAAAAAATTAGATAATGAATCCATTTTCTCATCCAATTCTGCTTTTCTGGATAAAAAAGCATGAAAAAAACAGCGAAAGTTGGCAAAACCACATAATAGAGGGAAAAACTCATTTTGGTTGCCTGTTCAAATTCTCGATAAGGAAAACTTACTAACCCTATATTTACTTGGATATATTGAAATATCCAGGCTGTTGCATGAGCAAACAAAAAAATAATTTGGAAATACCTTTTTTTCTCTTTCGGAATAAATTTAATGAGCAAAAATAAACAAGTAATCCATGAGAAAATTAAAATAACTAGTTCTTTATTCATTTGTCTCTGTTCCTTTTACCCCTTTTTTAAACCAATGATAATAAGTATGATTAAGAAATAAGGTAACCATAACTGTTATTAGCGTATAAGATCCATGCCAGCTTATATAGTTCACGAGCTCGGTATGTCGCTCAATGATGACTTCCAGGCAGGTGAAAAAGCCAGCAAAGAGAAAATAATAAAAAAAGGTCCCTGTTTTTTTTATTTTTTTCGGGTAATATAAATTAAACATAATTGCTGTTACGGGAAAAAGGAAAAATTCAAAGGTGAAGCTTGATCGATTAAATTCGTTTGCGAAGGAGAAAAGCTGAATAGGATAATCAATCATGTTCCATTCCACTGCAAGTAATCCAGCTGGCCAAGTGATGATCTGCAGAGATAAAAATATCATCCAAGCTTCTCTAGCTTTATTTTTGGGAACAAGAAAGAAAAGGGCAAGGATGCTTATTGCAATGATTCCTATTAAAATCCACCTTTCCATATTCATCCAATCTTCACCTGCTCCATTAGATAATTATTAATCATAGTATTACCTAAAGGAAAAAAATATATGTAAAGCAGCTAACGATAATTTAACCAATGTTTAACGTTATACCGAACTTTCTATTTTCTGTATATAACGATAATACTTAATGACGATTACTAGTAAAACTGGATTAAGTAAAGCCGAGTACCACCATTTCCACCAGCCATAATGGAAGTAGCCCCAAGGCTCTGGAGATAGAGTAAGGAATTCATAGAGTAGGAATGCAATATTCCATAGTAGGATTGCGGTTATTTTATGTAAAATAGATTTTTTGAATGGAAAATAATTGAGAAAAATTATATTGACAGGAGGTACTAGAAAGATAGCATATAATAAAACATGCCATTCTATTTCTATCGTAAAATACCAATATGCATGCAGCTTAAAATCGATAATTATATCAAATAATAATTGAAATGCGATAGAAAAAATATAAATATGTAGTATCTGATTCTTGTTTAAATGCTTATTCAACCGAAAGGCAAAGAAGTTAAAAAGAAGTACGGAAATTAATAATCCAATCACATTGATCATTTCTCCTAACATTGTATAATTTTTCCTTCATTTTACCAGTAAACACCCATAATATAAATAGTAATTATTTACATTTTATTTTTGTTTTATAAATACAGAAAATGATTCTAAAAAAATGTTTTAGAACTGTGTTTATGTATGTAATGATTTTGCTTAGGAAGAACATTTTTTGAAAATATCACTATCCCATAATAGATGGCGATATTAAATTATATTCCTCCTATTCATTAGATTTTGTATTTCTCACTTGGAAAAATCATCAAGATTATCTGCGAAATAAACTCCAAAAAGATGGGAAACATCAGAGTAACTCCTTTCTGGTAATATAATTACTTTGCAGAAAAAGTTTTAAAGAAAAATTTAATTTGGTTCCTTGTATATTATGTACTCAACTTTCGCACCAAAAAAATAAGTGCAAATCGTTAGTTGTATTGCGTCTATGGTCTATTAAATATGTTGCTTGACAGTGTTTAATAAAATGAAATAACACCTCATTCTTTGGTATAGTGTAATTGTAGAGAAAACACTACCATACAGAAGAGGTGCTCCCTATATGATAGACCAAAATAGCCAAAACAATCAACTACCAAAAGAACTTAATTCGGTTTTTTCTGAGCTTGAAATGAATAAACACCTGCGCCAAGCAGGAATTAAAAAATCCTTCGGTTTCAGCTGTTCCTACTTATTTCAGCTTGTTTTCTGTTTGATTTTCCAGCACAAAAATTGGTTTTCACTTCTTGATTCAAAGAAAGCCGATCAGTTTCCAGCCAAAGATGCCGTCTATCGCTTTTTAAACCAATCAACTTTTAATTGGCGCCGTTTCTTACTACTGTTGAGCATTTTTACTATTCAAAAGGTGACTCGCCTTACGAATAAAGAGCGTCCAAAAGTACTGATTATCGATGATTCTGCGTATGACCGAAATCGTAGTAAAAAGGTAGAGCTTCTCGCTCGTTGTTTTGATCATGCTTCCCTGAAAATGCGTTTCTTTAAGGGGTTTCGTATGCTCACTTTGGGCTGGTCAGATGGCTATACATTTATGCCAATTGACTTTTCTTTAGTCAGTTCAAAAAAGTCTCAAATCAATGGTATCTCTGAAAAAATTGATAAACGTACTTGTGGATACAAGCGTCGAGAAAATGCATTACAAACTGAGCCTGAACAAGTTCCTGACATGATTAAACGTGCATTAGCCAATGGGATAGATGCAAGTTATGTCCTTATGGATTCTTGGTTTACATTGCCACCACTTGTAAAGTCTATTGTGGATCAAGGATTAGACGTAATTGGTATGGTCAAAGAAACAAAACAACGTTATAACGTAAACGGGGAGATGGTTTCTTTAAAGCAACTATACCGCCTAGCTGGACCCATTCAATCCAAGAAAGGAATTCTTCGTTCCATCCATACGATCATGGCTAATGGAACACCAATTAAAGTGGTATTCATTCAAAACAGAAATAAGAAAAGCGACTGGCTTGCCATCCTCAGCACAGACTGCACTCTTTCAGAACAGGAGATCGTCCGAATCTATGGAATGCGCTGGGATATCGAGGTATTCTTTAAGGCGGCCAAATCTCTTTTGAAACTTGAAAAAGAATTCCAAAGCCGTTCATATGACGCGCTTATTTGCCATACAACGATTGTGTTTTCTCGTTTTATCGTTCTGTCGTGGCAGAATCGCTGTAATACCGATCAACGCACAATAGGTGGTCTGTTTTACGAATTATGCGATGAAGTAAATGAACTTGATTGGGCTGTCGCATTACAGCAATTGATCGAGCTTCTTCAAGATGCACTTAAACAAACGAATAAGAAAATCAAAAAAATAATTCAAAGTCAACTTGAACAGTGGATCGCTGGCCTTCCTAATTATATCAAGGCTTATTTGCCGATATCACTCTGCGAAAGTTGAG
>NZ_JVDT01000288.1:0-2414 GCF_001076885.1 Bacillus sp. 522_BSPC
GGCCACCAACAATTATGATTATATTGCAGTTTTTCAGTGGTCTCAAGCGAAGTATATTCAGGCTGCGGAATAGCAACAAACTTCATGGAACATCCTTTTTAAACGAATAAAAAAACCCTAATGATTATACGAACCTTTCATTGGCATCTTCGTATAATCATTAGGGTTTATTTTAAGCTGGAATACTTATGTCTTAGCCTCTTTTTTCAACTTCTTTAAGTCTCTTCTTTGATTAAAAAATGTGCCTTGCGTAAAGCCTCTTCTGCCTCTATCAATGTGTCAATAGAAGGTGCAGTAATGGTATGTAAATGGATACCAGAAGTTAATTCTGATAGATAGGCTGCGTTTGTATGCTTTATCTTCTTCATAAATTGCTTAACTTCTTTTCGATTAGAAACGAGAATAGAAGCTGTTAAATCCCCATAGACTGGATGTTCAATTTTAACATCTTTAACCGTTACTCCATTATCAACAAGGATATTTAATTCTTCTTCTGTTTTCTCTGGAGGATGATTACAAGCAATAATTCTCTCATAAAGAGATGGTTTTGATTCCTGTAAATATAAATAGCCTTGACTAGTAGCCAATATCGGTTCGTTTTTCGCTTTTAGAAGGGTAATGTCTCCGACGATGATTTGTCGGCTAACATTCGTCAATTTGGAAAGCTCGCTACCGGTATAAGGGCGATTATTTTCTTTTAATAAGGAAAGGATGTAAGCTCTTCTTTCTTCTCCAAGCATTTTCTTTGATTCTGTCATCTAATCTCTCCTTTAATGATTCTTTCTTTTTAGTAAAAGGTTATACGTATACTCTTGCTATAGTTTAGAGTTTTATTAAGAATTGCATTGTTCAAAAAAACAATAACAGACAAAATATATAAGATGCCATTAATTAGCTATATTCAGGCTGCAGAAAATAGCAAAAACGTTTGCGAAAAGTCTCTTTTTAATAAAGAAAGGATTAAAAATAATTTTTCTTTATATATTGGTGGATTTTGTTTATATATTCTTTCCTTTCTATTTTATCAAAAGTCTCTATAAATTGAATAAAATAAATTTGATTTTTGATAGGTTCTTGGTAACAAAAATATAGTTGAAAAGAAGGACAAAGGATCTCCTATCTTTATGTTGCTAAAACACATAATTTGAAAAAAAGCGCATAGATTTTTGAATAGAATGATAACCATTTTGCATTGTGAACATAGACTATATGGACATATGCATAGGAGGGAATCTATAGTGAAGATCCATATTGTTCAGAAAGGGGATACTCTTTGGAAAATCGCAAAAAAATACGGGGTGAATTTCGAAGAGTTAAAAGCATTAAATTCCCAATTGAGTAATACAGATATGATTATGCCCGGCATGAAAATTAAAGTTCCAACTTCAGGAGGAAATATAAAGAAAGAAGCTCCTATTATGGGAACAAAAAAAGAAATGCCGATAGCAATGGAGCCAATTGTAAAGGAAGCACCGAAAAAAGAAATGCCTATTAAAGAAATGCCCAAAAAGGAAATGCCGAAAAAAGAAGCGCCAAAGGAAAAACCATACACTCCTAAAATGCCTACGCCAATCATTCCAGAAATTGATGTAACTAATTATTATTCCATGAATATGACGAATGTGGACGTAGATGTTGATGTGGACATGAAAGAAAAGGTAGTTTTGCCACCAAAGCCTGCACCAGTAGTACCTAAAGAAAAGGCAGTAAAGCCAATAAAGGCAGTAAAACCCGAAAAACCAGTAGTTCAACAAGATGAGTGTCCGCCTATTGTGCCTTATCAGCCATATTGTTATGAAGTTTCTCCAATGATGCCAGGAAGCGGTTTTCCTCCAGGAGTATGCCCTCCAGCTGGAATACCAGTAGAACAACTAGGTTCACAAGCTACGCCACTACCAGGTGTAGATTTTACAGATAAGCATAAATGGGAAGAGTCTTCATCTTCTTATTCTGCTTATACACATGGCGAAGCGCCGGTACACGGCAGTAATGTGCCCCCTGACTATTATCAACAGCCATTAGTGCAGTACGGTCAAATGCCTGTGGAACATCAGCACCATAAAAAAGAATCTTCAGACATAGCCGGATTAGGACATCAACCCTTTGTCCCTACCCCAACGCATACAGCGCCAGTATTACCATCCTATAACCTTCCTTATAAGGAGGATTGTGGATGTGGTGCTCCATCATTCCCGCAACAATCAGCGTTTCCAGCAAGCGAAGGTTTTCAATTAGAGGGAATGGGGGAAGGTTATGCACCAGGAATGGGAATGGCGCCAATGCCGCAAGGATTCAGCCCAGAAATGGGACCGATGGCAGGAGGTGCACCAGGAATGGGAATGGCGCCGATGCCACAAGGATTTAGCCCAGAAATGGGACCGATGGCAGGAGGATATGCACCAGGAATGGGAATG
>NZ_JVDT01000288.1:2514-8860 GCF_001076885.1 Bacillus sp. 522_BSPC
AAATGGGACCGATGGCAGGAGGATATGCACCAGGAATGGGAATGGCGCCAATGCAACAAGGATTTAGCCCGGAAATGGGGCCGATGGCAGGAGGATATGCACCAGGAATGGGAATGCCAGCAATGCCGCAAGGATTTAGCCCGGAAATGGGGCCGATGGCAGGAGGATATGCACCAGGAATGGGAATGCCAGCAATGCCACAAGGATTCGGTCCAGAAATGAGACCGATGGTAGGAGGATATGCACCAGGAATGGGAATGGCGCCAATGCCGCAAGGATTTAGCCCAGAAAAGGGACCAATGATGCAATCTCCTTATCCTCAAGGTATGGGCGGGAATACACCAATGCCTTATCAGGTAGAAAATAATAGTCCAGTTGGAGATTCTCCATCTTATGAAGCAAGTATTGGGCAGCCAGTTGCACAAGAAATGGTCCCGACAGTTTATGGACCTGGAGGCAATGCACCAGTATTTACCCCTCCGTATAATCCTACTATAGGGCAGCCGCCATATATGAATCCTTATGGCGTTAATCAAGGGACTCCATTTGGAATGCCAAGATACCAAGAGGACGAAAGCAGTGATTTATGATTTTTATCATAGAGGGGACGATACTTTTTATTATCGTCTCCTTTCTTTATTAGAAAAAAAAATTCCTGCTAAGATTTTAGAAATAAGCAGAATTAGGAATGAGGTATACTTAGTTAAAACCAATCAATTTTGGATGATTTTAAAAGGATATAATAGCTATCAAAAATTAAAAATTCAAGAGGCTTTTACAAGAGCGCTAAAACAGGAGGGCTTCACACATACGTACCAATTTTATGTGTTCGATGATGAACCGATCATTATAGATGAGATGCTGTTTGGTATGATTGAATACATTTCTCCTCATAAAGATTCCTTTACATATAGTAGTAAAGGCAATAGAAGGGAAGCCCTTCAATTATTAGAACACTATTATACAGTTACAGAACGTCTTGTAGAAATTTATAAATATATTTTGCCTTCCTTTCTTTTAATGAAAAAATTAGAACAACGGTTAGTGGAATTTCGAAGTAATAAGTCAATAATAGAGCATTATTTGAAAATGGAAATCGTGGAGGAAATTTTCGAATGGGCTAATATTTCCTTTCTTTATATACAAGAGCATAATGAATATCTTCATTCAAAATCAAATGTTATATTGCATGGGGATGTAGCCCACCATAATTTTATGCGTGACATTAATAATAAACTATATCTAATTGATTTTGATTTAATTAGTATTGGTCCAAGAGTGGGCGATTATTTGCAGTTTGCTAATCGGATTTTGCCGAATATAGGTTGGTCCCTCCAACAATTACAAAAGATGAGTGGATATTCTCAGTTATTCAAAGAGGAATGGTTTTTAATCGCTTTAATGTATCCAACAGATATTCTTAGAGAATGGAATAGAATAATCAGAAACAAACATCTTTCAAATGACTTTTTATTAAAACAAGTGCTTGACTTAACAACAGATCAGTATGAAAAAAGAAAGAAATTTTACCAAAAGCTAAGACAAATTGTAGATATATAATCGGGCAATTCTATAATGGCTAGACTTTACAGTATGATTCTCTCCGAAGAGCAGAAGATAAAAAAGAGCAACGTCTTGCTCTAGATTTAAATAAAGGGGAGAATATTACTGTGAATAAAAATAAGTTAGTTGCTCCAGTTCTTTTAACGGTAACTTTTGGCTTGGCTGGCTGTGGTGTGAACGATGACCAAACCGCAGATCAAAATCGTCTCAATAATGCTAGACCGATTGGATATTACTCCAATGAACAACATGATGTAAACAATAATAACAGTTTTACAACAGACAATGACGGACCAATTACAGAAATGATGGACCATACCTTTGGGGATGAAGATAATAAAAATGGTGTTGGTGTCCAAAATGTTAACAATAAAAATACTACGAGAGAGAATAGAAATAACGATAATCAAGATAATCGCGTTTCATATGATACAGAGTTAGCTGAAAAGGTATCAAATGCAGCTGCTAAAATGGATAATGTAAAAAATGCACGTTCAATTGTTTATGGAGAAAACGTTTTGGTTGCACTTGAAGTAGACGATACGAAAATTGTTGATCAGACAAAAGCAAAAGTAAAAGATAAGTTAAATGATTCTTTAAATGGAAAAGATATTTCTGTAGTGACAGATAGAGGAATATTTACGAGCATTGAGGATATAAATCGTTCAATAAAAAATGGTCAACCGCAGCAAACGATTAACAATAATATAGAAAATATCTTTAATCGCTTAAATCCGACAAAAGAAAACAGATAATAAAAAACTAACTTCGAAAAGGTTCGCCCCATTCGAAGTTAGTTTTTTATCATATGTTCTTTATTGGAAACGAATTGATTGGTTTGATTTATCACAAATAATGGATTTAAAAGACATTTTTTAAGTAGTTAAAAGTGTATATTTATAAAACTGTTCTATATAATGAATTTATTTGTTGAAATTACGAATGAAAAGAGTTATGCTTTATAATGAAATATTTATTCGTTATAAAGAACTTATTAATCGGTTTTTTCATAGAGGCAAAAAGTGCGGAGGGATTCAAAGTGAGAGTGTTAATTACAGGTGGACAAGAGAGTGAAATGGAAACTGCTCTAAAGGAACAACTTTCAAAGAATAATGTTTATTGTATAGTAGCTGGAAAGCAACAGAAACATAGTGAAATTTCAACTCTAGTACATAATGATGTATACACTTTCTTAAACGGGATGGAATTAGCCGACATACTGATGGAGAACCAGGTAGATTGCGTTATCCATCTATCTAACAAGGCCATAACATCCAACAGCATGAAGGATTCATTTGAACAGTCAGAAGAGAATATTGCTTGTACGATTGAAGTGCTCGAAGCATGTGTGCAAGCAAAAGTACATAAAATCATCTTCCCCTCCACGATTGCTGTTTATGGGGACATAGAAGGAGCTATAACGGAAGAAAAGCTTTTGCAACCTGTACTTTTTGAAGGGCTTTCTAAGAAGATTGAGGAGAAATATATACAAAACTACCACACTCTTTACGGTCTTTCTTTTACAATTTTACGCTTTCCCATAATTTATGGAGCAAGTTCCAAACATATGAATACAGAGAGTATGATAGAATCAACGATTAAAAAAGTGATTGAAAATCGTCCACCTATCGTATTTGATGATGGAGAACAGAAGAAGCACTTTCTTTACATAAGTGATGCCATTCAAGCAATTATCTCAAGTTTAAATAATGGAGAGAATCAAGTATATAATATTTGTCCTAAGGAAATATATTCTATGAAGGAAGTTGTCTCCATTATTCATTCTTCTATAAAAGAAGATGTACTTCATTCGTTAGAAGAAGGGGAGAAAAGTAGAATATCAACAACGAAGGCACAAATGGATCTGAAATGGCATTCGCGTGTACCATTTTCGGAGGGAATTCGTTTAACAATCAAAAATATAAAACATCAAGCTGAGCAGATAAATAGAAACATTAAAATAAGATTGCTATGAATTTGGAATGAAAAAATTATTTATGGTGAGAATAATAGAGAGTTAGGTTATTTCAAACCTAGACTTTAGATTGACAGTACCCTATTTCCTTGGAAATAACGAAGCTGTTTTGAGTAATGTGAAGAGGTGGTTATAATGAAAACCAGATTCCTTTTATTTTCAGCTGTTCTTCTTGTCAGTTTTATAACAATCATTTCATCAACTGGACAAGTTTATGGAAAGAGTGGAAGCACACATTCTTTGAATGAAAATCCTAAGAAATTGGAAGTGGTGTTGAAAAGGATTTATTTAGATGGAGAAGTGAGCGAAGAAGTGGTAGAAGAAACAGTATGGTCGATGGAAGATTTCTGGTCAAAGTACGATAAATGGCAGTTGGTAGATATGACAAGTAAAGAGCTTGTATTTAAACAAGAAATCGACGATATATCTCCACTATTAAAGGCTAATGGATATTTTGGCATTAATGACGAGGGGATTTTAACCATTTATAATGGAAAACCTGCTCAGGAAAACATTATTCAGTCTTTTTTCCAAATTGATCTAAAAAAACTGGAATCAAAGCAGCAGGAAGACCTACAAAAAGGAATTCCGATTAAATCAAGGGATCGATATGTAAAAGTACTTGAAACCTTTAAAAATTTAACAACAATCGAAACGACGAATTAAGAAAATCACCCCCAGTGAACAGAAGAAGCACAGAAAATAGTGCCATTCTGATCACTGTTTTTTTTAAAAAAAAGAATATTATGAAAATCATCTATAATAGCAGTTCAATAAAATAGTATGATAAAATAAGCTTTAGGATTTATCCCCCACTTAATGGGAAGTGAGACCCCAACTAATGGAATTGTTCTTTATAAGGGAGAGAATTTAATTTGTATGAATATATAAAAGGAAATGTAGAATTTGTTGGACCCGAATATATCGTAATCGAAAATAATGAAATTGGTTATCAGATTAAAACACCTAATCCATTTTCATTTTCAGCCTTTTCGGGTAACAAGATTACAGTATTTACCTACCATTATGTTAGAGAAGATAATATTAGTTTATATGGTTTTCGTTCACAAGATGAAAAAGCCTTATTTACAAAGCTTCTAAATGTTTCTGGAATTGGGCCCAAAGGAGCATTGGCTATTCTTGCATCTGGAGAACCAAGTCAGGTTATATCTGCAATAGAAGCAGAAGATGAAGCGTTTCTTGTGAAATTTCCAGGCGTTGGAAAGAAAACGGCAAGACAGATGATTCTGGACTTAAAAGGGAAATTAGCTGATTTTATGCAAGATTCCTCCCCAGATTTATTTACAGTAGATAAGCAATTAGCCAAAGTAGAAAGTGATTCAGCAATGGATGAGGCAATTCTAGCGTTAACAGCTCTTGGATATTCAGAAAAAGAGGTGAAGAAAATTTCTCCTCATTTAAAAAAGGAGCAGTTAACAACAGATGGATATATCAAGCTGGCATTAAAGCTTCTGTTAAAAAGATAAGATGTTAGCTTTTTTAAGATTCTTGTTTTTCCATAGGGGAAATCAATAGATTGAATAAAGAATAGTAGTAAATACGTAGATTTACTTGAGGACTTATGGAAGGGAGTGAATGGTATGGATGATCGAATCATTTCAAGTGAAGCAGATACGCAGGATTTATCGTTTGAAAAAAGTCTGCGTCCTATTCAATTACATGAGTATATTGGTCAAGATAAAGTAAAAGAAAATTTAAAGGTGTTTATTGAGGCTGCTAAATTTAGAGAAGAAGCACTGGACCATGTTTTATTATATGGACCACCAGGACTTGGGAAAACTACGCTTGCGACGATTATTGCTAATGAGATGGGAGTTAATATTAGAACAACTGCAGGTCCAGCGATTGAAAGGCCTGGTGATTTGGCAGCAATATTAACTGCGTTAGAGCCCGGGGATGTGCTGTTTATAGATGAGATTCATCGGTTGCCACGTGCAATAGAAGAAGTTTTATATCCAGCGATGGAAGATTATTGTTTAGATATTGTTATTGGGAAAGGACCTAGTGCTCGATCTGTTCGGCTTGATTTGCCCCCTTTCACTCTCGTTGGTGCAACAACAAGAGCTGGTTCTGTTTCTGCACCGTTAAGAGATCGGTTTGGAGTTTTATCTAGACTAGAATATTATGAAATAGAACAGCTCAAAGATATTGTTGTGAGAACAGCTGATGTTCTACAAATTGGGATGGAAGAACTTGCTGCATGGGAAATAGCAAGACGTTCGAGAGGGACTCCCCGAATAGCCAATCGCCTTTTACGAAGAGTACGTGATTTTGCCCAAGTAAAGGGAGATGGGATGATTACTAAAGATTTGGCGGACAATTCACTTGAACTTTTACAGGTTGACCGTTTAGGGTTAGATCATATTGACCATAAATTATTACTAGGAATGATTCATAAATTTAAGGGTGGACCAGTCGGATTAGAAACGATTGCAGCAACTATTGGAGAAGAAGCTCATACAATTGAAGATGTTTATGAACCATATTTGCTTCAGATTGGTTTCTTGCAACGAACTCCTAGAGGGAGAAGTGTTACACATCTTGTTTATGATCATTTAAATATTAAACCTGAATAAATTTTCTAATCTATAGGCTGTTTTCTAAAGGATTGTTGTTTTTTCAATAGGAAAAAAGAATTAGTTGGTAAAATGGAGCAGCCGGAATACACGAAGACTCCTGTGGGATTAGCGAGACAGTCTGAGACCCCGGAGGCGAAAGCTGAGAGGCTTAAGCTTAGCCCCACGGAAAGCGAGCGGTAAGCCTCGGAAAACAAAAGCCTACACTAAG
>NZ_JVDT01000289.1 GCF_001076885.1 Bacillus sp. 522_BSPC
AAACTTTCCATAAAACTAGGGATTCTATTTTTCATAATCATTTTTGGCTTAGAAGCATTTATGTTTTCTTATCTTCATAGCTCTTTAGTTAATGTGAGAATTGAGGAAGAGCTATCCGCTTTACAAGCAAGGGGTAATTCTCATAGAGATATTCTAGAGAAACATTTTGAAGAAGATTCCATTAGTCACGTTATTTTAATGGAATCAGAAGCTTTAACTGATGTAGTAATTGTTAATCAAAAAGGTGATATTTTGGGAACATCTTTTGACAATGATAATTTCAAGAAATATTTAATTCAACAAAAAACGGAACTAAAGAGTGAGGGGAAAGTTGTAGAAGATGACTGGAAAAATAAACCTTACATTATTACTTTAAGTCCGATAATGCAAAAAAATGAAACAATAGGTTATGTCTATATGTACCAAGAAACAGCATCCATTCATGCTTTAATTGGAAGGTTAAATGAACATTTTGTTCTTGCTGGTATAATTGCCCTTCTTTTAACTTTTGTTGTGATTGTACTTCTTACTAGAGCATTGACTAAACCACTCGTAAAGATGAAGGAAGCGACTTATCAAATAAGTAAAGGTAATTTTTTAGTGGATCTCCCAAGGACAAGTAATGATGAGTTAGGTGAACTAGCAGTTTCCATAAAAGAATTAGCTAGAGACTTAAATTTCTTAAAGAAAGAGAGAAATGATTTTTTAGCAAGCATTTCCCATGAACTTAGAACACCATTGACTTATATAAAGGGTTACGCAGATATTTCTCTAAGAAAAAATATTGAAGAAGAAGAAAAAGAAAAGTACTTACAAATTATTGTAGAAGAATCAAATAGACTTTCTTCTTTAATAGAGGACTTATTTGAGTTAGCCAAGATTGATAAAAATACATTTCTCATTCAGAAACAACAAATAAATTTAAATGAACTATTAGTAAAACTACAAATAAAAATGTTGCCCGCCTTTAAAGAAAAAGAAATTGATTTAACAATTTTTTGTCCTAAAACCACTTCTTTTTATGGAGACCCAGCAAGAATGGAACAAATTTTATTCAACTTATTGGATAATGCTATGAAGTATTCTCCAGTGAGGAGCAAAGTAGAAGTTATAGTTAGATTCAGAAAAAAAGAAACGGAAATAACGATAAAGGATAATGGAAAAGGAATACCGGAGGAAGATCTACCTTATATTTTTAATCGTTTTTACCGTGTTGATAAATCAAGAACAAGATCACTAGGTGGATATGGACTAGGATTATCGATTGTCCAAGAATTGGTCCAAGCACAAGAAGGAACAATAAGAGTGGAAAGTAAGCTTAATATCGGAACAACATTTATTCTATCTTTTAAAAATCTTGGAGGAGAAATCAAATGAAAAGCATCTTAATTGTAGATGACGAACAGCAAATGCTTGATCTAATTGCTCTATATCTATCACCACTAGGCTATAATTGCAAAAAAATAAGTTCTGCGATGGATGCTTTACTTTATTTAGAATCGAACACCGTGGATCTTATATTATTAGATTTAATGATGCCTGATATGGATGGCTGGGAAGCATGTGTAGAAATAAAAAAATACTGGGACACTCCAATAATAATGCTTACTGCAAGAACAGATAAAAAGGATGTTGTAAAAGGCTTAAATACAGGGGCAGATGACTATATATCCAAACCTTTTGATGGGGAGGAACTTGTTGCTAGAATAGAAGCAGTATTAAGAAGAAAAGGTAATAGGTTGGAATTAATACAGTTTGACGGTTTAACCTTAGATCAAGAGTCCTTTGAATTACACTATCAGATGAAGAATATACCTCTTACTCCTAAGGAATTTGCACTTATGAAGCTTTTTCTCCAAAACCATAATAAGGTGTTCACAAGGGACCATCTTATACACTCCATATGGGGCCATGGTGTAGAAACAGAAGATAGAACTATAGATTCTCACATAAGAAACTTGCGTGATAAACTTAGGAAGGCTGGTTTTCCATCAGAGGAATATTTATTAACAGTTTGGGGCGTTGGATACAAGTGGATTGGAAAAGAATCTGATTGAGGGACCTTTTTATAGAGTATTTACCAGAAAACCCCTTAATTATAGCCATTGTTACTATAATTGCAAATATTATAATAGCAATTTTTGGAGTTCTTCCTAGTGCTTTTCTTACTACTATAAATATTATTTATTTTGATTTAAAATTAGCAATTATTATTTCAATAATTGGTGAATCATTAGGTGCTATAGTAAGTTTTATCTTATATCGTAAAGGATTAAATCGCTTTACTGCTAATTATAAGATAAGAAGTCACTTCTTAAAAAAGTTACAAAGCACAACTGAATCTAAAGCCGTAATACTTATAATCCTGTTAAGAATTCTTCCTTTTATTCCTTCAGGTGCCGTGACATTAACCGCAGCATTAAGTAGCATTAGAATTATCCCTTTTACTATAGCTAGTACAATAGGAAAAATCCCATCGCTTCTAATTGAAGTTTATTCCATTAATAAGGTATTCAGCATCAATTCATCTGGATGGAAAGAGACAATAATATATTGCTCACTAATCCTGTTATTAATATATATTTTAAAAGAGTTTAGAAAAAAAAGAAAATAAAGCAATAAGATGAAAAATGGAGATTAAGACACTTATCATAGAAAAAACAACAAAAATAGGCTTCCGAAAACAAGGAGCCTATTTTTGTATACTTTACATTATCCCACTTTTGTATGCCTTCCTTCTTCTATACCAGATTAATAGGACAGCGGAAATAAAGAATATCAAAGAAATTACTTGTGCAACACGTAAGTTAGTTGTAAGCATTAAGCTATCCGTTCTTAACCCTTCAATAAAAAATCTCCCAAAAGAATACCACATTATATAAACTAAAAATAGTTCTCCCTTTTTAAGGAAAACAATTCTTCTAGCAACAATTAATAAAGTAAAACCAAGAATATTCCATAAGGATTCATACAAAAAAGTGGGATGATAGTACGTACCGTCAATATACATTTGATTAATAATAATATCCGGCAAATTTAAATTCTCCAGAAAATCTCTAGTAACCTTGCCGCCGTGAGCTTCCTGGTTCATAAAGTTCCCCCAACGCCCTATTGCCTGACCTAGTATAAGACTAGGTGCAGCAATGTCAGCCAATTGCCAAAAGGATAAACCTTTCTTTTTAGCAAAAAACCAAGCCGTTAATGCCCCTCCAATAATAGCTCCATGTATGGCAATACCACCTTCCCAAATTGCAATGATATCCCCTGGATTTTCCGAGTAATATTCCCATTTAAATAAAACATAATAAAGTCGGGCACTAAGAATGGAAATCGGTATAGCCCATAATAAAAGATCCGAAAAAGTATCTTTAGGAAGACCTTGTCTTTTAGATTCTTTTGTAGCAAGAATCCAACCAAGAAGTAAACCAGCTCCAATAATAATTCCATACCAATAAACAGTGAAAGTTCCAATTTCAAAAGCGACTCTATTTAGCGGTTGAATATTTTCCACAAAGATTCACCTCGTTTAAATTTTTAGATTAGCCAAAATTTCAAATTTCCGATATTGCTTTTTTCCTTCTTATACAAAGAACATACGTAATGCTGATTGAAAATACACTTAACCAGAAAGTAAAATAGCCTATTTGCGGAATATAATTGTCTAGTACGCTGTATCTTGGCATCATTTTAAATAGGTAATCAATCACATCATTATGAAGAGTCCAAATTGCAGCAACTACTAGATGCCAACCTTTTATTTTATAGGAGTTTTTATATAATAAACCCTGGATTGCCATTGCTCCATGGGAAAAAATCAGCATGTAACTAGACCAATCTAAATAGCCTATTTCTATCAGAACTAATAAATTCATTACAACTGCCCATATTCCATATTTCAATAGTGTTACTATAGCTAGTGCCTCAAACAGAGGTAAGTTAGTTTTCAAAAATAAAGCAATTAATACAAAAACAAAAAATAAACTAGCTGTTGGGCTATCTGGAACAAAAATTAGATATTTATTAGGTGTAACTGATAGTTGGCCTCCATACCATAAAAATCCATATAATGTGCCTATAATATTAACTACTAACAGAATAAACAATGCCTTTCTATTTGTAAGTAATGAAGTAAAATTCAAATGATACACTTCCTTTCCAATAGGTTACTATCATTAATTAGCAGTAAAATGCGGCCTTTTAAAGGCCGCATTTTACCCTGTTTTATATCATTTATTCTGGCTGATTATTAGCATTTTCATCTGGAATAAAAGTAGGCTGAAATCCTTTATATTTAACCATTGTTACCATACCTGCAGAAGCATGATGTAAATCATGGCAATGGAATAGCCAATTCCCAGGGTTATCTGCTTTGAAAGCTATCTCATACTCATCTCCGGGTTCTAGATTTACAGTATCTTTAATAATTGATGCACCCTCAAGTTTTTTACCGTTTTTACTTAAAATTTGAAAAGATGTACCATGTAAATGCATAGGATGGTCTTCACCTTTAGAGTTATTCACAATCTTTACTTTTACAAGGTCACCTTCTTTAACCATAATATTTTCTGTATTAGGGAAAGCTTTTCCATTGATTGTGTAAGCCATATTATTATCTAATACTTCTGTATTTAAGTTCATTGTATATTCAACATCATACTTCTGATTTAGAGTGAACTCACCGTCTTTTGAAGAACCATAATTTGTGTATGTGAACTCTGGAAGTTCTATATCCTGATTCGGTTTGTCTGTAGATAAGGAACTACCTTCATATTGTAATTTCACTTTCATTCCAGCTGTTCCTTCCATATTTCCATGACACTCCAGATACCATTCTCCTGGGTTATCTGCTACAAACTCAATATCATACCGTTCACCTGGTGATATTGAGATTAACTGATCTTCTATTACTTCTGGGTTTTCTATTTCTTGCCCATCAACCGCAACTACATTAAATTTCTGACCATGCAAATGCATTTTGTGTGTCATATACCCAATATTAGCTAAACGGAGTCTTACCGTCTCACCCTCCTTCATTTTTAAAGGCTCAATACTCTCACCACTTTTTCCATTGATGGTAAAAATGTCATACGCGCTCATATCGTCCATCGTCATGCTTCCGCCATCATTACTCGTATCCATATCCATACCTTCCATTTCATCACTTTCACCCATGTCCATACCTTCCATATCGCTCATATCCATACCTTCCTCTGGATTACTCATCCATTCGTCAAGCATTAACGTATAATCACGATCGTATGTTTTTTCTTTTGGTTCAACAATTAAGGCACCATATAGACCTTTATCAAGTTGATTAACACCGTCTTGATGAGTGTGATACATATAAGTACCAGAAATTCGGGGTGTAAACTCATAAGTAAATGTCTCACCTGGTTGTACAGCATTTTGAGTAACTCCAGGTATACCATCCATATTATTTGGAAGAACAATACCGTGCCAATGTATAGTTACAGGATCGGGAAGTTCATTTTTTAAGTTGATTTTTACTTTTTCCCCTTGCATTACACGAATTTGAGAACCTGGTACCGAACCATTAAAAGTCCAAGCATCTACACTAATATCTTTTGTTAATTGATGAGTTGCCTCTTTTGCAACAATCGTAAACTCATTCCCTTTTAAGATTTCTGTCTTAGTTGTTTCTTCTGAAGAAATCTTCTCAGCCTGTTTTTCAACATCTGCTCGATTTATACTCTCGTTTTGTTTATTGGAGCATGCTGAAAGGATTAATAATAGGAATCCAATTAATGCTAGTATTTTTAATTTCATACTCTCTCCTCACTTTCATGAATTATGATATTAAAAATAATTGAAGATTTTATGCATTTTATATGAACAAAAGTTCATAAATTTTAAACGTTATACGTTCTAGTCTAAAAATAACTAGAACGTATAGGTAGAAATATAAAACAGCAACAACAGTACAACAGTAGTTGCCCCTAAATAAAACAAACAACCTGCAGATAATTTGCAGGTTGTTTTTATCCATTTATCTAATTGGTCTCCATTTGCGAAGAAATAATGTATTTCCTACAACGGACACGGAACTAAAAGCCATAGCACCACCGGCGAGTATTGGATTTAATAATCCAATGGCTGCAACCGGTATGAGGATGATATTATATGCAAATGCCCAAAACAAATTCTGTCGTATTTTTCTCATCGTTGATTTGGACAGAAGAATTATATCGACTATTCCCATTAAATCCCCGCGCATTAGCGTAATGTCCGCTGCCTCCATTGCAACGTCTGTACCAGTTCCAATTGCAATGCCTACATCAGCAGCAGCAAGTGCCGGAGCATCATTAATTCCATCTCCAACCATCGCAACAACTTTTCCTTCTTTCTTTAGTTTTTCTACCTCGGCAGATTTATCTTCTGGCAGAACTTCTGCGAGCACTCGGTCTACACCAACCTGGTTGGCAATTGCTTCTGCTGTAAGTCGATTGTCCCCCGTAATCATTATGACCTCAATTCCTAATTTCTTTAAAGCCTTAATGGCATCCGAGGATGTTTCTTTAACAGTATCTGCTACGGCAATTATGGCTGCTAGACTGTCATCAATAGCCATAAGCATAGCAGTTTTTCCTTCACCTTCAAATTTTTCCATAGTATCAATAGAAGCATTAATATTTACATTATTCTGGGCCATAAGCTTTTTATTACCGATTAATATCTTTTGTTTATTGATACTAACTTCAATCCCATGCCCTGGAATAGCATTAAAATTATTAGCTTTTAATAAGTCTATTCCTTTTTCTGTTGCACTGTTTACAATTGCCTCTCCAAGTGGATGTTCCGATCCTTTTTCAGCAGTTGCAGCAATTTGTAATATTTCATCTTTAGAAAGGTTACCGTAAGGAACAATATCTGTTACATCAGGTTCACCCTTAGTAATAGTACCGGTTTTATCTAATACTACAGTTGTTACTCGCTGTGAGTTTTGAAGGTGTTCAGCACCTTTTATAAGTAGTCCATTTTCAGCACCTTTACCAGTACCTACCATAACAGCAGTTGGCGTTGCTAATCCCAATGCACACGGACATGCAATAACAAGTACAGCAATTGTACTAACTAAAGCCGGGGTAAATCCAACAAGTGCGAATGTAATACCAAAAGTAGCTAGAGCTATCACAATGACAATAGGAACAAATACTGCTGAAATTTTATCTGCAACTTGCTGAATTGGAGCTTTGGATCCTTGAGCTTCTTCTACTAGCTTAACAATTTGAGAAAGGGCAGTATCTTTCCCAACTTTCGTTGCCTGGAATTTAAATGAACCATGTTTATTCATAGTAGCACCAATAACATTATCCCCAGCTTTTTTACCTACAGGCATACTTTCCCCTGTTAACATGGATTCATCAACTGTTGTATTTCCTTCTATAATTATTCCGTCAACTGGTATTTTTTCGCCTACCCGAACAATAATAAGTTCTCCTGTTTGAACATCTTCTAGTGGTATATCTATTTCTACACCATTTCGAATAACTCTAGCCGTTTTTGCCTGTAAACCCATTAATTTTTTTATGGCTTCTGAGGTTTGACCTTTAGCCCTTATTTCAAGTAGCTTTCCTAATACAATTAGAGTCATAACTATAGCTGCTGCTTCAAAATAAAGATATTGCCCAGTTCCCATTATAGTAACAACTAAACTGTATAAATAGGCTGCAGACGTTCCTAGTACTACTAGGACAGCCATATTAGCACTACCTCCCCGAACTGAGTTATAAGCATCGCGGTAATAATGACCCCCAACATAAAATTGAACTACAGTGGCTAGTAAAAATTGAATCCAAGGATTTAAGTGAAAGAACCCTCCATTTCCGTACTCCATCATAAAATCTGATATCATCATGACTAAAAAAGGTATGGATAAAATGGCACCAACAATAAATTTTATTTTTTGCTTTCTATAAGCTTTTTCTCGAGTACTCTGTTCATAATCTCCTTCATTTTCACTAACTAATTTTGCATCGTAGCCAGCTTTCCTTACCATATTAACTAATTGATCTACATTGGTACTTCCAGGGATATATTCAACACTAGCTTTCTCTGTAGCGAGGTTAACATTAGCATTTTTTACTCCGTCTACCTTATTCAATACTTTCTCAATACGAGTAGCACATGCAGCGCATGTCATACCTATAATATTTAAATTTACTTTTTCTTGTTCAACCCCATACCCTGTTTTGTTAACTTTTTCAATTATCTCTTCAATTGATACTTGCGAAGGATTATAGGTCACTGCTGCCTTTTCAGTAGCAAGATTTACATTTGCTTTTTGAACACCTTGCACTTTTGATATGTTTTTTTCGATTCTAGTAGCACATGCGGCACATGTCATTCCAGTAATATTTAGTGAAACACTTTCATTATCATTAGTATTAGGTTTAGGCTGTGCTAATGAGCGATTATCTGTTTCCATTTTATACCCTCCTATAACTTTCGATTTACCGTTATCAAACATTTTCTTAATGTTACACAAACTAGAGTTTATATTCTTATTTAATTTGTCACAAAACATTTATACCATATGGGGGTATAAATGTTTTATAAAGAGAGGGCAACCGTTATTTTAAAACGTTCGCCCTTGTTGCATTATTGTACATCATAACCTTGATCATCGATTGTTTCCTTAATTTTATCTAATGTTAATACTTCTTTATCAAACTCTACAAGAACAGTTCCGGTTCCAAGGTCAACTTTTACATTTGATACACCATTGAGCTTACCTACATTGCCTTCAATTGAGTTAACGCAATGATTACAAGACATACCTTGAACATTTAAAGTTACTTTTTCCATATTTATCTTCTCCTTTTACTTTTTCATTAATTTTTGTATTGTAATTAATACTTCATCTACTACTTCTAGGTCACCTTCTTGAATACGCTCAACAACACACTCTTTCAAATGGCCCTCAAGTAAAATTTTTGCAACACTATTCATAGCTGCTTGTGTCGCAGAAATTTGAGTTATAACATCATCACAATAAGTATCTTTCTCTATTAATCCTTTTATACCTCGTATTTGACCTTCAATCCGATTTAACCTGGTGATAAGATTTTGTTTAACCTTATTGGAGTGATGGCTTTTTCGCTCACTTGAAGTGGAACAATGAGTTTCCTCTAAAGATTCATCATTATCTAAAACGGATGCCATTAACTATTTCACCTCCACAAGCACATTATAGTATACCCCCGTACCCTATGTAAAGCCTAAATTTAAATTTTTTCTTTTTTCTTCTCTGTTTACTAATTATTATGTTTAACAATCATGTATTTTTTGCTAAAAAAATTCAAATACATATGCAATATACAAAGCATTTAAGTGGAAAATATATAAAAAAGTACGCTCTGAAAACCGTTTAAAGCGTACCCTTTCATTAAATTTTATTGTTAAACATTAGCATGTGCATTTAATTTCTGATGTCAAACAAATTTCCTTGTGATGGTATCCGATTAATATATTACTAAAACCGTTTAAATCTTTTACATCCATGAAATTGACAAAAATTCCGTTATATACTGAATGTCCTACTTCCTCTTCATAAACCTGTACATCCTTTTTATTATTGGGTATCTCTATTTTATCTGGAATATCAACCAGATTCCAATTTTTACTTGTCTTTTTATTGTCACTTATAAGAACTACTTCCTTTAATTTTTCTTCACTATTAACTGCTGTATTTGTTTTTTCACTTAGAGTGGACATACATCCTGCTAAGATAATGATGATAAATGAAAGAAGTGTTGTTATTATTACCCGTTTAACTTTCATTCTCTTTACTCCATTCGATTATTTTACTTGCTTAATATAGATTAAAACATTGAAGAAAGTGTGGATTTTTTATCTAACACAAAATAAAGTGTTTTACAGTAACCAACTAGCTACTAAAAGCTAATTAATTATTTACTTCCTCTACTTCTCTATAATACTCACTAAACACCTCGGCAAATTCATCAACCGTGTTGAAAAGTTCCTGCTGCTTATTATCCACCCCTCCAAATTCTAAGAGGATAGAATTACTTGATAAATCTTGATTATATACCCCATTCCCTTCATCTTTACTTTTCACAAAGACTCCCCTACTAATTCCAGGAATATCATTTTCTAATCTTTCATTTAGATCTTTTGCCAATTTGAGATTTCGTTCATAGTTTTTATTTTCCTTTCCAACTACAAAGAATAATCTTGCATATTCAATACCATTAAACTCTAACGTAGTAATCTTTCTTGCCTGTGAATCCCTATGTATATCAATAAGATAAACTAAAGACTTTTCCTTAGTAGTAGCTTCTTGGACGATTTCTCTTGTTAAACTATAGGATTGAGCGTAACTCCAACCCTTTTTTTTAAGTTCTGCTGTTACATTGGTAGTACTATGTTCAGCTCCTATCCCCCTCTCTAATAATTCATTTTGCAATTGGGTACCCACTTGGATTACATTTTTCTTTACGTCCAAACTAGACGCCTGATTTGGATCTGTAATACCTGAAAGTTGTGGTAAAAATGCTTCCCAACTATGAGAATGGTATATATATACAACATTTTTATTAGAAGCTTCGTTCTTTGGAGATTCTATTTTGTCTTCATTGGAACTGCTATTATTTTCATTTGTAAGAATATCCTCATTAGGAGGCGGAGACTCTATTGGTAGCGTTGCTAGATTAGTCCCTTTCCCTGCGATAGCTATCTCAGTATTAAATTGCGAAAATCCTACTAATTCTCTTCCTAAAAAAGTCCTTATATCTTCAGGCCAAATATTTGAAGTAAGCCAAACTACGCCGTTTAAAATAGATGGTTTTTTAATTTCTTCGTTAACATCTGATAGTTGAAACTGTCCAATTTCAAATAAAGAAGAAAGAATATCTGCATCTAGTTGCTTAGTAGAAACAGAAACAATGTCTGATGAAAGTTTTATATCTGATTTCAGATAATTTATTAGGAAAATACTAAAATACATGACAATAATAATAGCTAGTAGATAACCATTTAATATTCGTATCATAATTTGACCTCCCTATTTAGATAGTGTTATCTACATATTTATATGTAATAGTTTCATCAGTAGTCTGCATATTTTCTGCACATTCAAAAAGACAGGTATTTCAAAGAGACAGGTATTTTAAAGGTTGTATAAAAAATGGCTACTCATTATGGTAACCATTTTTAAAAGTTTCAATATTCTTCTGTTATAATAGGGCTTCCAATTGTTAAATTATAAGTGTCTTGAAGCTCTTTATTTGTCCTTATACCAAATTGAATGTTAAATTTGTTTTTTTTATTACTAGATAAATAATCCTTCCACGACTTGTTATAAGCAGTAATTGAAACAAAATCATCTTCAACTAATTTTTCAATAGAGTTTGCTGTAAATTTTTTCAAAAGTAGCGTTGAAATTTGTTTAATATTTTCTTTCTTTCTTACTAAAGCCTTAACAGTAAAAAAGTAGTTTTCTTTCTCATCTAGTGATTTCAAAACATTTTGGTATTCCTCTTTATTCCAATCTGTGCTTTTATAACTATAAGTTTCTAAAATGTTATATTTATCATTTTCATTATATGCAGTTAAGGTAATTAACTGCTGGATATTTTGGTCTTTTAATGTACCAGTTAACTTAATATGATGATTTTTATCTTTCTCAACTTCCCAATTAAACTGTTGATATTTTTTCTTTAATTCAGATTCTCTTTGATAATATATATTTAATGAAGTATTACTCTTCTTTTCTTTTTTCGTGTAGATAGACCATTGAGAAATATCAGCATTAATTGATTGAAGATTAACTATGGTTTTTAATAATTTATCCTCTTTTCCAGAAACCTTATAATTAAAATAAAAAAATAAAGAAATTAAAAGGACAGAAGCAGTTATATAGATAATTGTTTTCTTCATAAAATATCCCCCTTTAGTTTCATAGTGTCCTATATTAATTACTTTTATACCTTAATATCTTTTAATCTATAACATTAAGTAAACTAGAAAAATATAAAAAAGGTAATAGAGTCGCTCTATTACCTTTTCTATCAAAGACGTTCCTTGATCTGATCTATTCCAATTCGGTTAACAAATTTATAAAACTTTTCTCTTTTCTTTCCTTCATTAATATATAATTCTAATATTTCCTCAACCTTTCTATATAGTTCCTCTGGTGAAAGTTCCTTCATTAATAATGTTCCTATTTCTGCATCTTTTCCAGTTGCTTTACCTCCTATATAGAGGGAGTAAGTATCTTTTATTTTCATTATTCCTATATCGTTAACTAATGGTTCACCACAACCAACAGGACAACCAGTATATGCAGCTTTTAAGGTAAATGGTACCTCTCTCCCTGCAATTATTCTGTTCAATTCCTGTGCTATAGGCATCCCTTCTTCCTCAGACCCTTTACAAAAATTACATGTACGTAAGCTTTTTACATAATTACCTACAGGATAACAACTTAATCCACTCAGTCTAAATTCCTGCATAATTTCAGTAGCATTACTTTGGGGAACCTCCAAGTATATTTGTTGAAAGGTAGTTAATTCTACCTCTTGATCCTCATCTAAATATTTAGCCAAAAGCGCTAATTGTTTTGCATTTAATTTAGCTCCAAACTGGATACCACCGTTGACTGCAATTTTTATCTTTTCAACGCTCATATTTCCAACTCCCACATTATTATAAATGTAAAAAAGGCTACCAAAAGATAGCCTTTTTTATTATTCTACTGGAGATAATTCACTTTCCGTAATCCATTGGTGGTTCGTTACTTTTTCTCCACCTGTGGTTGGGGTATAATCTACCATATAAACCGTTGTTTTTTCTGCTGAATCGATTGTAGCCTTTGCCCCCTTCATGCCTTCCATATGGTCTGCGTTGACTATAACTTCTGTACCTGGCTCAATTGCTTCATCTCCAGCGTCTTCAATTTCCTCTTGAATTACCCATTTATGATTTGTTACTTTTTCTCCACCTGTTGTTGGAGTATATGAAATTGTGTAAACAATTGTATCGTAAGCACCTACGATTGTCGCTTCTGCTCCATCCATACCTTTCATATGGTCTGCATTGATTATTGCATTACTTCCAACCTCATATTTAGGCTTTTCAGCGACTTTTAGACCCTCAGGAACTTCTCCTGAACCCGACATATCCATGCCTTCCATATCATGAGAAGACATATCCATTCCCTCTTCACTTTTGTTTGAGCTATTTTCGTTGTTATTGTTTGAACAAGCAGCTAATAATAAGACCAATAGTGTTAAGATTAGACTGCTTTTCATGAAAGTTTTTTTCTTCATTTGAATTCTCCTTTTTTTCTTGTTCAACAATTAGATGTTCCTCATAAAAAGATGAAAAATATTTATTGGTATATTGACTGTTTCTGCTCCTTCCTATTTTATTTTCCCCTATTTTACAAAGAAAAAATGCAAAAAATATGCAGAAATTTAATATATCTTAAATCAGGAACATTCTTATAATACTAAATAAGAGCAATAATGGAACGACTGAAAAAATAAAAGCCCAAATTCCTTGTGTATCTTCTTTCCTTTGTAGCTTTGTATATTTCTTAAAGGAAATTTCTCCTTTTGCAAATTTCATTCCATTTTGATTTGGCTTTATTACGTATTCTTGATCGTAGTTATCTTTCAAGACAACATTGGTAATAAGGGACTTTTCATCCCAATTAGAATCTAGGAAGACATCTATGTTGTTATTTGAGTAGATTACTCGGTCAAATTTATATATGGAACTTTCTTTTATCGTTTTACTTACTTTATAAGCCTGTTCTTCAACAAAATTGTTTGTTAAGCACATATTTGACCCACACCTCTTAATTAATTAGGTTTTTTGGAAATGTTTAAAAGACTTTTTCACCACATAATGTTACATATATTATATGTTTATTAATGTCCCATTTACACTATGGAATTTAAAATAGGTACAGTTTCATGAAAAGCTTTTATTAGCCTTTAATGCTAAGAATTACCGAAAACAAATTTGTTAACCATTTGAGGATTCAATCAAAGAGTCTAAATTTTTATTTATAAAGGAGCATTCCTGTTAGAAGGATTTTCGGGGACTTGAACAAAAAGAGCCCTCTTGGTATGATGCGGGGTGTCAAATCGTCGACGAAATGACCCCTAATTTGTAACCAAGGAGGACTCCATAATGGATTTTAAACAAAATCAGAAAATAAATCAAGTCACCGAGAAAACACTTGTGGTCGGAATCGATATTGCCAAGCGTACGCATTACGCTTGCTTTGTAGATGATCGCGGTCGTGTGCTTCAAAAGTCTTTTGCTGTTTCCCAGTCTAATAGCGGTTTTAATTATTTCTATCAACGTATTTTGACCGCAATGAAAGAAAATGAAAAAACAGAGGTTATTGTTGGGATTGAACCTACTGGCCATTACTGGCTCAATTTAGCTTATTTCCTTGAGGAACGGGGCATCCCCTTAGTAATGACAAATCCGATGCACGTCAAACGTTCAAAGGAGTTAGACGACAATCTTCCAACTAAACATGACCGAAAAGATGCGCTAGTAATTGCTCGTCTTATTAAAGACGGTCGTTTCAGTTATCCGCGTATTTTAAAGGAAATGGAAGCAGAACTTCGTGTTGGCTCAACTTTTAGAAGCAAGTTGGTAGAGGAGTTAGGCTCTCTCAAAAACATGATGATTCGCTGGTTAGATCGCTATTTCCCAGAGTTTACTCAGGTGTTTCCTTCATTCGGAAAAATGGCTTTAGCTGTACTTGAATGTACTCCATTTCCGAGTGATTTTCACCAAAAACAACCCGATGAAGTCTTAACCCTTTATCGAAAGGTCGAGGGGCTAAAATCCCCACAAAGACCAAAAGCAGTGCGCCTTATTGAAGTCGCGGCTAACTCTATCGGGGTAACAGAAGGACGTGAGATGGCCCACATTGAAATCGCCACGCTCGTTCGCCGTTACCATCAATTAGAGAAAGATATCGAAAACATTACGGTGCACTTAGTTGAACTTGTAAAAACGTCTGTAGAGTATGAATGGCTATCAACCGTCCAAGGACTTGGAGATACCACCATTGTTGACTTATTAGCCGAAATTGGAAGCTTTTCACACTACGAAGATCCACGCCAACTTATCAAACTCGCGGGATTAACGTTACGTGAAAATTCCTCTGGTCTGCATAAAGGACAAAAACGTATTTCTAAACGGGGCAGACGAAAGTTACGTGCCCTCCTGTTCCGAGTTATGATGCCTATGATTCGCCATAATGAAGCCTTTAGAAAGCTGCACGAGTATTACACAAACCGTCAGGTTAATCCATTACGCAAGAAGCAATCTATCGTGGTTTTATGCGGTAAGCTATTAAAAGTATTACATGGAATTAGTACCAAGCACAAAGCGTTTGACGCACAGCGAATGATGAGGGATATTCCAGGTCTCGCAGAGGCTGTTTAAACCCTACATCCCCTTAATAAGACAATAAGACCTAGACAACAGGATGACACGGAGAAGCTGGCAATATATTTTCCATTCGACCTTGAGTCCCTAAAGGAGCTTCGCTAGCCTCTGCCTTATGACTAGACCGAACGAAGGAATGTAGGCACATAGATGCCCAGAGACATGGGAGGGTACGTCATCATAAGCTACGCAGAGATCCATTGTGCATCGCATAATTCCCTATCACTACTTTCTATAATTATCCAGTAGTGACCGCGTAGCGTACCCGTAGGTTGGAATAATTACACATAATATATAAATTCTGTTAGGAATCGTGTCGAAAAATATTTTTTTGACACCCCAACAACGGCTCAAACCGTTGATAAATCAATATTTATAGAGGGAG
>NZ_JVDT01000290.1 GCF_001076885.1 Bacillus sp. 522_BSPC
GCCAAGGTGGGGGTCGCGGGTTCGAATCCCGTCTTCCGCTCCAAGAATATTATGGCGGCATAGCCAAGTGGTAAGGCAGAGGTCTGCAAAACCTTTACCACCGGTTCGAATCCGGTTGCCGCCTCCATAATCGTTTATAATTTATATTTGTTACATATCATGCCGGGGTGGCGGAACTGGCAGACGCACAGGACTTAAAATCCTGCGGTAGGTGACTACCGTACCGGTTCGATTCCGGTCCTCGGCATTACCCAAACAAATTATAAACGCGCCGGTGTGGCGGAATTGGCAGACGCGCACGACTCAAAATCGTGTTCCTTCTGGAGTGTCGGTTCGACCCCGACCACCGGTATCAATTCTCGTTGATTTGAAGCGATTTCCCTTTATTGGGAGGTCGCTTCTTTCATTTTCTACAGCTATTTTTGTCGTGCGAACAACAAAAACGAAGTGAAGGAAGGCGTCCATTATTCGAATATCAATCCGAAAGGGGTTTTTCGAATGGGGCGACGTAAGAATAAATTTTCTCCGCAAAATCTTCAAGAATCTTCTAACGAACTAGAATCCTTCGAATTTCTTTACAATCTGTTTATTCGTGATTGTAGGATTCGAAATCTTTCCAAGCACACGTTACAATTCTACAAGAATGAGCTCACAAAATTTTGCAAGCGATTGGAAAGGAATTACGTTGACACAAGACCCGCCACAGTTAGCGAGGAAACGATAAAAGAAATCGTCATTCTTGGCATGATGAACGAAGGCTTGAAAGATACCACGATCAATACAAACCTTCGTGCCGTTCGGGCGTTCTTCAACTTCTTAGCGAATGAGGGTTTCATTGTTGAGAATCCAATCAAAGACGTCAAACTTGTCAAAGAAAAGCGAACAATCATTCAAACATTTTCCCGTGACCAAATTCACGCACTTTTAAGGCAACCAGACCGAGAAACGTTTACAGGATTAAGGGATTACACAATTATGATGTTTTTACTTGAAACGGGCGTCCGAATCCGTGAACTTTGTGACATTCAAGTCCACGATATTAATTTTAATGATGGCGTTGTTCGTATTGACGGAAAGGGAAACAAGGAACGCTTTGTTCCAATACAAAGGACAATGAAAAAACAACTTTCCCTATATTTAAGAGTTCGGGGGAATTTAGACACGGGAACGCTTTTCGTAAATATAGACAATGAACCGCTTCGAATCCGTGCCGTTCAATCTTCTATACAAAAATATGGACGTATGGCTGGAATTAAAGACGTTCGTTGTTCGCCGCATACTTTCCGCCACACTTTTGCAAAAATGTCGGTGCAAAACGGGGCGGACGTGTTCACGTTGCAGCAAGTTCTTGGTCATACGTCAATGGATATGGTTCGATTATATGTGAATATGTTCTCGAATGAGATTAGGGAAAGTCATTCGAAATTTTCACCGATTGAAAAACTATTTTAGGGAAGGAAAAGGGGAAGAATACCAATGACGGCTTTTGGTGCTATTGAATTTCAAGAACTGAAAAGACACGAATTATTTTCAACAATTCAAGAAATGGACATATCTATCTATTCGTATATTGACCATATTCAAACCGATGTCCCGCAAAGTGTTATTGACGTTCTTCTTTGTCTTGGAAAGGCGTCTTTGCGTTGTGTTGGATTGTCGTTCATGAAACAAGCAACGATTGCAGAACAAACGGGATATTCCCGCAAAACAATCAATAAGGCATTGAAGACGCTTGAAATGTTGGGCGTCGTTGATTCCGTGCGGACTAAAACGAAAGCAGGTCGTCCAAGTGTGAAAGTCATTCGAATTCTTCCTTTTTGTCTTGAAAGGTTACAACAAGGGGTTACATCATACATAGGGGACAATTCCAGCAATGACGGGGGTTTGACGCTTATTGCCGAATTCGAACCATTTGAAACCGAATCAAAAAACAAGAAAAAGATATTATTAGCGATAATAAAGAAATCATTGAAAAAGTTTCAAATTTATCAACAACAATCGACATTGACAGCAATCTGAAAAAAATTGTTCGTTATCTTGCATTAAAAATCGGCGACAAAGTGAAAAACGGTCTTCAAATTCAATCGTTTAGTTCTTATTGTGAAAAAGTTTTTTCGAATGAAATCCGTAAATTTGCCGTAATGAAGAAAATTGAAGAAGCGAAGCAACAAAAAGAGGAATCCGTCCGCCGTCGATTTGACAATTTCGTCTTGAAGTATTTCGGGGAAAAATTCGAAGATTTAGGGGCATTCGTCCAAAAAGAAGCCGTTCGAATGTATAAAGATATTACTGAACCGAAGCCGAATCCCGTTCCATTTTATAATTGGCTTGAAGCGTAAAAAATCGCAAATGCAGCCCGTATTTTGGCTTATAAGGTGCTTGTTTGCGTCCGAATGGTTTTATATTTGGAAGGTCGAAAACGTACGAAATACGAGCAATACGATAGCTGTTTTTCGTAATTTGGGCAAATAAAAACGCCAATCTTTATGAATTGGCGACTTTTTGATGGTTTCGAAAACCCCTGGCTATGCCGGGGGTTCCGGAGAGCTTATAGCGAGGTAACAAAAAAACCTCCTTTCATGGTAGGATAAAGTTGGTTTCCCGACCACTTTATCTCACGCAAGAAGGAGGTATGCCCTTATGAAGGACATGAACAGTTTAGCACATACAACATGGAATTGTAAGTATC
>NZ_JVDT01000291.1 GCF_001076885.1 Bacillus sp. 522_BSPC
CATCAGGATAACCGTCAAAATAAGATGGATGCTCTCCTCCGTGCAAATGAGGGACAATAGGTACTGGTTGCTGTGCTAGGGGAAATCCTGGTGGAAATGATGGAAATGGTGGTAGAGGAACTGACATGGAATTTGGATTTGCCCAATCGAGTGTCGGATCAACCGGAAGAAAATGGGGACCAGTAATGTTGTTTATCCATTGAACATGTACAGGAATTCCTCGAATGGCTTCAAATGTGGAACCTGGAGCACTTTTATAGTAAACCGCTCTTCCCGTGTACGGGTCCTGTATCATACCACTGTAACCAAAAACTTTCGTGGTACCGAATCCAGGCGGTAAGATTTGCTGCTGGAATTCACTTGCTTCAATTTTATACGCATGCCCGATCACTTCACCAGATATTGGCTGTCTAAGAATAGTAGGCATATATACCGGTGGGATAACGAGTTGATTTACGAATTTAGGAATCCTTTTAGGATCTAAAGGTTGTACCATTTCATCCTCTCCTCTTCATATCACTACGGTATATGCAGGAAAGGAGCATTTCATGCGTATATTCATACTAGAATAATCTATTTACTTGAAAACGTTCCTCAACAATCTGGCCCTTTAATGGAATATCATAACTGTTGTTTTAACCACTTAATTTTAAGTTGAAGAACTTTATTTTAACTTAACAGCTATCATTTTAAGATAACTTTTTTATTACTTATAATGCAAAATAGCGATTAAAATTGGTGCAAAATAACGTCTAAAGTGACAATCATAGTTAAGAGCGTCTCATAAGACTTGTCTCAAAAACGAGGTGATATTTTGCGGAAAATCGGTTATATACGTGTTAGTTCGACCAGCCAAAATCCTTCAAGGCAATTTGAGCAGCTAAATGAAATTGGAATGGATATTATATACGAAGAAAAAGTTTCTGGAGCAACAAAGGATCGCGAGCAACTTCAAAAAATGTTAGAGGATCTACAGGAAGATGACATCATTTATGTTACAGACTTAACTCGAATTACTCGTAGCACACAAGACCTATTTGAATTAATCGATAACATACGGAAAAAAAAAGCAAGCTTAAAATCACTAAAAGATACATGGCTAGATTTATCAGATGATAATCCATACAGCCAATTCTTAATTACAGTAATGGCTGGTGTTAACCAATTAGAGCGAGATCTTATTCGTATGCGACAACGTGAAGGGATTGAGTTGGCTAAGAAAGAAGGAAAGTTTAAAGGTCGGTTAAAGAAATATCATAAAAATCACGCAGGAATGAATTATGCAGTTAAGCTATATAAAGAAGGAAATATGACTGTAAATCAAATTTGCGAAATTACAAATGTGTCTAGAGCTTCATTATATAGAAAGCTATCAGAAGAGAACAAATAGTCCTTCCTTACCCCATATTCCAGAAAAGGCCATATAGTTGAATAAATAACTTTTTGTCACGTGATTTTTGATTCCATCACGAGTGATTTCTTAAAAGTTAACAACTATTTTTTGAATGAGCTGCATTTTTCAACGAAAGGATGAGCTTCTAACCGTTAAAAGTAAACATATTCAGCTTGTGGTGCATATACTGGATTGGTCCTTTATATAGGGTAGTAAATAAGATATCTAATCCTTTATTCTTCAGAACATAAACTTTAAATTTAGGGGGAGATTAGTATTGCAAACTGCACAGCAAACAATGGTTAGTATTCCATTCCCATCAGTATGGGGTATCCATGCTGCTATAGCTGGTAAACCAATCGTTTGGGGCGTACTCAACATTAACTCTATTACAGATAACAGGGTAATTGGTACGGTTAATTTTCGTGGTACACCTATTCCTATTAGTGGATATTGGGATGAGAATACTAAACAGATAAGATTTGATTCACCTTATGCTATGTTCTCCGGTACATTAACTATCATTGATGATGCTACAATTAGAATTCGACATTTTATTTTAAATGGACGATTTATTATGAAACCTCCTTCTTTACAAGCAGGCGAATACGGAACATGGATTGCTACAACCGATAGAGCTCTTACCGGATATCCCGTAATTAGTGGTACCTTGCCCCCTGTTGGAGTCTTTTTAACATCAAATATACTTAGTCAGCTACAGCAGAATTATGTAAGATTTTAGGTTTAAATGGAATAAATGTAAAACGGACCTCCATTTTTGTTTTTCGATCCATTTCCAACGTTTAAATTCCTGTGACAAAATAAACTAATTACAAAATTATTTTGGGTGTCTCATAAGAAAAGGTATCTAAACAATTCCTTCGTATTCCAAACGTATACTCGCTACATAGTTTGGACATGTTAAGAGAAACAGAAGGAGGGATTCCAGTTGGAGTGGATTTTTTATCTATACCTGTTAAATATGTTCTTTATCTTATTCATAGCAATTTGGGAAGTACGTAGGCCTGCCAAGGCATTGAATTGGATAATAATCGTCCTTCTTTTGCCAGTCATTGGTTTCTTGCTTTATCTTAGCGTATCAAACCCTAAGTTTAT
Source organism: Bacillus sp. 522_BSPC (assembly GCF_001076885.1). Taxonomy (GTDB): domain Bacteria; phylum Bacillota; class Bacilli; order Bacillales; family Cytobacillaceae; genus Niallia; species Niallia hominis. Next base: position 2,510 of record NZ_JVDT01000291.1, read on the forward strand.
TCATCGAAAAAGATTGAACTCTTCTAAAAATGAATCTAACAAATTACCTGAGACATTCGGTGATTCAGCATCGGTAATTGCCGATGCTTTACGGCATTTCACTGTGAATGGGCTTCGAATGGGCCAAGTCCAAGTGTTTAACAATGGAATAGCAAAATATGAACAACTCATCGAATCCCTACAAAAAGCCCAAAAAACCATTGATCTGGAATATTACATCTATCGGAATGACCAAATAGGTAATCGCATCACAGAACTGCTGATCGAAAAAGCAGTAAACGGAGTGCGGGTTCGTTTTATTAGAGATGGTTGGGGGAGTAAAAAATTTCCGCGTCAAAAAATCCTTCAGATGGTGGAAGCAGGGATAGAATGCCGGACAATATTTCCTTTACGCTTTCCCTGGATTTTATCCAATTGGAATTATCGGGATCATTGTAAGATTGTCACGATCGACGGAAAGAAAGCTTTTACTGGTGGCATGAACGTAGGATATGAATATACAGGATTGAAGCCTGACGTTGGCTTCTGGAGGGATACTCATTTACAAATAACAGGAGAAGCATCAGTCAATTTGCAGACTGTCTTTGACGTTCATTGGAATATTGCTGTGCCGGAACGGATAAAATCGAAAACAAATCTGAAAACAAAATCTGAGGTAACGAAAATCAATCCAATCGGAAGAGTAGATCTTTCCAGATGGTCAGCCGAATTGGGTTCAGAGTTGAGCACCATAGATGGTAAAGAGATGGACATATACCCAAAGACAGGGACATTGCAAAAAGCGTACATCCATACGTTGGAAGGAAACCCTGGAATTCCTACCCCAGTTATTCGTCAAGCTTACTTTATATGTATAACACAGGCGACCAAGACTATTGATTTAACAACACCCTATTTTGTACCAGAAACGGATATTATCATGGCATTAAAGACAGCAGTAGCTCGTGGTGTGCACGTAAGATTGCTGGTTCCTCGCCACATTGATCAAAAAAGCGTGGGCTATGCAAGTCGTACCTATTACGGGGAACTTATAGAAGCTGGGGTCCAAATCTACCAGTACAATAAAGGAATGTTACATGCGAAACTGATGATCATTGATGAGGAAATTGCAGAAGTAGGCGCAGCAAACTATGATATGAGAAGTTTTCGCCTGAATTATGAGGTGTGTCAAGTCGTGTACAGTGCTGATGTGGCAAGAGAACTCACAGAGCAGTTCGAGGGGGATCTTACTGATTCTGTACCATTAAGAATTGAAGACTTGTTGCAACGATCCCTGACCGAGCGCATTGTTGAACAAGGTGCTCGTCTGCTTTCTCCATTATTATAAGTTGATGTATCCTGTTTTTATTGTTCTATCTTAAATCTAGATTTAACTTTGTTTTTAATATATTTCTGACTTATTTGAAAAAAAGTCGAAAACCCGTGTATTATAAGAACTTCCAACATGGGTTTTTTCTTATTTACGATGGAAATTCATTACTAAAAAACGGTAATACTAAAAAGGCAGCTCAAAGAGTTTGAATTCAAAAATATCTGTTACCTTTTCATTTAAATATAGAGGTGATATCAATAGATAATATATTTGAAAATCTTAAGGAAATACGTTTATTAGAAGATAAGCTCTATCATTTAGAATTAAATGGTTGGCTAAAAAATGAGTTTTTAACTTGGGAATGGTGGATACTAGTCGTTTTTTTAGTTGTGCCTTGGGTTATATGGGCTAAACTTGTTAAACGAGACATTATTTTAGAAATTTTGTTATTTGGTACCATAATTATCATAACAACAACCTTATTAGATGTAGTTGGCTTACAATATAGGTTTTGGGATTATCCAATTGCATTCTACCTATTATTCCTAGGGCCTTTCCCTTTGATTTTTCAATGATACCTGTAGCTTACATGTTGTTATATCAATATTTTAGAACATGGAAAATTTTTATAATCGCACAAATCACTATGGTACTCACATACGCCTTTATTGGTGAACCTTTTTCCGAGTGGGTCGAACTTGTGTATTATTATGAGTGGAGATACAGTTATTCATTCATATATTACATCATGGTTGGAATTGTAACTCGAGC
>NZ_JVDT01000292.1:0-13934 GCF_001076885.1 Bacillus sp. 522_BSPC
GTACTCTTTGTAAAATAAAGGATAAAAATCTTTCTTGACCTTGTTTGTCCATTTTGCAACCTCCTAACCTACATAAAATAATACATCTTCGCCTATTATAATCTTAAACGCTGCTTTTTAGAAAGTTATACCAGTTTAAATATAAATTATACAGAGAAAAAGATTAGGTATATTATCTGTTCGTTTTTGAAAAGTTTTGTAAGATGTTTTCTAAAATTTTTACTATCATCTATCTATTAAAATTATTTTTACAAAAAATAACACACACTATCTTGTTTTTAACGTAATTTACAAAACCTTTACATAGAGTCAATGGAATATTTACACTGGAGATTTATCATACTATTAGACAAGATATGACAAAGAAAAGTTGCTATTCTTTTGGAGGTAAATCATGGTCATAATTAAAAAACTAAAAATGGTATTCATGTTCCTGACTATACTTGCTTTATTATCAGCATGTGCAAGTAATGCAGAAACAGAACAATCGACAAATGACAGTAAACCAATATCGATTTCAGGATCTACTTCCGTTGGACCGCTTGCTGAGAAATTAGCGGCAAAATACCATGAACACGATAATACAAAAATTGAAATAAATCAAATTGGGTCTTCTGCAGGTATTACAAATGCAATAAGTGGTGTCTCAGAGATTGGGATGTCTTCCAGGGATTTAAAGGAAGATGAAATGCAAAAATTAAAGGAAGTTGTAATTGCTTATGATGGAATTGTAGTAGTCACTCATCCGAGCAATAAAGTAAAAGATTTAACTTTAGAACAAGTAAAGCAAATTTTCACTGGTGAAGTGACGAACTGGAGTCAGCTTGGTGGAGACGACATGGAGATTGTGGTTGTTTCTCGGGAGGATGGATCTGGTTCACGTGATGCCTTCCAGGAGATTGTAGGCTATAGCTCAGGCGAATTAATTAGAAACTCTATCATCGCAAGTGGGAATGGAAATATTAAAACAACCGTTGCAAATAATAAACATGCAGTTGGCTTTATTTCCTTTGAATATATTGATGATACTATTTCGACAATCGATATTGATGGTGTAGAAGCCACGGCTGAAAATGTATTAGCAAAAAAATATAGTTTATCACGACCGTTTTTGTTTGTTTATAAAGAAGGAGATCTAACTGCGAATGGACAGAAATTCATCGATTATATTTTAAGTGATGAAGGTCAAAAGATTGCAGCAGAAGCAGGGGTTATCCCAATAAAGTAAAACCAAATCTTTAGAAGTAATCTTGGAGGAAAACAAAGTGTCTATTCAAACGACTGAAAAGCAAGCCTCAGAGATGGGCAAGGCAAATAAAAGAAAATATTTGTTTGAGAAGGTGTCAGCAAGAGTATTCTTGGTTTGTGCTCTTCTTTCCGTCATTAGTTTGTTATTAATTATTGGATTTGTATTTTATAAAGGAGCTCATCCATTTATCGCGGAAGGATTTAGTTTTTTTGACTTTCTTTTTGGCGTCGACTGGGTGCCGAGTGAAGGGAAATTTGGAATTTGGCCAATGATTGTTGCATCCCTATATGCAACAGTTGGAGCACTTATTATTGGCGTTCCGATTGGTTTGTTTACGGCAATCTTTCTCGCAGAAATCGCTTCAAAGCGGATAGCGAAAATTGTTTCACCAGCCATTCAGCTTTTAGCAGGTATTCCTTCCGTTTTATACGGGGTTTTTGGTCTAGCAATTATTGTTCCATTTTTACAAAATACATTAGGATTAGTAAAGGGTCAAAGCTTATTAGCTGTTATTTTAGTGTTAGCAATTATGATGCTGCCAACGATTGTGACAGTGGCAGAGACGGCGATTCGCGCTGTACCAAGAACATATCGTGAAGGATCTCTTGCACTTGGAGTATCGGAAATCGGCACTATTTTTAAAGTCGTGGTCCCAGCTGCTAAATCCGGGATTATGACAGCTATTGTATTAGGGTTAGGGCGAGCAATTGGAGAAACAATGGCAGTAATTCTCGTTGCTGGTAATAGTTTGATTGTGCCAACAAGCTTAACAGATAGTATTCGTCCGTTAACAACTAACATTGCTCTTGAAATGGGCTATGCTGCTGGTACGCATCAAGAAATGCTATTTGCAACAGGGATTGTATTATTCTCATTTATTCTAATCTTGAATTTTGTTTTAGCAAAAATTAGTTCGAAGGGTGGCAAATAAGATGAGAAAGATGAAAGATAATTTGTTGCATGGACTTCTTTGGTTTTCTGCCATCTTATCCGTTGCCGTACTCGTAATGATTGTAGGATATATATTTTATAAAGGTGCACATTTAATTAGCTTCGAGTTTATTTTTGGCGATTATTCCCCAACAGGTGGTGGCGGAATTTGGCCAATGATTGTAACAACCATCTATACGATTGTCATTTCTTTAATTATTGCAACACCGATTGGGATATTAGCGGCTGTTTATTTACAAGAATATGCGAAGCAAGGCCGATTGGTAAAAGTAATTCGCTTTGCAACAGAAAGCTTAACAGGTATTCCCTCGATTATTTACGGCTTATTTGGGGCAGTATTCTTTGTAACAACCTTAAAATTAGGAATGTCTATTTTAGCAGCTTCCTTAACATTAGCAATTATTGTTTTACCGGTTATTATCCGAACTACAGAGGAATCTTTAAAAACAGTTCCTCCAACCTATCGAGAAGGATCTTTAGCCCTTGGTACAACGAGATTACAAACATTATATAAGGTTATTTTACCTAGTGCGATGCCAGGTATCTTATCCGGAATAATTCTTTCCATCGGGAGAATTGTTGGGGAGTCTGCAGCTATTTTCTTGACTGCCGGAACAGTTGCAGCAATGCCAGAGGGCTTGCTTTCTTCTGCACGAACATTAACCGTTCATTCGTTTTTAGTAACACAAGAGTCTGGAGATATAGAACTAGCTGCTGCAGTCGGGATTGTTTTAATTGTAATAATTCTAGCTATCAACCTTATTGCAACATATATATCCAAAAAGTTGAATAAAGCAGACTACTAATTCATAAGGAGTATGTTTATGACTACAACAGTAAAGGAAAAAAACCAAAAGAAAACTGGGAAAGCATTTTTACAGGTCGGTCAAGAAGAAGCTACACTTGGTACATCGAAAATTAGTGTGAGTGATTTGAATTTATTTTACGGGGAAAAGCAAGCACTGTTTGGCGTATCTCTTGATATTGAAGAAAAAAAGGTAACGGCTTTAATCGGACCATCTGGATGTGGAAAATCAACCTTCCTAAGAACACTTAATCGTATGAATGATTTAATTGATGGTGTAAAAATTGCAGGAGATATCGTCATTGATGGGGAAAATATATATGCTTCAAATGATGTCATAAAATTACGTACAAGAGTAGGTATGGTATTTCAAAAGCCTAATTTATTCCCAATGAGTATTTTTGATAATGTTGCCTATGGTCCGAGAATGCAAGGAATAAAGAATAAGAAAGAATTAAATAAAATTGTGGAAGAGAGCTTACGAGGGGCTGCGATTTGGGAGGAAGTAAAAGACCGTCTAAAAACCTCTGCACTTGGCTTGTCAGGTGGACAGCAGCAACGTGTTTGTATAGCCCGTGCCATTGCAATGAAACCAGATGTCATTCTAATGGATGAGCCGACGTCGGCTCTAGATCCGATTTCTACCTTGAAAGTAGAAGAGTTGATTACAAAAATGAAAAAAGAATATACGATTGTTATTGTTACACATAATATGCAGCAAGCGGCACGGATTTCCGATAAAACAGCCTTTTTCTTAAATGGTGAAGTGGTTGAATATGATGAAACAAACAAGATTTTTTCTACACCAAGAGATCAGCGCACAGAAGATTATGTAACAGGTCGCTTTGGATAATAGGAGGAAATAATGGTCATTCGAGAGAATTTTGAGAAGAAACTTGAAGAGTTAAAAGGAAAAATTAGCGAAATGGGTGAAATGTCGATTGTTTCTTTGGAAGAGTCGTTTGATGCCTTAAAAGCACAAGATGTAGAAATTGCTTTAAAGGTGATGGAGGAAGATACGGATATTGATAACCTTGAATCTGAAATTAATCATTTTGCGATTTGGTTAATGGCGAAAGAGCAGCCAGTTGCAAGAGATTTACGTGTTGTAATTGGTGTTATCAAAATTTCCTCTGAAATAGAACGAGTTGCAGATTTTGCTGTAAACATCGCCAAAGCAACGATCAAGATAGGAAAACCGACTTCGCTACTAGATATCACTCATTTAGAAAAAATGAAGGAAATATCTGTTGAAATGCTGAAAAAGGCAATTCAATCCTTTATAGAAGAAGATATTGTCCTTGCGAAAGAAATTAGTAAGCTAGAAGATGAAGTAGATGATTATTATTTAGAAACATATAAGAAACTGACAGCATACTTAAGTGAGCATCCAGAAGAAACGAATCAGCTTGTCCAATTATTATTTATCAATCGCTATTTGGAAAGAACTGCTGACCATATTACAAATATGGCGGAAAGTACAGGGTATTTGATTAAAGGAAAAATATATGATTTCAATTCTTAACTAGTATATAGCAAAAGGAGAGAGGAACTAAATAAGTTTTTCTCTCCTTTTGCCTTTTTAGTCTATAATAATCGTTTGTTATGTTTTTATTTTTTGATATTTCTGATAAATTGATAATTGTAGATAAAATATCGATTTGTATGATAAATAGGGAGGTAGAGGAATGCAAGACTATTTTGAAAAAGAAAAGGATAATATGCTCCACTTGCTTGAGCGAATCGTAAATATAGATAGTGGATCCTATCAGAAAGCAGGAGTAGATAAAGTAGGAGACATTTTAATTAATGAATTTGCCCAGCTTGGTTTTATTGCAGATGTACACGAAATACCAGACAAAGGAAATAATATCGTCTTAAAGCATGAAGAGGCAACAAATCCAAGCATTTTACTAATTGGACATATTGATACCGTTTTTCCCGCTGGCACAGTTGCCAAACGTCCGTTTACAGTGGAAGGGGATTTTGCAAAAGGTCCAGGAGTTTTCGATATGAAGGCAAGTCATGTAATGACATTGTATGCTTTAAAATACTTAATTTCGCAAAATAATGATGCATATAAAAATGTCTTGATAATTATTAATACAGATGAAGAAATAGGTTCCATTTCATCGCGAGAATTGATAGTAGCTACTGCAAAGAAAGTACAGTATGTGTTTATTATGGAGCCTGCTGATCTAGCTGGAAATGTGGTTACTGGCCGTAAAGGTGGCGGGAAATTCTTTGTGAAAATATACGGAAAATCAGCACATGCCGGTGTTGCACCAGAGAAAGGGGCAAGTGCTATACAAGAGCTTGCATTAAAAATTGTTGCATTACATGAGTTGACGAAAAAGGAAGGTATTCATGTAAATGTAGGTTTAGTGAGCGGTGGTCAATCTGTTAATACAATTGCACCCTTCGCAGAAGCAGGAATTGACTTGCGTTTTGAAACACAGGAACAGGGAGAATTTGCTCAAGCAAAAATTTTAGAAATTTGCAGCTTCACGGAAACTCCAAATACTCGTATTGAAATTAGCGGAGGGATTACTCGACCAGCATGGAAAACGGATGAAAGGCAGAATGAATTACTTTCATTCATGAGAGATGCTGCTTCTGAATGGAATATAGATTTAGGATCTACCTATAGTGGTGGTGGTTCAGATGGTAACTTCACAGGAAATATGGGAATTCCTACAATAGATGGTTTAGGACCAAGGGGAGGAAATGCACACCAAGACGATGAGTTTATGGTTATATCATCATTAAATGAACGAGGACAATTATTGGTAAAAGTATTGGATAAAATAAATAAGCGGAATTAGGCAGAAAGCCTTCTAAACAGTAAGTAAAGGAATAGAATGGGGAAGATTATCTAGAAAGAAATTTGGTAAGAATAATGAGAGGAAGATACATGGAAAAAAGTTAAAGAGGTGTATTTATGATTTTAGGAATTCATCCGTATTTACGAACGAATGGAAATGGCAAGGAAGCAGTTGCATTTTATGAACAGGCATTAGAAGCTGAAAACCTTGGCGTACAAACATATGCCGATCTGCCTGATAACCCAGAATTTCCCCTTTCGGAGGAAGCAAAAAATCTTGTTTTACATGCACAATTAAGAATCGGAAATACATTTCTCATGATATCTGATACTTTCCCTGGACAACCATTCCAAGTTGGTTCACAAGTGGATGTAGCAGTTCTCTTAAATAATCCAGAAAAAACAAAAGAAGTATATGATAAACTTTTAGATGGTGGAGAAGTAGTAATGCCTCTTCAAGAAACTCCTTGGAGCCCATCTTTTGGACAAGTGAAAGATAAATTTGGGATAACATGGCAGATTTCAACAATTACAGAAGAACATAGTTGATAAAAAGAAGGGAGATTTCGCGAATGTAAATCTTCCTTCTTTTTTAATTTATAAGGAACTTATTGATTACAATACTGTCTAGGAGAAGAACCAGTAATATTTTTGAATGCCTTATAAAAGGTAGAATAGTCCCCAAATCCAACACGATGAGCTACATCCAGTGCCGAGTCACCCGACAGGAGCAAATCCATCGCCCACATAATTCTTTTATATGTTAAATATTCCATAACCGTAAATCCTGTGCTCTTCTTAAAAATATGGCAGAGGTAATATTTATTTACAAAAAACTCCGTCTCTAATAAATGTAATGTAATTTTTTTGTCTAAATTTTTATTGATAAATTCTAAAATGGCGACCACTTTTTGATTATAACTTTGACTAGTCACCAAAGGATTATTATATGTCATAAAGATGTTATTCATATTAATGAGCATCTGTATGAAATAGGTTTTCATTAAGATTATCTTTTCAGGAGAATGACTAAGTGCTGTTTCTTCCATTTGCGCCCACATCTTATCAATTCCTGCTTCTCGTACATCTTTAGCAGAAATCTTATTAAAATAACCCAATTTTCTACGTTCAATAAAATGAAACATATTATATTCTTCTATTTGAAAAGAGGATATGTATTCTGGGGAAAAGTGAATATACTTTCGTTCATAACAATCATTGGAATGGAAAACAATTCTATGTAGCTCTCTCGCGTTTGTGATGATGATATCATGGGGATGTAATTCATAAACTTGACCTTCAATATAATAAGTAAGACCGCCAGAAATAAAGTAGAACAACTCATAGCAGTCATGTATATGTGTATCAATATTATGAGGAGAATCATTGATTGTGTGGTTCAAGGTAAAGTAATCACTACTATAATGTAGGATTTCTTTCATAAGGATTTCACCTCTCCTTTTTTGTTGACTAATTTATACTTCTTCTTCTTACTTTAGCGCTTACAAAACGAAAAAGCAATATTTGCAATAAATTAAGCAATAAGTTCAAAGAAGAAAGGACAGTAGATAGTATAAAATACGGTTAGAACTACTGGTAGTCACTTAACTATAAACAGAGGGCACTAAAAAGTATAATATCTTCAAGCTAAATAAGGATTTATTTATTTGTAAACAAATGAAATAGCTTAATTTAAAAGTCGGTCACCAATAATTATGATTAAATGGCAGTTTTTTAGTGGTTTCATAAAACTGATGTGAGGGTGAATAGAATGAGTAGATTTATATTGTCTGCATTTGCTGACGAAATAAATGATCAATTAAAAACGCAGATGGATGTATTAGAATCACACGATATTAAGTTTATAGAGATGAGAGGAGTAAATGGAAAATTACTTGTCCATCATACGTTAGAAGAGGTACAAGAGATAAAACGTCAAATGGATGAGAGAGGATTTAAGCTCTCCGCAATTGGTTCTCCAATTGGCAAAATCAATATTACCGACGATTTTAGACCACATCTACAGTTGTTTAAGCATACGTTAGAGATAGCTGAGATTATGGAATGTAAATATATTCGGATGTTTAGCTTTTTTATGCCTAAAGGAGAGGATCCAAGTGTTTATAGAGAAGAAGTAATAAACCGATGGAGAAGCTTTATTCAAGTTACAGAGGGGAAAAATGTGGTTCTTCTCCATGAAAATGAATCCGGCATTTATGGAGATACGCCAGAAAGATGTTTCGATCTATTAGAGACATTGAATTGTGAATATGTGAAAGGAATTTTTGACTTTGCAAATTTTGTGCAATGTAATGCCAAGAATTATCCAGAGGCATTTATGCTGCTAAAAGATTATATTGCATATATTCATGTGAAGGATGCCGTTTACAGTGATCATCATGTGGTACCTGCAGGGAAAGGAGACGGAAACGTATCAGAAATTTTACAGGAATTATATAAAACAGGTTATGATGGCTTTTTATCACTAGAACCTCATTTATGGAATTATTCTGATTTTTCTTTGCTTACTCCAGACTCTCCTGGTTATGATTTACCTGTTGGAGGAGAAAAAAGATTTGCGGTTGCTGTACGAGCAATAAAAAATATCATAAATAAGATTCAATAAGAGGAGGATCCTTATGAATAAAGTGCGTATCGGAATAATTGGCATCGGAGCAATGGGATCAAATCATGCTGAAAGTTTGGTTACAGACAAAATTCCTCATGCAGAGCTTACGGCAGTCTGTGATATAAGTGGGGAAAGGCTAGAATGGGCAAAAAAGAAATTTGGAGAACAAGTTAAACGCTTTCATAATGTGGATGATTTCTTTAATTCCAATGCTTTTGATGCAGTGATGATTGTTACCCCACATTATGACCATCCAAGTCTAGCAATTAGAGCTTTACAAGCTGGCTATCATACCTTAATTGAAAAACCTGCTGGAGTATATACAAAAGCGGTAAGAGAAATGAATGAAGTCGCTAAAAAGAGTGGTAAGGTATTTGGTATTATGTATAATCAACGAACGAATCCATTATATCGAAAAGTAAAGGACTTAATGGATTCAGGAGAACTGGGAGAATTAAAGAGAACGGTATGGATTATAACAAATTGGTATAGACCGCAAAGTTATTATGATTCTGGTGGCTGGAGAGCAACCTGGTCTGGTGAAGGAGGCGGTGTCCTGCTAAATCAAGATCCACATCAACTTGATTTATGGCAATGGATTTGTGGAATGCCAAAGCGAGTACGTGCTTTTATGGATTTTGGAAAATATCACGATATTGAAGTGGAAGATGATGTTACCGCTTACGTAGAGTATGATAATGGAGCTACAGGTGTATTTATTACTTCTACTGGCGAAGCGCCAGGAACAAATAGATTAGAAGTGACAGGTGATAAAGGCAAGATTGTTATTGAAGATGGTAAGTTAACTTTTTGGCGATTGCGCGTATCAGAAAGAGTATTTAATAGAGAGTTTAAAGGAGGATTTGGTAGTCCAGAGTGTTGGAAATGCGACATTCCGATTGAAGGAGACAACACCCAGCATGTTGGCATTATCGAAAATTGGACAAATGCCATTAGAAATGGAGCAGAGCTCATCGCACCAGGGATAGAAGGCATCGATGGATTAACGATTTCAAATGCCATGCATTTATCTGCATGGACAGATCGTTGGGTGGACATTCCCTTAGATGAAGACCTATTTTTTGAACAATTGACACAGAGAATAGAGCAGTCTACCTTTCAAAAGAAGCAGAATGACGTAGGAACATTGGATGTTTCAGGAACGCATTAGGATTCATTAATATTTCTGTATGGGTGAGACTCTATATTTGTAAGAATCTATTTACAGATATAGAGTCTTTTTTAGCCTTTTTCCTTAAAATTTTATGGTATTAGTATAATTCATCATGCTGTGTGGGTATTCCACGTCCACAGAAAGAGAAGGATTCCTCATCTTCATAATAAGGTGAGGGATTTTTTGATGAAAAATAGGTAAACCAAATAAAGCAAAAATACATATTCTAAAGGGAGATGAATAGCATTTTTTTAAACAGAGGGAATAGTTTGAGTATAAATTAGTACCAGGTAATAGTAATTGGTGTTAAAATATAAAGAAATGAATAATGAGGTGATGTGAATGTCAGCTTCTAAAGCACGTATTACAGCAATAGGTTCATACGTTCCAGAACGTATTTTAACAAATAATGATTTAGAAAAAATGGTTGATACGAACGATGAATGGATTGTGAAACGAACAGGTATAAAGGAACGGAGAATAGCAAATGAAAAAGAGTATACGAGTGATCTTAGCTATAAAGCAGTACGTAATTTGATAGAACAATACGATAAAACGATTGATGATGTTGATTTAATCATTGTTTGTACGATGACTCCTGACTATACAACGCCAAGTGTTGCATCCAATCTGCAAGCTAAGCTAGGGATAAAGAATGCTGGTGCGATTGATTTAAATGCTGCCTGTGCAGGATTTACTTATGGGTTGTATGTTGCAAATGGGCTAATTACAGCGGGTTTAAATAAAAAAGTCCTTGTCGTAGGTGCAGAAACTTTATCAAAAATTACGGATTTCACAGATCGCACGACTTGTATCCTTTTTGGCGATGGAGCAGGGGCGGTTCTTATAGAATATGTGGAGGATCAACCAAGCTTTATTTCTTCCCATATAGGGTCTGAAGGGGAGGGTGGTCAACATCTATATTGCACAAATCTGGCTACTCAAATGAACGGCATCGATTTACTGGGAAATGGCTGCATTGTTCAAAACGGGAGAGAAGTGTATAAATGGGCTATTAAAACAGTTACGAGCGGTATGAAAATTGTTGCGGAAAAGGGAAGCCTGTCCTTGGATGATATAGATTGGTTTGTCCCACATAGTGCAAATTTAAGAATGATAGAATCGATTTGTGAGAAAAGTAATTTTCCAATAGAACAAACAATCTTTAGCCTTGTTCATTACGGAAATACTTCTGCAGCTACTATTCCATTGTCATTGGCTATAGGTGTGAAAGAGGGGAAATTAAAAGCCGGTGATAATGTTTTATTATATGGTTTTGGTGGAGGCCTAGCACATGCAGGATTATTGATTAAATGGTCACTTTAAAAATAGTTAACCTTAGTAATAGTATATGGAATGATGAGAAAGGGCATTAGGAAAAGTGCTCTTTTTTTGCATGACGAGGAAGTGGCGGTAAGAATATGTGGCGTCTTATTAGAATCAAGAAAAGTAATAGAGAAATTATCTATCCTATCATCAAAAACAGCAAAATCTAAAAAGAGGTAACCGAATATACTATTGGGTGTTAAAATAGATGTAAGAAAATTTTGTGATAATCCTCTATCCCCCTGGCTTATCCGTTCTAAAGGAGTATGTACAAAAGTGAACTGTCCAATTTAATAATCTCCCATTAACTAAATTTACTTTAATAAATAATGGGGGATAAAACATGAATTTTAATAAAAATTTTTCATTATTAATGATCGGGCAATCTTTTGCGAATATAGGGGATGTTCTCTATATTGTAAGTGTTATTAGTATTATCTATGACTTGAAGGGATCAGCAACAGCTGCATCATTTGTCCCTTTTACCATTACAACTTGTATGTTTATTTCCAGTATAATAACACCCCTTCTCGTCGGAAAAGTAAGGTTGAACTGGTTAATGGCGGGTTCTCAATTGGGGAAGACAATATTGCTAATATTATTAGGCTTTTCATTAACAGGGTTAAATGAATCAAATTACTTTGTGGTCTTTATCGTCATAGGATTCATTGCATTTCTTGATGGATGTGCAAATCCAATAAGACAAACTTTGATACCGTATTACGTTGAACCTGAGTATTTAATGAAAGCGAACGGAATTGCAGAAACGGTGACCCAATTGATTCAAGCAACAATGTGGTTTGTTGGAAGTATGTTTCTCCTAATTTTAAGCTCACAACAACTTATTTGGTTTGTTAGCTGTCTGTTTATTATTTCCAGTTTCTTACTATGCTTTTTGGAAACCGTCTATGCAGAAACAATGAAATCAGCGAGAAAAGTAGAACAAATCAAAGAGGGGTGGGAGATACTATTTCATACTCCGGTATTAAGAAAAATTGCCTCCATTGATCTTTTAGAGGGTTTTGCTGGAACAGTATGGATTGCGGCTGTTTTATACGTATTTGTTAGTGATGCTTTAGAAGTGGAACAAAAATGGTGGGGCTTTATTAATGGAGCCTTCTTCTTAGGACTAATTTTAGGAAGCCTCTATTGTATAAAATATGCTTCCTTAGTGGAAAGAAAAATAGGGAGCTTTTTATTAGTAGGCGCATTCTTTAGTTTTCTTCTTACCATATTATTTAGTTTAAATAGTATTCCTGTATTCGCGCTAGTTCTATCGTTTGGTGTTGGCATTTTTACACAAATAAAAAGTATTCCTCAACAAACGGTCATTCAAACGAGCTTACCAAAAGAACAATTATCGAAGGTATATACCTCATTGGGAGCAATTGGTACAGGAATCTTTGGTATTGGGTCTTTGCTGATGGGAATGCTTACTGATTTATTAGGCGTAAGAATGGTGTTTGTTCTATCAAGCTTACTTCTTGCATTTGCCAGTATAATCATCTATAAAAATAAGTCCTTGTTTGCTAGCAATAGTTATTTCGGCAAAGAAAGAAACTAATCTCTGGAAAAAACTTGACCTTTATAAAAAAGAGGTCGAGTTTTTTTGAATAAATATTCGAAAAACGTTGAATTAATAATTCTAATAATTTAGAATATAGTTAACTGAAAATAAAATAGAGGTGTTGTTGAATGGAAGTTTTTAGTACTACTGGTCGGAAAAGAGAGACGTACCAAGTTGAAATGAAGTATTCACTACTATGGGAGTGTGCACTTGGCATAGCAGCTATCACGAATAACCGGCTACTCAATTCGTTAGATAGGCCAACAAGTTATTGGAAAGATGTAAGAACGAGTCTTTCTGTCGATTTACAAGCAGAATTAGATTATGTAGAAAAAAATAATACGTGGAAGGCATTACTTCAATTACTCCATCAAAAGGATTTTTCCAGCCTAGAAGCATTTAGCGAATATATCAATAATCTCACTGAAAGAGAATTGATCTACCAATGTATTCCGTTTATAAGTAAAAACTATCAGCCTATTAGAGAACAAGCAGCAGATAAAAAGCTCGAAGCGATAGAGCAATTAAGAGAAGCTACAAAAGACAACCCTTTTTTTCCAAGCTATATTTCTTTTATTTGTAAGATTGATGCACAACAGCTGAAACAGCATCTGATTATAGTCATGAGTGGTTGGTATAAAGCAGTCATAGAACCTGATTTGGAAAACTTGAAATCTATCTTACAAACGGATGCCTGTGCAAAAGAAAAAATGAAAAAGAAAATGGAACCCGAAGAATTTGTAGAATGGGCGACGGGTGGGATTAAGTATATGCCAGAACCAAGCGTTTATAAAGTATTACTTATTCCACAATACATATATCGACCATGGAATATTGCAGCAGATTTAGAAGAAACGAAAGTATATTATTATCCCGTTTCAAATGAAAGCCTATCTCCGAGTGATAAATATATGCCGAGCAATTTTCTTGTATTGAAACATAAGGCTTTAGGGGATGAAGTACGCATGAGAATAGTGAAATTATTATTTGAACAAAGTCGAACACTTCAGGAAATGACGGAAAAATTAGCGTTGGGAAAATCAACGATTCACCATCATTTAAAGATATTGAGATCTGCACAACTAGTAGGAATAGAAGAAGGGAAGTATGTATTAAAGACGCGAGCTATCATGTCATTAGCAAAAGAATTAGAGCAATACTTTCAACAATGAGGGATTTAGAAGAAACCACAAAAAAATGATTGAAACGCAGTATAATAAGATCCAATTCTACAAGGATATCAGCCAAAAATAAGGATGTATCAGCTAAAATAGGAATATATCAGCCAAACCGACAAGGATATCAGCCAAAAAAAGAATATATCAGCCAAACCGACAAGGATATCAGCCAAAAAAAGAATATATCAGCCAAACCGACAAGGATATCAGCCAAAAAAAGAATATATCAGC
>NZ_JVDT01000292.1:14034-14171 GCF_001076885.1 Bacillus sp. 522_BSPC
AAAAAAGAATATATCAGCCAAACCGACAAGGATATCAGCCAAAATGGGAATATATCAGCCAAACCGACAAGGATATCAGTCAAAAAAAGAATGTATCAGCCAAACCGACAAGGATATCAGCCAAAAAAAGAATATAT
>NZ_JVDT01000292.1:14271-68636 GCF_001076885.1 Bacillus sp. 522_BSPC
TATCAGCCAAACCGACAAGGATATCAGCCAAAAAAAGAATATATCAGCAAACCACCAAGGATATCAGCCAAAAAAAGAATATATCAGCCAAACCACCAAGGATATCAGCCAAAATAGAAATATATCAGCCAAACCAAAGAAAGTGGTGCTAGTTTGTATATTTTTCGAAATAAATCATTTACATATATGTGGATTGGTAATGGCATATCAGAATTAGCAGGAGCTTTTGGAACCTTTTGCAATTCGTTATTAATCTATGAAATAACAGACTCATCTTGGGCATTGGGGAGTATGTGGCTATTATATTTCCTGCCCTCCCTTGCGCTTCAGGTTTTTATTGGACCTTATATTGATCGTTGGAGTAGAAAATGGACCATGATTTTTGCACTTTGGAGCAGGGGACTTGTGTTTGTCATACCCCTTATCGGTGTTATGACAAACACATTAGTCCCATGGCATATTTTTATTGTCCAAATCATTATAGGATTAATAACACCTATTTATTCACCAGCCAATCAAGCGATACTATCCAGTATTGTTTCAAAAAAACAATTGCATACAGCTAATGCATACATAGAAGGAATGGCGAGATTAATGACCTTTACGGCTCCTGTTATGGCAGGGGTGGTCATTGAATATATCGGGGTTAACAGCACTTTATCTTTTATTTGCCTTTCCTTGATTATTAGCGGAAGTCTTTTATTAGGAGTTTCCGAAGAAAGAGAAAAGAGACCGGAGAGAAAAGCATGGGGTACTGAATTTATGGAGGGAATCAGTTACTTTTTTCAGCAAAGGACGATAGTGTGGTTAGGGGTTTTTCTAGCATTTGTCCAATTTGGAGTAGGGGTTACGATGGTAATTAATATCCCATATATCAAAACGGTTCTATACGGAAATAATGCCATGTATGGTTATTTTATGGCGGGATTTCCGTTAGGCTATATGATAGGGACATTATTGGTTGGGAAATTAAAATACGCCTCAAGACGAAGATTGATGCTAGGGGCACTTTTAATTGGAGGGTTGACTTATATTAATCTTGGGATAACTAGCTCGCTCATTTTTGCCATAGCAACAGAATTGATTGCAGGTATCGCGATGGCTTTTTTTAGTATCCATAATATAACGATTTGTCAGCAAACTGTTCCTAATCATCTAATGGGAAAAATTATTTCCGTGCGCTCTTTTATCATTCGTGCAATGATGCCGCTTGGCGTATTAATAAGTGGAGTTCTAAGTGAAGTATGGGGAATCCGACCTTTGTACATTTTAATTGGAACATTAATTGCTATTATTTCCCTACTAGGAATGCTACTACCATATTTTGCGTTTATAGATAACGTGAATACTGAGGAAAAGCTTGCTTCCTAAATTCCGATAAAAAAGACTAGGAAACGCTGATAGTGATTTTCCTAGTCTTTTCCCTTTAATACTTTTTCAACAAAATCGCAGAATTATGACCGCCAAACCCAAAGGAATTGGATAAACC
Organism: Bacillus sp. 522_BSPC; assembly: GCF_001076885.1. GTDB lineage: Bacteria > Bacillota > Bacilli > Bacillales > Cytobacillaceae > Niallia > Niallia hominis. The sequence goes on from NZ_JVDT01000292.1 coordinate 15,761, forward strand.
AATAGATAAGGAAGCTTTTCTTGCTCCTTCTGGGACATAGTCTAAATCACAGTCAGAATCTGGAGTTTTTAAATTAATAGTTGGTGGAATAATACCTTCTCGCAAACTCTTAACTAAGGCGATTGCCTCCGCTCCACCCGCGGCACCAAGCATATGACCAAGCATCGATTTGTTCGCGGTTACTGGTATTTTATAAGCTTCCGCTTCAAATAATTTCTTAATAGCTAATGTTTCCGATAAATCGCCTACTGGTGTACTAGTCGCATGAGCACTAATTACATCCACATCAGAAGGGGAGACATTTGCTTTTGCTAATGCATTTTTCATGGCGAGATATGCGCCTCTTCCTTCTGGATGGGTTGCAACCATATGATGAGCGTCAGAGCTCGCTCCATAGCCAATAATTTCAGCTAATATCTTAGCATTTCTCTTAAGGGCATGTTCCAAGTCTTCAACGACCAAGATTGCCGCACCTTCACTCATTACAAATCCATCTCGATTTCTATCAAAAGGTCTGCTTGCTAATGTGGGTTCCTCATTATTAGTAGATAAGGCCCTTGCATTACCAAAGCTAGCTAAGGATAAATTTGTAATAGCTGCTTCCGCTCCACCGGCAAACATCACGTCTGCATCACCATTTCGAATGGTGTGAAAAGCTTCCCCAATCGAGGTATTTCCAATGGAACAAGCTGTTACAGGAGAAAGGGAAGGACCTTGGGCTCCGAATCTAATACTAATTTGTGCCGCAGCAGCGTTTGAAATCATCATCGGCACTAAATTAGGACTTACTCGATTAGGCCCTCGTTGATTTAATGTATTTACATTATCAATAAGGGTGGTTAAACCGCCAATCCCTGAACCTACATAGACACCTAGCCGCTCTTTGTCTACTTTATTTAAGTCTAGCTGAGAGTTAGATAAAGCTTCATCTGCTGCTGCTAATGCAAACTGGCTAAATCGGTCAAGCTTCTTCGCTTCCTTTGTACCCCATCTTTCTTCTGGATGAAAGTCCGTTACAACTCCAGCTATTCTTGTTTTTAATGAAGAGGCATCTAAATGCTCGATCATACTGATTCCAGATATTCCATTTAAAAGGTTCTGCCAATAATCATCTACATTGTTTCCTAACGGTGAAATGATTCCCATTCCAGTGATAACGACTCTTTTCACAAATTTTCCCCCATTCCTTTTTTATTTATTGTATGCTTTTTTTATCCTATTACAAGTTGTAGTTTATACTAGTATAATTAATACTAGGTTAAAAAGGAGAATGTATATGAATAGAGACATCCGATTAGAAGCGCTATCCGATTTTCTAAAAACAAAACGGTCAAAAATACAGCCACAAATGGTTGGACTTCCTGCTGGTAGTAGAAGAAGAACGGCAGGACTTCGTCGCGAGGAAGTAGCACAATTAGCTGGTGTAAGCACTACATGGTATACCTGGCTAGAGCAAGGTAGAGACATTAAAGTATCTATTTCAGTTTTAGACGCTGTTGCAGATGCGCTCCAATTGAGTTTAGATGAGAGAAAATATGTGTACGGATTAGCTTTTGAAGAAGGTGGTTCCTTCTTTCCAAAAGGAGAGGAAGAGGAAATGATTACGCCATCCTTGGAGAAAATTTTAAAAGAGCTTCGTTACTGTCCTTCGATTATTACCGATCGACGCTCCTTTATTGTAGGATGGAATGAAGCTGCTAAACAAGTATTCTTGGATTTTGAAAAAATTCCACTTGAAAAAAGAAATCTAATTGAACTGGTTTTTTCAAGAAAAGAGCTAAGAGCATTAGCTGTTAATTGGGAAGACTTTGTCAAAGGATTTCTCTCTATCTTTCGCACTTATTTAGGGCAGTATATGGCAGATGAGTGGTATGGAGAATTTATTGAAGAGATGAAAAAGAACTATCCGGATTTTAATAAAATGTGGAATGAAAGTGAAGTAAGTTCTGCGCCTGAAGTATTAATTGAATTTCGTCACTCCAAGGCTGGGAAAATGATTTATAATTTAACTTCTTTGCAAGTTCATGGCCGAAATGATTTAAGATGTAGCATTTATACGCCTGTTGATGGGACTGGTACAGAAGAGAAGATTAAGCATTTGATGAAATAAGAGGTGATTCTAGTTTAGGGGGGGCATATTACTGATTTGGTCCGTGTTAACAACAAATGAAGCGAATTCGTATTTGCATAATTTTTTCCGAAACAATCGGTCATGGTTTGTGTGTTAAGCGTATTCATTTATAGAGAATTATCGTATATCATGGAAATAGAAAGGAGAACAACAATGAATCTAAATAAAAAATGTATGGCCATACTAAGAGATTTATTAGAGACTCCTGACTACATCAAAATTCAAGAACTAGCTAATAAACTTGATATAAGTGAAAGGGCAATAAGATATAACATCAATAAATTAGATGAATTTCTTTTTCAAAATGGGTTTAACTGCATTGAAAGGCATCATTTAAAAGGAATTAAATTAAATAGAGTAAAAGAAGTAACAACGTTTATAGCAAAGTTTCTAGAAGAGCATTCACCATATCAGTATATTTTATCGAAGGAAGAGCGTTTTATCTATATTTTGACAAGGTTGTTAGGTGAAACGGAACCGATTTCATACTCTGATTTGCAAGATAAAATAGGAATATCTAAGTCTACCTTGGATTCAGAGCTGCAATTGATTAATGAATATATTGATCCATATGGTTTAACTCTAGAGCGAAAAAGAAAGCATGGTGTTCTGATACAGGGAGATGAAAAGCAAAAGAGATCGCTTTTAAACAAGATGATCTTAGGTACCATTAGTGCAAAAGATATCTTTCAATATATTCGCAATCGCCGTGTTCTCTCGAAAATCAATACTATTTATTTTCATGATGTATTAAGTGAAATCGATATTCAATTTATTGATGATTTAATTTTCTCAGCAGAACAGGAATTGGATAAAGAATTTGATGATCAGTCTTATATGAATCTGTTAACACACTTAATGGTTGCGGTAAAGAGGACATTTCAGCATCGTGAAGTAGATATATCAGAAGCTATTATTAGTAATATCAGTGATACAAGAGAATATACAGTAGCTAAACATATGATGGAGGAACTGGCTTGGCATTATGCTATTTCTATTCCAGATATGGAGGCTGGTTATATTGCTTTACAATTATTAGGGGCAAAGAGCATTAAAAAGCATCCACTTGATCAACAAGAGTTGAATGGTGATGAGCTATACTTAGCTTCTCTAAAAATGGTCGATGAATTAGAATCCATCTATCAATGCAGGTTTGGGGAAGAGAAAGAAAAGATTGTTGAGGGATTACTTCTTCATTTAAAGCCAGCTATCTATCGAATTAAATATCACTTAACGTTAGAAAATCCTATGTTTGATGAGATTATCTTTCATTATGAGGAATTGTTTCAACATACGAAAAAAATAACAAAGTATTTGGAAGAACATCTGGACCAGTCTTTTAACGATCATGAAATATCCTACATTACCTTGCATTTTGCAGCAGCATTAGAAAAAGCACAGGATAATATGGAAGCAAGAAAAAAAGTGTTGTTGGTTTGTGGTGCTGGAATATCGAGTGCCAATATTTTATCCAATCAACTCCAAAAAGCGTTCCATGTAGAGATTGTAAACACAGTTTCGTTTAGAGCGTTACAGTATATGGACTCTAGCAGCTATGATTTAATCATAAGTACAATTGATATTCCAGAGATGAATAATAAGAAATACTTGAAAGTTAATGTTTTTTTAACAGAGTCAGACTATGAGCTTATTAGTCAATTTTTACATTCCAAATTTAGCCAAGGGAATTATTACGAAGTTAACTTAAATAAGGTGAATAAACTATTGGAAGCGGTTCAATCACATGGAACAGTGAAGGATGTTTATAAGCTCCAATATCAATTTATGAAAATATTAATGGATAAAAAAGAAGATTCTACATCCTATGAGAATTTAAGTATTCGAAATATTATTAATGAAAGAACAATAAAACTGAAAGCAAAAGTAGGTTCTTGGGAAGAAGCAATTAAAGAAGGAACTGACTTATTATATGACGATAAATCAGCAACTAGCCCTTATTATGAGACGGTGATTAAACACTTTCATGAATATGGTCCATATATGGTGGTTGCGCCTGGAGTTGTTTTATCACATGCAAGGCCAGAAGATGGAGCATTAAAGCTTGCTCTCAGTTTAGTTACTTTTAAAAATGGTATCGATTTTAAAGACGATTTTAAAGAAGATGTCCGACTGGTGGTTACTTTAACGGTTGTGGATAAGACTAGTCACTTAGAAATATTGGGACAACTGATGAAACTATTAACGAATAAAGATGATGTGGAAAAAATAATTAAAGCGAATTCCAAGGAAGATATCTTCCAAATTTTCAATGAATATTCGCAATAAATAGGAGGAAATTAAAATGAAAAAAATATTAATCGCTTGTGGTGCAGGTATTGCTACTTCTACTGTTGCTTTAAATAAATTACAGGATGCTTTAAAGGAAAGAGGATTGCTAAATCAAGTAACGCTTCATCAAACAACAGTTGCTGAATTGGCTAGTAAAGCAAATGAATATGATTTAATCGTAACAACTACAAACTTCACAAAAGAATTAAATATTCCAGTTGTTAAAGGCTTATCATTCATTACAAATGTGGGGAAAGAGAAAACCATTGAGGAGGTTATTACGAAGTTAGGTCTAAAATAAGGGGGATAAGGAAAATGGATTTCGTAATAGATGAAGAACTGATATTCACGGATCGAATATTTACAACCGATAAAGAGGTATTGGAATTTTTAGCGGATGAATTATTAAAAAAAGGCTATGTGAAAGATTCCTATAAAGAAGCACTCTTAAAACGTGAGGTTGAGTTTCCAACTGGACTTGATTTTGGAAATTACGGAGTAGCAATTCCACATTCAGATGCAATTCATGTCAATAAATCGACGCTTGGAATCATCGTTCCAGAAAAACCTATTACATTTAGTAATATGGATGGTAGTGGAGCGGTAGAAGTGAAATTAATTTGCAATATTGTTTTAAAAGATAAGCAAAATCAAACTGCTATGCTTTCCAGTTTAATGGGTCTCTTTTCTGAAGAAGAGGCTGTTAAAGAGATGATGACTGGTAATATTTCTTCTATTAAGAAATATTTAAGTCAACTTGTTGTAAGCTAAGTTTTTCAGGCAAATAAAATGATCAATTGTAACCGTTATCATATTAGAGGGATTGCAATTGGTATTGGGAGGTAAGCCACATGGCTGTTCTAGATTATATTGTTAATTTAGGTGCAAGTGTCATGATGCCAATTATATTCACTATCTTTGCTCTTTTATTAAGAGTAAAGATAGGAAAGGCAATTAAATCAGGATTACTTGTTGGTGTAGGATTCATTGGGTTAAATATTGTTATTGCTTTATTAACAGATAACCTTGGTCCTGCTGCAGAGCAAATGGTAGAAAATTTCGGTCTGAATTTACATGTATTAGATGTAGGTTGGCCAGCTGCCGCCGCTATCGCGTTTGGTTCAAAAGTAGGGGCACTGATTATTCCAGTTTGTTTAGTAGTGAACATAGTGATGTTACTTACTAGAACGACACAAACGGTTAATATTGATATTTGGAACTACTGGCATTTTGCTTTTACAGGATCGATTGTTGCAGTTTTAACAGATAGTTTTTGGTGGGGTATTTTTGCAGCTATTATAAATATGATTGTTATTATGGTTATTGCTGACCTGACTGCGAAAAGTGTCGAAAAGCATCTTGGATTAGAAGGAGTATCATTGCCGCATGGTTTTACTGCATCATTTGTACCGATTGCCATCGTTGTGAATAAAATCTTAGACTGGATTCCTGGGATTAATAAAATTAATTTAGATGCTGATGGGTTACAAAGAAGACTAGGTGTATTCGGTGAACCAATATTCCTTGGAACCATTATTGGTGGAATTCTTGGATTAATAGCTGGTTATGATGTAAAAGGTATTCTTAACTTAGCGATTACAATGGGAGCAGTATTAGTGTTAATTCCAAAAATGGCAGCAGTATTAATGGAAGGATTAATGCCTGTATCGGAAGCAACACAAGATTTGATTGAAAAACGCTTTAAAAATTTTGGGAAACTATTTATTGGTCTTGATTCAGCAGTTGGGATTGGTCATCCAACTACGTTAGTTGTATCTCTATTACTTGTACCAATATCATTAGTTCTTGCAGCAATACTTCCAGGTAACGGTTTATTACCATTTGCAAGTTTAGCTGGTTTACCATTTGCCTTTGTGTTAATTGTCCCAATTACAAAAGGGAATGTATTCCGTACATTCATTGTGGGTCTTGTTATTACAATATTAGGTCTATGGTTTGCTACAGATTTAGCGCCTATCTTTACAAATGCAGCTAGCTTAGTAAACTTTGCGATTCCTAATGGTTCAAGCTTAGTGTCAAGCATTGATTATGCAGCAAGTCCACTACCATGGTTTATCGTAAAATTGTTAGATATAAAAGTAATTGGCGCAATTATCATTGCTGTTCTTACCCTTGCTTTAATGCTTTATAACAGAAGAAGAATTTTAAAAGAAGCGAAAGAACAAGCAGATAATGTAGAAGCTTAAAAAATAAGTAGTCGTAGAATACGTGACAGCCACACTCCATGAATCAAAGGGTGTGGCTGTTTTCTTATATGGACTTATTTATTTTAAACCATTGAGAAGTTGTTTTATCCCTTCCACCACAGGAGTTTCCGAACGTCCAAGCAATTTCTCAAAGTCTTCGCTTTCTATTTCTAGGGAACCTTCGCGAATATCCTTTTGAATTGCAACAAGCATAGGAACGACAAAGTCTGGTACGCCAGCTTTAGTCATTATTTCAGCATAAGTTGTGTCATCAACCTGTTGAACGGGTACTTCTTTTCCAATCACTGTGCTAACAGCAGCAGCGATATCTTCCTGAGATAATAGTTTGCCAGACAGCTCATAAATCGTATTCTCATGTCCTTCTCCTGCTAGTACTTCTGCTCCTGCTTCTGCGTAGTCTTGTTGTAAAGCCCAGCCGACTTTTCCCTCTCCAGCAGAGGTAATCCATGGTACTCCCGCTTGAACACCTTGAATAGTAGAAAGTTCATTTTCAAGGTACCAGTTGTTACGCAAGAAAGAATAGGGGATGCCTGTTTGAAGAATAGCTTCTTCTGTTGCTTTGTGAACTTCAGCAAGGAAATTTGTGCTTTCTTGTGCATTTGCAATACTTGTATATGCGATAAACGAAACACCAGCATTTTTGGCTGCCGCGACTGCGTTACTGTGTTGACGAATTCTTGTTTCCGTGTCTCCATCTGCTGAAATAATCAATAATCGATCAATTCCTTTAAAGGCTGTTTCCAATGTTTCTGGCTTATCGAAATCTCCCTCGCGAACATCTACACCTTTTACACGTAAATCTTCTGCTTTTTCAGGATGACGAACACTGACTGCAAGCTGGTCAGCAGAAACTTTTGATAGTAAAACATTCACGATTTTAGAGCCGAGTTTACCAGTAGCACCTGTTACTAATAGTTTCATTTTATATTTCCTCCCATTCATTTTCTTATTTCATTATAACCAAATGTTTCTGACAAGATGTGTTGTTGTATATTCAATATAGGTATATAGTATATTCATAGTTAGAAAAATAAAAGTAGTTATTTTTTAATGACATAGTCACATAAATAGTACCATGGGAAAGGAGATAGATCAGATGGCTCGTTATTTTGTTCAAAGAACACCTGACTCGAGTGAAGAGGAAGGGTTCTGTCCTGTTACTTATACGCAAAATTTAACAGCGGGAAGATGGAAAATTATTATCTTATGGCATTTAAGTCAAGGAACAAAACGCTTTAATGAACTACAAAGGCTGTTACCAGGCATTTCAAAAGGAATTTTAACAAGACAGCTAAGGGAATTGGAAGCAGATCAAATGGTACATCGAGAAGTATATAAAGAAGTGCCGCCTAAAGTGGAGTATTCTTTAACAGAAAAGGGAGTAAGCTTTATCCCCATTCTTGATTTAATGGGGGAGTGGGGGAAGAAGCATTATAAGGACTAAAGAAAGATGGGGACAATTGATTGTCCCCATAAGCTTTACAATACTTTATTCAAGAAATCTTTCGTACGCTCATTTTGTGGGTTTCCAAAGATCTCTTGTGGTGTACCTTCTTCGACAATGTATCCATTATCCATGAAGATTACACGGTCCGCCACTTCTCTAGCGAAGCCCATCTCATGTGTAACGATAACCATGGTCATTCCTTCTTGTGCCAATTGTTTTATAACATTCAATACTTCTCCGACCATTTCCGGATCTAAGGCACTTGTTGGTTCATCGAATAGCATAATATCAGGATTCATGGCAAGGGCACGTGCGATTGCGACCCTTTGCTTTTGGCCACCAGATAATTTAGCTGGATTTTCGTTCGCCTTTTCTTTCAAACCAACTCGATCTAAAAGTGCTAATGCTTTTTCTTTCGCTTGCTGTGGCGTTGCTTTCTTTAAATCAACTGGTGCTAGCGTGATATTTTCTAATACCGTTAAGTGTGGAAAAAGATTAAAGTGCTGGAACACCATTCCAATATTTTCTCTAATTTTATTTATGTCATTTTTTTTATCGGTTAATTTAAAGTCATTTACTACTACTTCTCCACTTGTTACTTCTTCTAACATATTTAAACAGCGCAGAAGGGTACTTTTACCAGATCCAGAAGGACCGATTAAGCAAACAACTTCGCCTTCTGTTACCTGTAAATCAATTGATTTCAATACTTCGAGACTACCATATGATTTTTTCAGATTCGTCACTTTAAGCTTGGCCATTTTTTATCCTTCTTTCTAATACATTTGATACTTTTGTTAGAATCATAATGACAATAAAGTACATAATGCCGACAATTAGCCACATTTGGAATGATTCTAAGTTTCTTGCAATAATAATTTTTCCGCTTTGTGTCAATTCATTGATACCGATAATCGAAAGAATAGACGTATCTTTCAAGGTGATAACAAACTGGTTAATAAATGCTGGAATCATTAATTGAATCGCCTGTGGAAGGACGACTTTTCTCATTGCTTTTCCATAAGGAAGTCCCAGACTACGTGCAGCTTCCATTTGTCCTTTATCAACCGATTGAATTCCTCCGCGGACAATCTCAGCCATGTAAGCACCAGCATTTAAACTTAGGGTAATAAGACCGGCAGCAACAGCTGAAATACGAAAATCAAGAGCTGCTGGTATTCCAAAATAAATAAAGAATGCTTGAACGATTAATGGTGTTCCTCGGAATATATCGATGTAAATAATAGCGATTGTGTTTAACACTTTATTTTTTGCAATACGTAATAATCCGAAAATAATCCCAAGTACGGTTGCAATTAACAGAGAAATAACGGTTAAGATCAATGTCATTTTTAAACCAGATAGCAAGCTTGGGAAACTTTCTTTCAATAGACCGAAAAAGCCGCTTCCTTCTTCCACATCTGAGCCAGTTTCTAAGTATTTATCTAATATTCTTTGATATTCACCTGACGCCTTTAAATTAGCCAAACCAGTGTTAAACATCTCAAGAAGCTCTGTGTTTTGTCCTTTTGAGACAGCAAAACCATATGATGCTCCTGCTTCTTTATCTGTGACAATTTTTAATCCATTTCCTTGCTTGATTCCATATGCTAATACAGGATAATCATCAAATACAGCAACGGAATTTCCTGTTCTTACTTCTTCGTACATATTAGCAGAATCGTCAAAAGTCACGATTGAAAATCCGTATTCGTCTTTGATGCTCTCTGCAAAGCTAGCACCTTCTGTTCCTGTTTTCACAGCAACTTTTTGACCTTTTAAATCTTCATAAGAGGAGATGGTCTCATTATCACTATCAACCGCCATAATGATACCTGAATCAAAATAAGAATCAGAGAAATCAAACTTCTTTTGTCTTTCCTCTGTAATACTCATTCCGGCAATAACAGCATCTACTTGGTTTGATTCAAGCGCTTGAACAGCAGCGTTAAATCCAAGTGGCTTCATTTCATATTGGAAGCCTTGGTCTTTTGCAATAGCAGCGATTAAGTCCATATCAATTCCAACGAAATCACCATTTACATCCTGAAATTCAAATGGTGCAAATGTAATATCTGTTGCAATCTGATATACTTTCTCCTTTGCTTCTGCTTTTGTTATGGGAGAAATAATACTCAATATAGTTAAGATAACTACAAAGAATAAAATAAATTTAGACATTCTTTTTTGCTTCATTCGTGTAACTCCTTTTCGCATTATTCTTGATGTTGATAAGTTTTGGATATCTTATGTTAGATTATCTAACAAAAACATAATTAAAATAATACTAAACAATCGTGATATTGTACAGATAGGAATATAAAGTGAAATTTTTCCATATTTTTTGTCAGAAATGGATTACATTACAGAAAGTATGTTATACTACAGTTACTTACAACGAAAGGGATGATGGGTGAACGATGAAGAACTAATCTTATTTTTCAACAATTTGAATGAAAAAATTTCAAATTAACCAAAAATAGGATTAGTCTGCCCATTTTCATATAACGCTTTTCTGTGTATATCTCTAATGGTATGCGCACAATTAGTGGTCGATATGCACGGTTTTTTTGTATATGATCATGATTGGGAACGAGCGGATAATTAGGTACGGCTAATCCTTCCAAGGAAAATTGGGAGGATTTTTTTTCTCCCTTCATAGAAAGGGTTTGATCGGATGACAGAACTATTTAAATTAGTGAATATCAGTTATGAAGTGTTGGATGCAACCATTTTTGAAAAAATAAATGCAAGTGTACGGCAGGGAGAGGTTATTGGGATTATTGGCAAGAATGGTGCAGGCAAATCAACATTATTGCAATTAATAAATCAAGATATAGCTCCTACAAATGGGCATTTGAAGTGGATAAAGGAAAATTTGGTTATTAGAATGGTTGAGCAAGAAACAGAAAACTATGACCTAGCGGAAGAAAATTCAACTGAAATGAAGCTGTTGGAAAAATGGCAAGTGCCAACAAATGATTTTCAGAATATGAGCGGTGGGGAAAAGTTAAAAGCTCGGCTTGCTAGAGGTTTTGCTGTTGAAGCAGACATACTGCTTTTAGATGAACCAACCAATCATTTAGATGAGCGAAGTATGAAACTCCTTCAACAGCAAATCAAAAAATATAAGGGTACCATTCTCCTTGTCTCTCATGATCGTTATTTTCTAGATAGTGTAACCACAAAGATTTGGTCTATTGAAAGTAGGAAGCTTATTGAACATAAAGGAAACTATTCCAGTTATATGGAAGCGCGCGAACAGAAAAGGTTAACCCAGCAGAGGGAATATGATAAACAACAAAAGAAGATTAAACAAGTCGAAGGACAAATGAAAGAGATTACCTCTTGGGCGCAAAAGGCACATGCGCAATCAACCAAACAAGAGTTTCCAAAGGAATATTATCGGGCAAAGGCGAAACGAATGGATGCTCAAGTGAAATCGAAGCAAAAACGATTGGAAAAGGAACTGGAAAGAAATAAAGTGGAGCGTGTAGAAGAAGAGTATACGGTATCTTTTTCGATTGAAGCGAATAAAAAGAAAGGAAAACGCTTTTTGGAGATTAAGGATTTATCGAAGAAATTTGGCTCTCGCGTTTTGTTTGAAAAAGGGAATATTACGATTCAATATGGCGAGAAGGTTGCTATTATAGGTCCGAATGGAAGCGGGAAGACAACCTTATTAAACATTATTTTAGGAAAAGAAAAAGCAGACGGGGAAGCCTGGATTTCTCCTACGGCCAATATGGGGTATTTAACACAGGAAGTATTTGATCTCCCTTTAGAGGAAACACCAGAACAGCTATTTTTTACTGAGACGTTTGCTGCAAGGGGAAAAGTACAAACGTTAATGAAACATCTAGGGTTTATGCCGTCCCAATGGAAGGAACCGATAAAAAATATGAGCATGGGGGAACGGGTAAAGTGTAAGTTAATGGCATATATTTTAGAAGAAAAAGACGTGCTTATTCTGGATGAACCAACGAACCATCTTGACTTGCCATCCCGTGAACAATTAGAAGAAACGTTATCGCAATATAATGGGACTCTTCTAATCGTTTCCCATGACCGCTATTTTTTGGAGAAAACAACAACAAGCAAAATAGTTTTAGCAGAAGGATTCTTAAAGAGGCAATGGACAGAATCGGAGAAGCAGGAAAGGGACAATAAAGAGGAACTGCGTTTAAAGCTAGAAACAGAAAGACAAGAAGTTCTAGGAAAATTAAGCTTTATGACACCAAAGGATAAAAAATATGCAGAATTAGATAGAAAGTTTCTGGATTTGACGAAGCGAATGAAGGAGTTGGAGTAGTGGGACGTGGGGCCGGGTTCCTTGTCCCACTCAATTTACAAAATAATAAATTGCTGTAGCTATTGCTAATGACACAATCCCAATCAAACCAACTACTATGGAAATCTTTGTGTTTAATGCGCGATCTTCTTTTGTTTCTGTGAAATAATGGTTTCTATGTTGCCGTCCATCGGGCCATGCGCCTACCATAGTTACAGCGATAAAAATCGCGATAATCCCAATGACTAAAAAAAATGTAAACATAGTTATTCCTCCTTTTCCAATGAAGCACCTTTTTCTTTTGTAAAATATACGTTTTGTCCTCCCTAAAAGTTACAGAAATATAAGATTATTTGTGTTTTAATAAAAAGAAAGAGGAGGAATAGGCATGAGAGTACCTGTTAAGCTACAAAAGGGGGATGAAATTAGAGTAATCGCTCCTAGTCGAAGTGCAAAAATTTTATCGGAAGAGGGAATTGTGCAAGCAAAGAAAAGATTAGAGGATTTTGGATTTGTTGTTACGTTTGGTAAGTATATTTTTGAATCCGACTTACAGTTTTCCACGACAATAGAACATCGAATAGAAGATATTCATGATGCTTTTCGGGATAAAAAGGTGAAAGGGATTTTAACTGTAATTGGTGGATTTAACAGTAATGAGCTATTGCCTTATTTGGATTATGAATTAATAAAAAACAATCCAAAGATACTTTGTGGGTATAGTGATATTACTGCTTTAGCAACAGCCATCACAACAAAGGCTGATTTTATTACATATTCAGGACCGCACTTTTCTAGCTTTCAAATGGATAAGTTACAGGAATACCAAACGGAATATTTCCAGAAATGCTTGATGGAATCACAGAAATTTATGGTTGAGCCTTCTGATGTATGGACAGATGATGCATGGTATTTGGATCAAGAAAATCGTAACTATGAACCTGGTGGCTGGGAAGTATACCAAGAGGGTAGGGCAAAAGGGCAAGTGTTTGGCGGTAATCTATGTACCTTAAATTTACTGCAGGGAACAGAATATATGCCAAATCTGAAAGACAGCCTTCTGTTTGTAGAAGATGATGAATTAACCATTCCAGAAACGTTTGCAAGAGACTTAACTTCTTTATTACAGACTGCTGGCTCCATAAAAGCGCTAGTAATTGGGAGATTTCAAAAAGCTTCTAAGATGTCAGAGGAGCAGCTTCTATTTATTCTGGATAAACATCCTCTTTTGAAAAAAATCCCTGTTCTCTATAATGTTGATTTTGGACATATTCAACCATTCTTTACTTTTCCAATTGGAGGAGAAGTAGAGATTGATACGATGACACATGGAATAAAGATGACTACTTTTTAAACAATCCAGAGGAGGAATCGACTTGGAGCTTAAAGAAAAAATAAAAAATCTGCCAACATCTCCAGGGGTGTATTTGATGAAAGACTCCTCTGGTCACATCATTTATGTTGGCAAATCAAAAAAATTAAAAAATAGAGTTTCTTCCTATTTCCAGCATTCGAAAAATCGGTTTGGCAAATGGGAGAAGCTTGTAAAGCATATAAAGGATTTCGACTTTATCCTAACAGATACGGAATTTGAGGCATTGATGCTGGAATGTAAGTTAATAAAGGAAATTCAACCTATGTACAATAGAATGATGAAAACAACAAAGGCTTATAACTACATCGTTTTTCGATGGCAGAAGGGAAACTATCATATGGAGATCGCCAATGAGTTAGATAAGGACGATGTTCATTATTACTTTGGTCCCTTCACTAGTAAAGGAACAGTAGAAAATGTGATAAATGGAATAAAAGCATTTTATAAAATAAATTGCTCCCAAGAGAAGTGGAGTCAAAGTCCGTGCTTGAATTATTCCATCGGAAAGTGTATGGGGATTTGTTTTGATCCAATAGCCAAAGAAGCTCACCAACAAATTATTCATCGGCTTATCGCTTTATTTAATAAAAAGGATAATGGTGTACTAGAAGAGATGTCCACAAAAATGATTGAAGCCTCCAGTAATGTTGAGTTTGAGAAGGCAGCAGAAATTAGAGATACGATTACGAAAATAAATACGATTTTGCAAACAGAATCAGTAGTAAGTTTTATGGTGGATAATCATCTAATAATGGCAGTAGAATCCTTAGCTGACTATCGAATAAAGCTTTTTCTTATTAGACGAAATAAAATTATTTATCAACAAATATATGAAGTCAATCAGGTAGATATTCAAGAAGTGAAGAGAAGGATAGAATCCCTTTCTGTACCCAACCAACATATCAGTGCTTTGGGAAAAGAGGAAATAGATGAAGCGTATATTATTTATAAATATTTAAACAGCGACAATTGTACGTATACTGTTATAGAGGATGATCGAGTAAGTAGCACTGAATGTGATTATTTGGAAGATGTTCTTAGGAGAATCCTTCCGATTCCTATCCAAAATTAGAGGAGAAAATAAATATGCTGTCAAAAGAGCAAATTGCAGAAATAAAATCACTTAAAGAAATTTGTGAGCAAGAGGAAGGATATGAGTTAAAGCTTAACTTCGATATGCTAGAAAACCGAAATGGAGAAAATAAAGAGGACTTTTTCCATAATGAAGACGGCAAACTAGTTGGATTTTTAGGAAGCTACTATTTTGGAAGAAAAGTAGAGTTTTGTGGCATGGTTCATCCACAGTATCGAAGAAAAGGGATTTTTACAGCATTACTGGCGGAAGGTCTAGAGGAGGCAAGAAGGAGAGGGGCGACGAGCATATTATTGAATGCTCCTGCTACATCCCAGAGTGCGAAAGCATTTTTAGAGAAAATTCCTTGTTCCTATACCTTTTCGGAGCATCAAATGAAATGGCAGAAGGCAAACATAATCGAGGACACAGCGATTAAGTTAAGACCCTATGATTATGTTCATGACAAAGAAGTAGAAATCCAGCTTGATGTCCGAGGATTTGGAATGGTGGAAGAGGATGTCAGAGCATATGTAGAAACAATAAGGGAACTGGATGATGATCACCGTATGATTATTGAGGTGGATGGAAAAATAGCAGGGAAAATCAGAGTTTCTGAAATGAATGGAGAAGCATGGATTTATGGTTTTGTGGTATTTCCAGAGTTCCGCGGGCAAGGAATTGGCAGAAGGGCATTATCGAAAGTAGTAAAACAAGAAGAGCAAAAAGGCTTGCCGATTTTTTTAGAAGTAGAAGCCAAAAATGCTCGTGCGCTTAAGCTTTACGAGTCTTGTGGATTTCGAAGCTATCATTCTCAGGATTATTACGAAATTAAGTAACTGTCAAAAAAAGTAGGTAACCTAGAAAATAGGTACCTACTTAGCATGTTAGGTTAAAGGAAGGGTAGTAATACAAGTGTTATCATCTTTAAAAGTAGCAAATTCGGTCTTAGCTGTCTTGCCATTATAAGAGATAGTCATTTTAAAATCCTTGTTGCGAGGAAGCCATACATCGATAAAACCATTTGCTTGGGATGTTATCTGTTCATCCACATAAACCTTTCCATCTTGATCTTCAATATATACAGCAAATTCCTTATTAGCCAATTCTCCGCGGCAACCTGCTAGATTATGGATTGCGCAAGGGTGTGTATCAATTAAGTAAGGAGCAAATGATACGAAAAATTCACCTTTAGGCAACTGATAGATAAGTTCCTCGTTTTCAGGCGTGCTTACTGTTAGTGTATCGGAGCTAATCGAAGCAGAAACGGCTGATATTTTGCCAGTACTATAATCATGGACGAGTTGTTTAACATCTCCACTTTCCATTTTTTCATAGCGATTATTTTGATTGATTAATAAATAGATAGTTATGGCAAATACTATTGTAATGAATATTGGGATGATAAGTTTATTTTTTTTCATCTTAATCGCATTCTCCCTTTTTAGTTTGATTGCTTATTTATTAAGATATCAAACTAAACCGCAAAAAAGAGGAAAGAGAAATGGAGATTTTGTGAATTTTTCAAATTAAATAGGAAGTGATATTTTTGCTAGTTATGTAAGAAAATGTGAAAAAAGTCCTTCCTATCTCTTGTGCATCTGACTATTTTCCTATAAAATTTGTAATAGAAGCTAGAAAAAGGAAAAAATGTAATGCAATAATTCATTAAATATATTAAGGTGTTAAAGGCAAATTCATCGAAAGGTGAAGACGCAAAGCTATAGGGACTAAGATCTTGGAGATTAAGTCAGCCAGTTACCGATTTATCTTTATAAACGGAAGGCTAATCGGAAGAAGATTAGTTTTTTTCTGTATTTAGATCGTTGTAATATGCCGATGATAGTCTCACAAATTTAAGGTGAGGATGAAGATGGGGATTTTCTATTTTTTTTGCGGGATAATATTTGGTATTTTCTTTTGGAAGGTAAATGCCAAACGAAAACATAATAGCTGGAAAGTGAAAATGGAAAGGGAAGATATTATGTTTCGCTTAGTGGAAAGCTCGAAGGATATTGTTTACAGATATGAAGTAAGACCGCAAATGAGACATTCGTATATTAGTCCATCCACCGATTATATTTTAGGAGAGGGAATGGTTAAGGAATTCTATCGAAATCCCCATGCTCCTTTAGAATTAATCCATCCAGATGATTATCATATTATGTACAAAAAACTCATTGGAAAGATAGATTATAGTGAGCCATTGATCCAACGTATGAGATGTGTAGACGGTAATTATAAGTGGTTTGAGGAATATGCCACCCCTATTTATGAACTAGGGAATCTAGTAGCTATACATGGAATTATTCGCAATATTGATGAGAAAGTGCGACTGCGACAAAATTTAGAGTATCAACTGATTCATGATGCACTGACAGAGGTACATAATCGATTTTATTTTGAACAAAAGATGGAAGAATTTGATACAAAAATAGATGAGGCAATCGCTATTATTTTATGTGATTTAGACGAACTAAAGCAGGTAAATGATAAATATGGGCATAAACAAGGTGACGATCTAATCAAAGAAGCTGGAAAAATACTAAACACTTTTTCTTCCCCGTATATAACGGTCTCAAGGATCGGTGGGGACGAGTTTGTCCTACTAATACAAGGAATGGGAAAGGAAGAAATAGAAGAGTTGTACAAACGTATGTCCATGGAATTAAGCGGCGATGAGGAAAGGGATACGGATACTACTGTAAAAATGTCTATAGGCTATGCATTTGTTTCAAGCTCCCTTGGAAAAATGACTGCGTTATTTACAGAAGCAGATGATAATATGTACCAAAATAAAATGAAGAAAAAGAAAAATACCATACCTTACGGAAATAGAGTGATTGTAAAGTAACTGGTTGGATAGCTAGTATATTGGTTGAAAGAACGGCCTTCATTAGTCGAATGAGGGCTATTTTTTTTACCACTATAAAAGATGAAGTGCTCCACTTTTGAAATATCCTTACCCTCAAGCATTGCTAAGCCAAATAAAATCCTTTTACCACCCCTATATTAAAAAAATACAGATGATATTAAAAGAGTACTATTGTTAACGCTTACAAAAAGGCGTTTTTTCTCATACAATTTTAACTGTAAAGAAAGGAAAGAACCAAATTCAAAGGGGGAAAAAATCAATGAAAAGATGGAAATCCATATCCTTATTACTTGTAGTAGTGCTAATTGCTGCTCTGATGGGAGCTTGCAACAGCACAGGTGGAAGCAGCAATAAAATTAGTGTGGGAATTGTCTTGCCAACGAAAGATGAGCCACGCTGGGTACAGGATGAACAGCGTTTTAAAGATGCCTTAAAAGACTCTGAATATACGACTGAAATTTTATTCAGCCAAGGTTCTTCTGCGAAGGAAAAAGAAAATGTGGAAACGTTAATTAATAAAGGAATTGAAGTACTTATTATAACTCCACAAGATGGAGCGGCAGCAGCGGCAGCTGTTGAGGCTGCTAAAAAAGATGGCATTAAAGTTATTTCATACGACCGTTTGGTTACAGATACTGATGCAGTTGATTACTATGTCACTTTTGATAGTGTGGCAGTTGGTGCTGCACAAGGGCAATATTTGATTGAGCATTCAGAAGGAAAGGATGTCCCTTTGTATCTATATGCAGGAGCTGCATCAGATAACAATGCCTTTTTATTCTTTGAGGGAGCATGGAATGTACTTCAACCAAAAATTGCGGATGGAACATTCAAAATTGCTAACTCAAGTGAAGCAGAAAAGTTAAAAGATAAGCAAGAGCTTAGTCGTGATGAAATGAGTAAAATCTTAGGCCAGGTTACAACAAACTGGGATCCAAACGAAGCGAAAAATAAAGCACAAACTCATTTAACAGCGGTAGGAACAGACATGAAGGGCGATGTTGCTGTCTTAGCGCCTAATGATGGAACTGCCCGCGCAATTGCTGATGTTTTCGCTTCTGATGGAGATATTTCTAGTTATACCGTGACAGGACAAGATGCAGAAAAGGCATCTATTCAATATGTGATTGATGGAAAGCAATCCATGACCGTATTTAAAGATGTTCGTACCTTAGTAACGGACGCAATGGGGATTGCTGTTGATATCTTAGATGGAAAATCACCAGAAACTACAGGTTCTTATGATAATGGAGCGATTGAAGTAAGTGCGAAGCAAACAAATGTCATTGTTGTAGATCAAGATAATGTCCAAACAGAATTAATTGACTCAGGCTATTATGAAGCAAGTGAATTTACAGGATTAAAGTAATTTTATAGAAGGGACTTCCAAAAAAAAAATGTTCGGCCTCCATTGGCTATATCGATTGCTTTTGGTGATTGATATATCAAGGGAGGTCGGCCCTTTCATCCATTCCCTTGTCAGCTTTTAAAGGAGGAAGAAAATGAGTGAATATATTCTTGAAATGAATGGGATCACAAAAGAATTTACAGGAGTTAAGGCGTTAAGCAATGTGAATTTCAAGGTTAATAAAGGAGAGATTCATTGTTTAATAGGAGAAAATGGAGCTGGTAAATCGACTTTGATGAAAGTGTTGAGTGGAGTCCATCCATATGGAACGTATGAGGGGGATATTGTCTTTGAAGATGAAATTCAACAGTTTCATAAAATTAGTGACAGTGTGAAAACAGGGATTGTCATTATTTATCAAGAGCTTGCTTTATTTCCTGATTTATCAGTGTATGAAAATATTTTCGCTGGCAATGAAGTGAAGCAAGGTGGAGTAATCAATTGGAACCAAACGATTGTAGAGTCAAAGAAATTACTAGAAAAAGTAAAACTGGATGTTGCTCCAGACACACTTGTAAAAGATTTAAGTGTCGGGAAAAGACAGCTAATTGAAATTGCTAAGGCATTAAGTAAAGATGTAAAGCTTCTTATCTTAGATGAACCGACAGCTGCATTAAATGAGGATGATAGTGAAAATCTTCTTCGCTTGTTAAAGGAACTAAAGCATCAGGGGATTACTTGTATTATGATTTCCCACAAGCTAAAGGAAGTTATCTCGATAGCAGATAAAGCGACTGTCCTTCGAGATGGCCAAACGATTTGTACCCTAGAAGCTGCTAAAGGAGAAATTACAGAGAATTTTATTATTAAAAACATGGTTGGTCGAGAAATAGAGGATATTTATCCAAAACGAAATAAGAAAGAAAAAGGAACCCCTATTTTAGAGCTGAAAAATTGGAGTGCCTTTGATCCTCAATTAGGGAGAGATGTGGTAAAGAATATTAACCTCCATGTGAAAAAAGGGGAAATAGTTGGGATAGCAGGCTTAATGGGGTCAGGACGAACGGAGCTTGCATTAAGTATATTTGGAAATGCAAAATCGTATAAGATTCAGGGTCAAATGTATTTGAATGGGGAACCGCAAAAATTTAAACATACGAGTGATGCTATTCAAGCGGGAATAGCGTATGTAACAGAAGATCGTAAAGGAGACGGATTATTCTTGCTGCAAGATATTAAGAGTAATATCTCCGCTGCTAATTTGAAAGGAATTGCGCAAAAAGGAGTCATTAATGAAAATGAGGAAATTAAGGTTGCTGACTCCTATAAAAAGTCGCTTCATATAAAAGCTTCATCACTTGAACAGTTCGCAGGTAATTTAAGTGGAGGAAATCAGCAGAAAGTCTCACTTGGAAAGTGGCTCTTTGTTGCCCCAAAACTATTAATCTTAGATGAACCAACCCGTGGCATTGATGTTGGTGCTAAATTTGAAATTTATACTGTTATGAATAAGCTGATTGAAGAAGGATTAAGCATCATCATGATTTCTTCTGAGCTAGGAGAGGTGCTTGGCATGAGCGACCGAGTGTATGTCATGGCGCAAACAGAATTAAAAGGTGAATTGTCTATAGAAGAAGCGAATCAAGAAAACATTATGCAACTGGCAACACAATAGGGAGGGTGGAAGGATTATGTATCAAGAAGCAAAAGCACTTATTCGAGCGAATATTCGTGATTATGGAATGTATATCGCTTTGTTTGTTATTATTCTTACGTTTACGATTATGACAGACGGACTATTTATCTCTTCGCGAAATATAAGTAATTTACTAGACTCAGCAGGATATATAGCCGTGCTTGCAGTTGCGATGACATTGATTATAGTTATTCGTCATATCGATTTATCTGTTGGATATGTTGCGGGATTTCTCGGGGCGATTGCCGCAATCCTACTGACACAGGCAGGCGTATCTGTATATATTTCCATCCCCATCATTCTCATTCTAGGAATTGTAGTAGGATTATTTAATGGGCTGTTAGTAGCACAAGTAGGCATACCATCCTTTGTGGCTACTTTAGCAGGAATGCTGATTTTTCGGGGGGCTTTATTGCAAGTAACGGAAAAAACAGGAACTATTATTATTCAAAATGATGCATTTAATGCAATTGGCAATGGATATATTCCATCCATGTTTGAAGTAAATGGACTGCATTTTTTATCCTTATTGGTAGGGTTAATAGGGATTCTGCTCTATATTTATAGCGAAATAACAAATAGAAGGAACAAATTAAACTATCAATTCGATGTATTGTCTAAACCGATGTTTATTTTAAAATTAGCATTTGTTTCAATCATTATTGCTTATATTACATGGATTCTTGCTGGATATAATGGATTCTCTTGGACCGTTATTGTAATGCTTGCAGTTGTTTTTGTGTATCATTTCTTGACTACGAAAACAGTACTTGGAAGACATATTTATGCAGTCGGAAGCAATCCAGAAGCTGCTCACCTTAGTGGGATTAATGTCAAAAAAATTACTTATATTGTTTTTGGATCCATGGGAATGATGGCAGCATTATCCGGTATTTTATTCACGGCTCGTCTTCAATCAGCAACCACAACAGCCGGAACTCTATTCGAATTAGATGCCATCGCTGCAGCCTATGTAGGGGGAGTTTCAGCTGCTGGAGGAGTTGGAAAAGTAACAGGTGCTATTATTGGTGCAATCGTTATGGCATCACTTTCAAGTGGGATGAACTTACTAGGTGTTGGAATATCTTATCAATATATGATTAGAGGCGGAGTTTTAGCAGGTGCGGTTATATTTGATGTAATGACGAGAAAGTCAAAATAAACTAGAAGGAGAGACAGCGGTCTCTCCTCTTTTCCGCTTTTTCACTAGGACAAGCCTATGCCACGTTTTTCACTAATCCCTTTTTTGCTGTTATTTCCCACTAGATAAATGATATTACTTTTCCCAGAAAAGATAACTATTGAACAATCTACAAAGGATGCTATGATGAGTTTGTGGGATACAATTAATGGAAGGAGACTGATCTTTTGCGAAAAACAATTATGGTTATATTTTTAACGGTCATCCTAATTCTTTGTTATTTTACATTTGATGCAGCAAAAAATGTTTTTCGTGCGGATTGGCAATTCCCCTCTGATGATAGGATGAACAATCAAGATCAGCAGCGTCTTGTCTTAATCACTCAGGAAAGAGATACTCCTTTTTGGGATAAAGTAGCAAAGGGTGCGAAGAAGCAGGCGGAAATTGAAGAAGTTAGTCTTGAAGTTTGGGGGAGCTATAGCCATAATCAGGAAGATTTTCTGAAAAACGTCGAAATAGCGATTCAATCGAAAGTAGATGGAATTATTGTTCAGGGGTTAGATACGGATGAGTTTAAGAATTTGACAAAAATAAAAGCCTCCTTTTATGGAGTTCCTATCATTACTGTTGCCAATGATGTTCCGATAGCTGACAGTTTGCGAAGAACTTATGTAGGGTCCGATCAATTTTCAGCTGGAAAAATGATTGCAGAGCAACTAGTAAGGGATATGGGATCAAAGGGGAAGGTTGTTCTCATGCTTGAATCCCAGGAGGAATATTTTCAAAAACAACGATTGAAAGGCATAGAGGAGATACTTAAACAATATAAAGATATTAATGTTGTGTATGCAAAAACAATTGATACAACGAAAGAGCAAGTAGTTGTGACAACACAGGATATTTTAAATAAGGAACCTGATACGAATGCGTTCATTGCTATTAATGCAAATGTTTTGGGAACTTTGGTTAAAGAAATTAGTAAGCGTTACCAAATCGATCCTTATTATTTATATTCCTTTGATGATGGACCGGAATCCATCTCCCTATTAGAAGAGGGAACCTTAGATGCCATGGTAGAGCAAACTCCTGAAGCAATGGGAGAACAGAGTGTCCAGTTAATGATGGAATGGCTGAACGGTGAAAAAGTTCCGTTAGATAAAAATGGCTATCTTACAGATATAAAGATACAAAAGGCGGAAAATACAAATGAATAGTATTCAGAAAAAAATTCTTCTGCTCACAACCATTGTCTTGATTATCATGTCTGTTATATGGATTGCGCTTACTTACTATAATCACAAGACGCAACAACAGTATAATGAGATTTTGCAGCGTTATTTAAAACTAAACGAAGTTACCACTAGTAGCCAGAATGTCATTACTGATATAAATAACTACATGATAAAACCATCTGAAGAAAATATGTCTCAGCTTAACCAAAGTAAGAAGAGAATGGAAGAAGCAAAGCAAGGTGTTATTACACTAAGAAATGAAGAAAACAATTTTACCTTAACAAACTATGTTCATTTAATGGATAGTTTTATTGAAACAACCAATCGACTTCTGCTATTTTTATCAGAAAATGACAGTGAAGCGGCAGCTCAGGAATTTTCTGAAGTAACAAGCATATCAACATATATTTCAGAGATGTCTTTATCTTTAGTAGATACAGAGCTAAAGACCTATGACCGTTTTTATAGAGGTATTATTAAACAGTCAGGTGAAGTAATGAAATTAGGAATCTTCCTTTTATTATTAATCATGTTTGTATTGTTTTTGGTAACATATTGGTTTTCTCTAACTATTACTAGACCAATATTTAAGCTAACCCAGGCAGCAAACGAATTGTCTAAGGGCCGATTTGATTTGCAGGTGAAAGTAGAAACAAAAGATGAGATTGCCTTTCTAGCGAGAACCTTTGATCGAATGAGAAAGAACATTAATATGCTAATTTCAGAAATAAAACATAAGGCACAGTTAGAACATGAATTACAGCAGAGCAAACTATTACTGCAAGAAAGTCAATTTAAAAGTTTACAGAGTCAAATCAGTCCCCATTTTCTGTTTAACACCTTAAATACGATATCTAAAAAGGCTTATTTAGAAGGTTCAGAAGAAACAAGTGATTTATTAGTTAGTGTAGCAGGAATTCTGCGCTACAATTTAAAGCAATTAGATCGGTCGGTGACACTGCGAGAGGAAATAATGGTGGTAAGGCAATATATGGATATACAAAAAGCAAGATTCACAGATAGATTACGATTTTTTATGGAGATAGATGAATGCTGTCTAGATTGGAAAATTCCGTCGTTAACTTTACAGCCAATTATTGAAAATGCAGTTATTCATGCAGTGGAACCAAATGAGGATGGTGGAACGATTTGGGCAAGAGTAATCGATGAGAAGGATACAGTCCTAATCGAAATTGAAGATGATGGGATTGGAATACATAAGGATAAAATAAACCTATTACTTACAGAGGATTCACAGCTAGTTGAAAATAAATCAAAAGGCATTGGAATAGGATTTAGCAATGTAGTAAAAAGATTACGACTGTTTTACGGCGAGGAAGATGTCATAACGATTAAGAGTGAGATTGGCTCAGGAACTAAGGTGATCATTCAAATTAAAAAATAGGGTGTGGGATGATGATAAAACTCCTCATTGTAGATGATGAACAAATAGAGAGAGATGGAATGGAGGCAATCATAAAAAAAGGTTTTCCTGATACAAAGATAATGCAAGCGAAAAATGGAAAAATGGCAATCGAATTAGCGGAAACATTTCGACCTGATTTAATACTAATGGATATTAAAATGCCTGGCATCAATGGCTTGGAAGCAATGGAAAGGATTATCGCAAGCAATTCAATGGTTCGCTTTATTATGGTCACTGCTTTTGATACGTTTGAATATATGCGTCAATCCATAAAGCTAGGAGTGAAGGATTATATTCTTAAACCGAGTAGAGCAAGTGAAATTATTACAACGGTCGGAAAGGTTTTTCAGCAGATTAAAGAGGAACATAGAGCAACTATCGTCAGAAAATATCAAGAGGAAGCATTTTCGAAAGCGTTATCTCTAGTGGAGACTGATGTGGTAACACAATTATTATTCGATCATGTCCACGAAGTGCATGTTGATATGCTTGTAGAAATGTTAGAGACGCCATCTACACAGGAAATGTTTGTCATGCTAGTGCTAATGCCAACAGGGGGAGAGTCTCTTTATTCGGTCATAAAAGAGAAAATTAGAGAAACGAAAAATTGCTGGGTAGGTGCCCTTTATGGTAGTCATCTTCCTATCATTGTGTTTAGAGACGAAAAAGTTTCTTATCGTTCACAGGCAACTTCTCTAGCTCAACAAGTGCTTTCCATTGTTAAACGTACGAAGAAAGCGGATTGTTTTATTGGAATAGGGAATGTTTCGGATTCCTTAGAGAAGGTTCGCCAGTCGTACCATGAAGCTCTATTTGCGACGATGGATATTTCCTTACCAACAAAATATCGTTTTTATTCAGAAGAAGCAGCATCTTCAAGTGATACGATGAGTGGAAGATTAATAGAGCACCGGAAAAAGGAATTTGCTGACCAAATTCGAATGGGGCAATGGGAGAATGTACGAAAATATATTTTATATGTTCTGCAGCACTATGAAAAAGAAGCGGCAGACGTATTGCATACACAGCAACGAATATTAGAAATTCTTTGGATTATATCGCGAGTGATGGAAGAATTGGGAATGGAGACAGATCCCCCTTTATATGCATATAAGCCTTTAAACTATCGGGAATTGCAAGTAGAAACAACGAGATTACTCGATGAAATGGTTCATTCTTTTAGACAAAGAACAGAACGATTGGAAGCAGATGCGATCCATCAGTTGAAGCAATATATTCTTTCCCACTCTCAAGAAGATATATCCTTAGATTCATTGGCTAGGAAAGTCGGTCTTAGTCCTATTTATATAAGCAAGATTTTTAAAGAAAAGCAAGGGGTTAACTATATTGATTTCTTAACAGAATGTCGAATTGAAAAGGCAAAGGAATTAATAAGAGATACGGATAAAAGTATAAAAGAAATTACCTTCGAAGTTGGCTACCATGATCCCAACTATTTTAGTAAAGTCTTTAAAAAGCTATGCAATATGTCACCAAAGGAATATCGGAAGTTATTATTAGCGAATAAGACGTCCTAGATACTTCTTTGATTAACAAGACCATTAGAAGAAAGAGCTAAAGTGATTAAAATAGGAGAGAGTTGGATGAGACGGATAGGAAAACAAACATTGTTCATTCTGTTACTATGCTTAACAGGTATTTTTGCTGGCTGTTATAAGGAACAAGGAAAACAGGAAGGGTATTTGCCGTCTAAGGCTACTTCCAAAACAATAGAAGCAAAAGAAGAGACTAAAAAGCTTAAAATAGGATTTTCAATGGATACCTTGAAAGAAGACAGATGGCAAAGAGACAGAGATTTATTTAAAGAAGCAGTGGAAGAGCTAGGTGCAGAAGTAGAAAGCGTTGCTGCGAATGGTGATGACGCTTTGCAAATTTTACAGGCAGAGACGTTAATAAGCAAAGGGGTCGATTTATTAGTCGTAGTCCCACATAATGCAGAAGCAATGGCAACTATTGTGAACAAAGCTCATTCGTCTGGAATAAAGGTTCTCTCGTATGATCGATTAATAAAAAATGCCGAAGTCGATTTATATATTTCCTTTGATAATGAAATGGTTGGAACATTGCAGGCGGAAGCAATTACAAAATTAGTGCCAAAAGGGAAGTATGTATACATTGGAGGAGCAGATACGGATAATAATGCCCATCTTATTAAAAGAGGCGTATTTCAAGTTTTACAACCTTTTATAGATAGAGGTGATATTACCGTAGTGTATGATCAATGGTCAAAAAACTGGAATCCAGAATATGCATACAGTAACATGGAAGAGGCTTTAAAAGCAAATGACAATAAAATAGATGCTGTTATCGCGGCAAATGACGCAACTGCTGGAAGTGCCATTAAAGCACTTAAAAAATATGGACTAGAAGGGAAAATTCCTGTTGCTGGACAAGATGGCGATCTTCCAGCAGCACAACGGATAATCCAAGGAACTCAAACGATGACTGTATATAAGCCAATTAAAGCATTAGCTGAAGAAGTAGCTCAAATTGCTGTTCGGATGGCAAATGGAGAAATGATCCCTGTGGAGAATAAGGTGAATAATGGGAAAATAGAGGTTCCGACTATCTTGCTTTCACCAGTTGCTGTAACAAAAGAAAATATGGAAGAAACAATCATAAAAGATGATTTTCATTCAAAAGAAGAAGTGTATAAAAAATAAACGATTTCGTACCTATTTAGAGGTTATTGCATGTTCCATATGATGAAGAGGGTATAATAGAAAATATCCAAATAACGATTGGAAGGGAGCTAATATGAGTAATAGTGAAATGAAAATAAATGCTGGCTGGAATTTTGATAACAGCTATGCTCGTCTTCCAGGTGTTTTTTATTCTGAAATGACGGTAAATCCAGTCAGTTCGCCAAGCTTGGTGAAGCTAAATTACGATTTGGCAAAGACATTAGGATTAAATACGGAACAATTGCAAAGCCCAGAGGTGATACAAGTATTAAGTGGTAATGAGATTCCGGAAGGAGGCTTTCCTCTTGCACAAGCGTATGCAGGGCATCAATTCGGCCATCCAACGATGCTTGGAGATGGAAGGGCAATGTTGATCGGTGAGCATATTACGCCGACAGGTGATAGAGTTGATGTTCAATTAAAAGGTTCTGGCCGCACTCCGTATTCTCGCGGAGGAGATGGGCGAGCTACTCTTAAGCCAATGCTGAGAGAGTATATTATAAGTGAAGCAATGCATGGACTTGGTATTCCAACAACAAGAAGTCTTGCAGTCGTGGCAACTGGAGAAAAGATTGTTCGTGAAACAGATTTGCCAGGAGCAATTTTAACGAGAGTTGCAGCAAGCCATCTGCGCGTAGGGACCTTTCAATATGCAGCTTCCCTTGATTCGAAGAAGGAACTAAAAGCCCTTGCAGATTATGCGATTGACCGCCACTTTCCAACGATTGAGAAAGATGGAAATCACTATTTAGCAATGTTTAAAGAGGTGATTAAACGTCAAGCTACCTTAATTGCAAAGTGGCAGTTGGTAGGATTCATCCATGGTGTTATGAATACGGATAATATGACAATCAGCGGAGAGACGATTGACTATGGTCCTTGTGCATTTATGGATACCTTTCATCTAGAGACGGTGTTTAGTTCCATCGATGTCCAAGGGCGTTATGCATATGGAAATCAGCCGAAAATCGCTGGCTGGAACCTGGCGAGGTTTGCGGAAGCCTTGTTGCCATTACTGCATGATAATGTGGAAAAAGCAGTGGAACTAGCCCAAAATGAATTATATGCATTTAATACGTATTATCAAGAGCATTGGCTTGATGGCATGAGAGGAAAGCTAGGATTACAAGCCAAAGAAGAAGAACAAGATGCAGAACTAATTGAGAAGCTCCTTGGCATCATGCAAAATAATCGAGCTGACTTTACAGATACTTTCCGCTTTTTAGCATTAGGGGAAGTAGATAAATTGGAGCTAAGTAAAAATCAAGCATTTATTGATTGGCACAAGGCTTGGAAGGAAAGAATAGAGAGCCAAGAAGGTGGGGAAGTAGGCGCACGTGAAAAAATGAAAAAGCATAATCCAGTCGTCATTCCTCGTAATCACCTTGTAGAAGCAGCTCTTGATGCTGCAGAAGACGGGGATTTAAGTGTAATGGAAGAATTATTGCAAATGCTTTCTAATCCATATGCTTATACAAAAGAACAAATAGAATACGGCATAGCCCCGCAAAAGGTGAATCCAGCTTTTAAAACCTATTGTGGTACATGAGTTAAATGCAATAAATATAAAGTCCTTCAGTAAATGCTGAAAAAGGCAATTTGCGGTCCGCTTTTTTGTTAACGGCAATATGATTTAGGGACTGTTAAAGATGTCTAATCTTCTGTCATTTGCAGTGCTGTTTTGTGTATCAAGGGTTCGAGAGGGTCCGCACTTGTCGGTTGGGGTATAAGGGAAAGCATCTGGGTTGAAAAATAGACGGAAAAATTTCGCTTATTTAGTAATTATTATTAAAAAAGGCTTAAATAGACGGAGAGATTCCGCCTATTGACTCGAAAAATGCGAAAAAGGGAGAGTTTGCTTTGCATAATCGGAAAAAATCCCCTTATTTACCCCGAAAAAAGCTCTATTCTGCGTTTAACCGGAAAACTTCCGCTTATTTCCCTTTTGCCGATTACTTGATTCAGGACAAAACGTCTTGTTTAAAAGGGAGTGAGTCTAAGAAATCCTTATTTTAATGCATGACGGTGAACTGTACCAATAGTAAGTGGGGTTTTATATACCAATAACGCTGCCAATGCCACTGTCAAATCGACACACATTTAAAGAAAAGTACCTCAAAAAGGAACCCTTTAAAGGTAACAGAGAATCGCCCTTTGAGCCCCAACCCAAGAATACCAACAACAAAAGGTAACAGAGAAGGCATCTTACATCTTAAAGCCGATATAATCAAAAAGTAAAAAATGCTGTACGAAAAGTAGCTTGTTAAGCTGAAAATAATATAAAGTACAACCTGATAATACTGTGACATCAACATTAACAGGAGTTTATTTCAAGTAGAAATATACGCTAAAAAAAGACTTCTAAGTTAACCTTTTTCTCCTGGCAATAGCGCCTAAAAACTTATCTTCGAGCAAGGATATACATCTGCAAACCAACGTAGAACTTCATTATGATGCCCAATAATTTGCTCGGCTGTTAACAAATTAGTATCCCAAGTACTATGTGCATCAGAAACAAGCGTAATCTTATAATGCTTACTAAAAGCACCTCTACAAGTCGTATCGACACAGGCTTCTGTTTGGATGCCAGTAATAATTAATTGCTCAATTTCTAATTGATTTAACTCTTGCTCTAAATAAGTGTGAAAAAATGCATCTGGCGTTGTTTTCTGAATGATAATATCCTCCTTTTCTGGAGCGATTTCGGGATGGATTTCCCAACCATGTGTACCATATTCCAGCGGTTTACCAATTGCTGATTGATGCTGTATGTAAAAGACAGGTGTTTTTGTGAAGCGTGCTTGATCCAGTAAAGATTTGATACGACGAAGTAATTGCTCGCCATTATGTACGACATTCCCTTTTTGAAACATGCCATTTTGGACATCAATAATCAAAAGTGCTTTTTTCATTCTTTTCCCCCTATATATAAGTTTCGAAAGTACCTAATTGTTTATTGTGATACACCACATCTAACGTTCGCTTTTTGTCTCCTTTTCTCCTTATTATGCCAGTTCTTTATGAAAATTAGAATATGAAGTGATGGGCTTTGATTCTAAGGAGAGAATAGGAAAATGAAACTTTTTCTACATCCAATCAGTATATGTATATATCATCCTTTTTCAAGGGTAGGAAAGCAGTAAGAGGATAATTAAGTTATTATTAGTATATTGATAGATAAATAAATTGAGGTGATTAACTTGATCCTTCATTATAAATGTCCAAATTGTGGGGGAGACATGAGCTTTAATGCAGATACTGGCAGTTTATCTTGCCCTAGCTGCGGAAATGAAGAGAATATTGAAAACTATCCAGACAATTTAATGTCTGCATCATTTGAAGAAAATGAAGTAAAGGAGTACCATTGTGACAACTGTGGTGCAGTGTTATTAACAGAAGCAGATACTACGGCAACCAATTGTAGTTTTTGTGGTGCGGGAATAGTGATCGCCGATCGGTTGGCAGGTGTGCTTGCCCCTAAAAAAGTAATTCCTTTTACCATCAGTAAAGAAGAGGCCATCATAGCCTTTCGAAAATGGTGCAGAAAAGGACTTCTAACACCAAAAGGATTTATGAGTGCAGATCGGATAAAAAGCATTACAGGTATGTACGTTCCATTTTGGCTTTATGATTTAAATAGTGATGTGGATGTAACAGCATCATGTACGAAGGTTCGGACTTATACAAGTGGGGATTATATTTATACGGAAACGAAGTATTATGAAGCTTATCGGAAAATAAATTTAGATTATGTGAAAATTCCAGTAGATGCTTCTGAAAAAATGAATGACGAGCTAATGGATAAATTAGAGCCTTTTCCTTATGAACAGCTAAAAGATTTTAAAACACCTTATCTTGCTGGCTTTATATCGGAAAAATATAATTATACAGATTCAGCGTTATTGCCGAGAGCAAAAGATAAAATTAGTGATTATGTTGATTCCTTTGTGCACTCCACTTTCGCTGGATATCATTCGATTCATTATCGAGATAAAAATATTGATACGAGAGCGGTGCGAAGTGACTATGTGTTACTTCCTGTATGGATGGTAAGCTATGATTATGAAAACCAAGAGCATATTTTTGCGATGAATGGGCAAACAGGAAAAGTAGTAGGAAAACCGCCAATTAGTAAAGGAAAAGTGGCATTATGGTTTAGTGGAATTGCCGCTAGTTCCTTCCTAGCATTAAAATGTGTCTCCTTCTTTATGGGAGGTGGCTTCTTTTGAGAAAGTTGTTAATCAAGTATAGTAGTTTCCTTTTTATTGCCTTGGCAATAATGTCCATTTTTTCTGGTATGACAGTAAAGGCGGCTTCAGAAAACCAAAAGCAATTTGTTTTTGATCAAGCAATGCTTTTAACAGATACGGAAAGAACAGAACTAGAAAGCTTGGCAGTGGAATTAGGGGAAGAAACGGAAACGGCATTATTGGTACTAACATTAGATGGTATAGATGGAAAAGACATCAAGAAATACGTTGAGGATTATTATGATGATGAGGCACCTGGCTATGATCAGCCTTTTGGAAATACAGCTATTTTGGCAATTGACATGGAACAAAGGGATATTTATTTGGCCGGCTTTAAAAAGGCAGAAGATAATTTGGATAATGCTACTTTAGATTATATTCGGGAACAAATAACGCCAGCTTTATCTGAAGGTGACTATTTTGAGGCGTTCTCAACCTTTATGCATGAATCAGCCTATTATTTGGTTGATGATCCAGCAAATTTAGAAAATGATTATGATTACAGTGGAATTGCTGACTCTCGAAATGAATATATCGAAGGAAATAGTTCAAATGGGATGCTAGGACTTCTTTCTCATTGGGGCTTCCAATTGATTGTTTCTATTGTGCTTGCGGGAATTGTAGTGAGTATTATGGTCTTCCGATCAGGCGGAAAAGTAACGGTAAATGGCAATACGTATATGGATAAACGAAATTCAAAGATTATAAATAGACATGATCGCTTTATTCGAAAAACAGTGACAAAACAACGAAAGCCACAAAATAATTCAGGTGGTGGTGGAGGGATTACTGGTGGTGGTCACTCCCATAGTGGAAGTAGAGGGAAATTCTAAACAGTTATTTGAATAATGAAAGGGGAT
This sequence comes from Bacillus sp. 522_BSPC, assembly GCF_001076885.1. Taxonomy (GTDB): domain Bacteria; phylum Bacillota; class Bacilli; order Bacillales; family Cytobacillaceae; genus Niallia; species Niallia hominis. The sequence goes on from NZ_JVDT01000292.1 coordinate 48,127, forward strand.
AGAACGATGTCATTTTTTCGCAATCAATTTGCAAATGTTGTGGAATGGGAAGAATTCAGAGAAGATATGATCTTCTATAAATGGAAAAACCGTGAAATTAAGAAGGGCAGTAAATTAATTATTCGCCCAGGGCAAGACGCTATCTTTTTAAACAATGGCAGTATAGAGGGAGCATTCCAAGAAGATGGAGAGTATGATATTGAGTCACAAATCGTCCCATTTTTATCAACTTTAAAAGGTTTCAAATTTGGATTTAACAGCGGAATGCGTGTAGAGGTGCTATTTGTCAATACAAAGGAATTTACGGTTAAATGGGGTACAAAAAATGCGATAAATATACCAGCAACTGGACTTCCTGGAGGAATGCCAATTCGAGCGAACGGAACCTTTCAATTTAAAGTAAATGATTATATTTCTTTAATTGATAAAATCGCAGGAATTAAGAACCAGTATTTAGTGGAAGATGTAAAAATACGCATTATCTCCGTTCTAGATCAGCTTCTTATGAAATGGATTGTCACAGAAGGAAAGGATATGTTTAATCTGCAGGCAAATGCCTTTGAAATTGCTAAAGGCATAAGAGAAGATTTAGATAGTCAAATGGCCGAAAGCGGACTTTCTATCACAGGCTTCCAAATCATGAGCTTTAGCTATCCGAAGGAAGTACAGGATATGATTAATAAAAATGCATCCCATGGAATGGTTGGCAATATTGATAAATATCAACAAATCTCCATGATAGATAGCATGTCTAGTGGGAAAAATTCTGGTGGTGGAACGGCATCTGACATGGCTGGAATGATGATGGGCATGAATATGGCTAATCAAATGATGGATAAAATGAATAAGCAAAATCAAAATCAGCAGCAAAATCAACAACCAGCATCGGAACCAGCATCGGAACCAGCACCACAGAGTCAGGAGAAAAAGCAGCGACCGAATTTCTGTCCAAATTGTGGGACGAAAACAGGGGAAGGGAATTTTTGCTCCAATTGTGGACATAAGTTAGTATAAAAATGGATACAGGACGGTTCTACTCGTTAGCGAGCCGTCCTGTTTTTTTGCGTGAATGTTCTTAACAAAAAATAAATTTAAGGGGATAATACTAATATCTTAATAAATAATTTGTATTAAAGAGGGAAGTAAATGAGCAACGAGAATAATATGGAGCGACGATTAAACACATTTATACAAGTATCGAAAAATATTACGACAAATGATAGTCTAAAGGAATTGATTCAGCAAATTATCGAAGACGTTATTGGCGCTATTGATAAGGCAGATGCAGGATTTTTATTGCTTTGGAATGAGGAAAATCAGTATTTGGAAATTGAGGCTGCCGTTAATTTTAAGGAAGATATTTATTTGCAAAATAAGCTGCTAGAAGGAGAAGGGATTAGCGGAACCGTTTTTGCAGAAGGTAGAAGCATGTTAATCAATACAATCGACGAAATTGAAAAAGCAATGTCCAATATGCGGAATAAGACACTTCAATATTATCTGAAATCGACGGTTCATGCTTTAATGCCAGTTAGCTGTATGTCTGTGTTGCTTGTTTATCAGCAGCAAAAAATTGGCGTTCTTACGATTGATAACTTTAAAAATGAAGGCTTTTTCACAGAAGAGGATTTACGATTTCTAGAAGCAATCGGGAGTCAAATAGCCATCTCTATTGTAAATGCACGTGCTTTTTATGAAAAACAACAAAGAGCTCTACAGTTAGAAACAATTCTTAAACTGCATAATCAATTAAATGAGACAGTGCTAGAAGGAAACGGGATGCAATCACTTGTAAAAAGTCTTGCCCGAAATCCAAATGATTGCATTTATTATTTTGATTCATTAGGTCGGCTTGATATATCTCATCCAACCTCTAGCGGCGATGTTTCATTTTTAAGCGACTGGCTTAGGGAAAATCGGAAAGTCCTGCAAATCCAGCAGCTACAGAAAATATATAAAAGGGAGGAGTTGTTTGGACAGGCATTATCTGTGCAATCTTCATTTGGAACAATTGGTTATTTAGTGATTACAGGAAAAAGCGTTCCACTCGATATTGTGGGAGAGCTTTCCTTTCAGCATGCTGCTTCTATTATTGCGATTGAGCAAATAAAGCTCCAAGAACAATTAAAGAGCAGACAAGCGGAAAAGGAAGCTTTATTAAAAGATATTTTAAACTTGAATTTAACTACAGAGGTTCAAGGCTATTTAAAAAAACAGGAGATGATTCCTTCCAAGTACTTTGTCTTTCTTGTAATCAAAAGCAAGCAGCATTCTTTTGAAGAACTAACGCAGTTTCATTTGCTAGAGGAAGGGATGCGGCAAGTATTCAAAAAAGAATTTTCAGTGATGATTTTCCCAAATCGAAATAAACTATTTCTGCTGTTAGGCGCAAAGAAGGAAGATTCGGGGAATGTTCAAGTTGTTAGACAATATATAGAACGATTACAAGCGAGCTATAAGGATATACTCGTTTATATTGGCCGTCCGGTTTACTCGATGCGTCACCTCCCCATCTCCTATAAAGATGCTGAATTATTAGAGAAAGAGATGGATCCCATTCAAAAAGAGGAATCGGTGTTTGACTTTCAAGCTCTTGGCTATAAGCGCTACTTATTTAATGTACCAGAAGAAGAAGCAGAATACTTTGTAGAAAATATTTTGGGACCTATTCTTTCCCAAGTAAATAATCGAACAAAAAATGAATGGTTGAGTACCTTACAAAGCTACTTATATTCGAATAAAAATGTCTCAAAAACAGCTGAAATAATGCATCTTCACCAAAATACGGTCTACTATCGAATTCAACAAATTCAGGAAAAATTGAACTGTGACTTTGATAATCTAGACCACTTAACTAATTTAAAGGTAGCATTGTTTTTGTATGAACGACAAGAACAAGGAACGATGGGGAATGAAGAGTATTAACAAACAGCATTACGGAAACATTCCTCTTAAAAAGCTATTGAAAAGCCAAACAATCATACGAAAACTTTCGTGTAATTGTTTGGCTTTGTCTTTGGCTAAAATACATATGTCCCAGCTTCTTTTTCCTTTTATTCGTTAATCAAGCTTTCTTGTTTAATTTCGACAGACTCATTCTTTAAATAGTGTAATGCTGCAGTTCCTAGTGTCTTGGCTGCGATTAAAAGTGACCGCTCATCAATATTGAATCTAGGATGATGATGTGGATATACTTCTTTCCAATTAGGATCCATGGCACCTGTAAAGAAGAAGGCGCCTTTTACATGCTGTAAGTAGTATGCGAAATCTTCTCCGCCCATAAGTGGATCACAAATTCTTACTTGTTGCACTTCTTCTATTTGTTCTGCATGCTTGATAATAAAGTCTGTTTCTTCTTGATGGTTCACAACAGCAGGATAGCCACGTTTAAAACGATAATCATAAGTTGCATCAACCATCTCACAGGATGCCTTGATGACATTTCCAATTTCCTTCTCGATTAAGTCACGAGCTTCATCGTGGAATGTTCGCGCTGTTCCGCTTAATTTTACAGTATCAGCAATAACATTAAAGGGATTCTGCGCTTCAAAGCTACCAATAGAAACAACAGCAGGGTGTAATGGATTTACTCTTCTTGAAACAATTTGCTGTACATTTGTAATAAATTGGGCACCAATCATAATCGCGTCTTTCGTCATATGTGGCTCGGATCCGTGGCCGCCCTTTCCTTGAATGGTAATATCGAATTGGTCGGCAGCTGCCATAATAGGACCTGCGTTAATCATAATATTTCCAAGTGGTTCTGTTGCCCATAGATGGGTACCGAAAATAACATCCACCCCTTCTAAACATCCATCCTCAATCATTGCAATCGCACCACCTGGAGATAGCTCTTCCGCAAATTGATGAATAAAGACAATGGTTCCTTCGAAGTCTGCCTGCAGCTTGTTTAATGCTTTTGCTAATACTAATAAAGTAGCAGTATGACCGTCATGGCCACATGCATGCATGACCCCATCTACTTTAGATTTATAAGGAATATCATTTTCTTCCTGGATGGCAAGTGCGTCAAAGTCTGCCCGTAATGCAACTGTTTTACCTGGTTTGTTCCCTCTTAGTGTAGCAACTACACCGCGACCACCAACGCCAGTTCTAACTTCATGCCCTAATTTTTGATGATATTCTGCAATATAAGCAGGTGTATATACTTCGTGATAGGATAATTCTGGATGTTCGTGAAGATGACGACGAATTTCAATCATCTCCTGTTCGTATTCTTTTAAGAGTGAAAATAAAGCTTCCATGTTACTTACCCCTCATTTCCATTTTTTTAAAATTATATGTAGCATGGCAACCTAAATTTCAGGTTGCACATGGTGAATGTCTAAATTATTTTAAGAAGATAGGGTCTCCTGGTCCTAATGGAAGTCCACATAAATACCAGACTGAGAACAATAAAATCCAACTAATCGCAAAGAAGATAGAATAAGGAAGCAATGCTGATATTAGAGTTCCAATCCCAATCGACTTATCGTGTTTTCTAGCAAAAGCTAAAAGGATCGCAAAGTAGGCAAGCATTGGTGTGATTGGATTTGTGATAGAATCTCCAATTCGATAAGCCATTTGCGTTAATGCTGGGCTATAGCCTAAATACATAAACATCGGAACAAAGATTGTAGATAGTAATGCCCATTTTGCAGATGCGCTGGCAATTAATAGATTAATAAACGAACAAATAATGATGAAACCAATAATCATTGGCAGACCAGTAAAGTTCATCGCTTGAAGCAATTCTGCACCTTTAATCGCAAGAATCGGACCAATATTGCTCCAGCTAAAGTAAGCAATCATTTGTGCAGCGACAAAAGCTAGCACGATAAACGGAGCTAAGTCTGCAATGGATTTAAATAGTTTTTCCGCAATATCTTTATCACTTTTAACCGTTTTAGAGCCAATACCATATGCTAAAGCAGGTAATAAAAAGAAAAATAGCATGAGTGGAACGATTGAGGACATAAATGGCGAGTTAATAACAGAGCCTGTCTCTAAATCGCGTAGCCAACCATTTCTTGGAATAACCATTAATAAAATGACAGCTAAATAGATGATTAAGGTAATACCGGCAAAACGTAATCCTCTTTTTTCATTTGCAGTTACTTGCTCTAGTTGTTGTACTACACCTGTGTATTTACCAAAGCGAGGTTCCACAAATTTTACGGTAACCCAAGTAGTGACAGCAACTAATAAAAAGGTAGAAATGATTAAGAAATAATAATTCATCGTAGGATTTCCAACATAATTAGGATCTACCGTTTTTGCAGCTTGTTCTGTAATACCGGCTACTAATACATCTAAAGAATTAAGAATCAGATTTGCACTATAGCCACCAGCAATAGCTGCATAAGTGGCAATAAGACCCACAATAGGACTTCTTCCCACACTCATAAAAATAAGCGCTGCAATTGGTGGGAACACGATAAATGCCGCATCTGCTGCAATATTGCCAAGGACTCCTGTTAAAACAATAACAGGAAGGATTAATTTTTTTGGTGCACTTAACACCGTTCTTTTCATAACCGTTTGAATAAGACCTGTCGTTTCTGCAAGACCAACCCCTAGCATAATGACTAATACTAGTCCAAATGGAGGGAAGGAAGTAAAGTTGCTCACCATACTTGTTAAGATTTGAATAATACCTTCTCGATTCAGTAAATTAACTACTTCAATAGTCTCGCCTGAGCTAGGATTAGTAGCAGAGACACCAATTAAAGATAGTAAATAAGAAGCGACTAAAATAATGGCTGACATGATGACAAACAAGGTAATAGGATCAGGTAACTTATTACCTGCACGTTCAATGATGTTTAAAAACTTGTCCACTAGTTTTGTTTTACTAGGCGGTGTTGGTTCGGCATAGTTTGGATGTTTTTTTGCAAGTTCGCTCATATGTACCTCCGTGTTGTGAAGTGTTTTTGGATTTTTTAAAATTATACGAATATTTAAGAAAATAATCTATGGAATAAATTCTAAATTTCTTCCTTATTTTTGTGTTCAAATACAAAGAGGTGGTCGGATAGAGGCTTAGGAAAGATGCACCTTTACGGTTTACAATAAATAAAATATAAAGTAGTATGTAATAGGTTTAAAGATTACTAGCAAGGAGTTGAATTTTTATGAGTACTCGAATGTGTATGGAACCTGATCCGGAACCCACGGCCATGAAAGAGGGAGTCATGAATAACCCTTCCTTTAGAAGTTTGAATGCTGATAAAGATTCAACTTTATTTGGCAGAGCATTTTGACTTCCTCTAAACAAGAGGAGGTAAGAACATGAGAAAAATTTATATTTCTACTGAAGAAGGAATGCTGAAAGAAACGGATAGCATGATGGATGGCTGCTGGATTAATTTAATTGCACCAACAGAAGCAGAAATTACAGAAATTGCTACCGGTTTAGACATTCCATTAGCGTTTATGAAAGATCCCTTGGATGAAGAAGAGCGTTCAAGAATTGAAAAGGATGGGGAAAATGTCTTAATTATCGTGAATCTCCCCCTTGTTTCCTTTGATGAGAAAAGTATGCCTATTTATGACACAATCCCATTAGGTATGATTATTGCCAAGAATTGCTTTATTACGGTTTGCTTAAAGGATAATCCGATATTTTACCAGTTTTCTGAAGGCAGAATGAAGAGCTTTTTTACGTATAAAAAGACACGATTCTCCCTGCAAATATTATACTGTATGGCAACTGCCTATTTAAAATATTTAAAGCAAATTAGCAAGAAGACAGATACTATTGAAAAAGAACTTCACCAATCTATGAAAAACAAAGAGCTATTTTCCTTGCTTAATATCGAAAAAAGCTTGGTGTATTTTACCACTTCCTTAAAATCAAATAATATTGTCATGCAAAAAATGCTCAAAAGCAATTATTTGAAAATGTATGAAGATGATCAAGAATTGCTAGAAGATGTAATTATTGAGAATCAGCAGGCAATTGAGATGGCTGAAACCCATATGTCTATTTTAAGTGGGATGATGGACGCTTTTGCTTCTGTTATTTCAAATAATGTCAATATTGTCATGAAATTCTTAACATCTTTCACGATTATTTTGTCATTACCAACAATGGTTGCAAGCTTTTATGGAATGAATGTTCATATTCCATATCAAGATGTACCATATTCTTTTACAATTGCGATTATGATTTCCTTCCTATTATCAGGCGTAACTGCTTTGATCTTTTGGAAGAAGCGGTTTTTTTAATAAAGGGGCCTGCTCGTTGTCTCTAACTCCTCCATTTTGAAGTGGAGGAGTTTTCTAATAAAAGGAGCGGAATTCTTTAGGAGTATATCCTGTTTCTTTTTTAAAGGTGGCAACAAAGTGACTTGTATCATTGAATCCAGTTAGAAAGGTAATGTCTTTTATTTTTACATCTCTTTTTGTAACTAAAATTTCTTTAGCCTTTTTGATTCGATAAGCAAGTACATATTGATAGACGGAAATGCCAACAAATCGTCTAAAAAGCTTGTTCAAATACTGTGGCGATATAAAGAGCCTTCCTGCTATATCGGAAATATCACATTTTTCTCCATAGTTTGTTTCAATCCATTCGATAGTAGGGGAGATATATTGATGATATAAATCATTCTTTTGAAACGTTCTGTGTAAACCATGATCCCGGATATTTAGTAAGAAGTTATACACGTCAACGGAAAGCTTTTGCTGTACAGAGTTTTTGTTTTCGTTTTTTATATGTGATAACATCCTCTGCGTCCAATCACTATAGGAAAAATCAGGACAGTCATTTGCTAGATAGTAAGAGGAAGTACCAAGTATCTCGGCTATACTTGCGGAAAAAGTACCGTTAATTGTCATAAAGTTTGTGCGCCATCCTTTTGCTGAAATCGATTCATAAAAGTGGGGAACAAATGGTGCGATAAGTATCCCTTCTTGAGGATGCAATTGGATTTTTTCATTTGCAATCGTTACTTCCCCTAATCCTTCTGCTGTTTGTAGCCAGTGATAGTAAGGATATCCCTCTTCTCTTAAGACCATTGGTTGTTCCCACATATACCCAATGCTTTCAATGGAAAAAGGATTGAAATGATCTAGTAAATTAAAATATACTTCCATTTATGTATCCCCTTACAATAGTTTCATAATTTTATATAAACTAGTTACTCTTATTATACTTTTTCTCCATTTGCCTTTCTATAATGAATGTATAAAAAGTGCGGAGGGATGAAATATGGAGAAAAAATTGTTTAATCGTTTTTTGTATGGAGGAGATTATAATCCGAATCAGTGGCCAAAGGATATCTGGGAAGAGGATATGCGCATTTTTAAAAAGGCAGGAATTAATTCGGCAACAATCAATGTTTTTTCATGGGCAAAAATTCAGCCTTCGGAAGAAGTATATTATTTTGATGAGCTAGACGAAATCATAGAAATGCTAAGTAAGGATAGGTATGACATTATTCTCGCTACTTCTACTGCTTCTTTGCCTGCATGGATGGTAAAAAGATATCCTGAAGTGGCGCGAACCGATTATGAAGGAAGACATCATAAGTTTGGACAAAGACATAATGCTTGTCCGAACAGTCTTGTTTATCAGAAGTTTGCTAGCAAATTGGCAGGAAAACTTGCAGAAAGATATGGAAGCAATCCCCATGTAACCTGTTGGCATATTAATAATGAGTATGGGGGCGAGTGCTATTGCGAAAACTGTGAGAAGGCCTTTCGTGTATGGCTAAAAAATCGCTATAAAACGATTGAAGCACTAAACAAAGCATGGAACTTAGAATTCTGGGGTCATACTATTTATGAATGGGATGAAGTAGTATTGCCGAATGCACTAAGTGAAGGAATTGGCAGCGATAAAACCGCTTTTGCAGGAATATCTATAGATTATCGCCGTTTCAACTCGGATAGCATGCTGGAAAATTTCAAGATGGAACGAGATTCGATTCGGAAATACGATACTGAAACGCCAATCACTACAAATTTAATGGGTACTTACAAAAATTTAGATTACTTTAAATGGGCAAAAGAGATGGACATTGTTTCCTGGGACAATTATCCAAGCTATAATACACCATTAAGCTATACAGCGATGTGCCATGATTTGATGCGCGGGCTTAAAGATGGGCAACCATTTATGCTAATGGAACAAACCCCAAGTCAACAAAACTGGCAGCCTTATAATTCCTTAAAAAGACCAGGGAAAATGCGTGCGCAAAGCTACCAGACAATTGCCCATGGAGCTGACACCATCCAATTTTTCCAGCTACGCCGTTCAGTAGGGGCATGTGAAAAATTTCATGGTGCTGTCATTGAACATGTTGGACATGAAAATACACGAGTGTTTCGAGAAGTGATGGAGCTTGGAAAAGAACTACAGCAATTAGAGGAAATTCTAGGATCAACAATAAAAAGTAAAGTCGGCAGCATGTTTGACTGGGAAAATTATTGGGCGCTGGAGTATACGAGTGGACCAAATAAAGATTTAACCTATGTAGACCAAATCCATCAGTACTATCAATATTTTTATAATGAAAATATTCTAGTCGATATGATTTCGGTCGATAGTGATCTCTCTAAATATGATGTGGTGGTAGCCCCAGTTCTTTATATGATGAAAGCAGGCTTGGCAGAGCGCATTACAGCGTTTGTTGAAAATGGAGGACAGTTTGTCACTACCTTTATGAGCGGTATTGTGAATGAATCAGATAATGTATACCTAGGAGGATACCCAGGACCATTGCGCAAAATAGCTGGAATATGGGTAGAAGAAATAGATGCATTAGCGCCAGAGCAAAAAAATGCCGTTGCATTTAATGATGGAAATGCATATACCTGTACGTTGCTATGTGACATTATTCATCTCGAAGGTGCAGAGGCCATTGCCACCTATAAAGAGGATTTCTACAGTGATACTCCAGCAATTACGAAAAATTCGTATGGGAAAGGGAATGTCTGGTATGTTGGCACACAAGTAGAGCAAGAGGGCATTGCCCATTTATTCGATCAAGTGATAGCAGAAACGACTGTAAAACCAATCTGCACGAACGGAAAAGGTCTAGAAATTACGAAAAGAGACACAGCAGATTCCTCCTATTATTTTGTTATTAATCAACATCCAAAGATACAGAAATTGCCAGAAGAGCTTGTTGGCAAACTAAATCTATTAACCGGAGAAGTAGTAAAAGAAGCACTAGAGCTAGAGCAATTTGCTGTGCTTTTATTGAAATAATAATTTTGCTGCACCGATGTTGGTGCAGCTTTTTGCTTTGGAGGTTTAGAGGGGGAGATTGGTGATTGATCCTGGATGAAGGCCGGGAGCTTTGGGGAAGCGGGAAAAGTGGTGTTTATGGAGGAGATGAAAACCAAAAATGATGACAGGAGAGGGAAAAATGGAGTTCATCCAGTCGATGAAAACCAAAATTGATGACAGGAGAGGAAAAAGTGGAGTTCATCCAGTCGATGAAAACCAAAATTGATGAAAGGAGAGGGAAAAGTGGTGTTCATCAAGCCGATGAAAACCAAAATCCATGCCAAAAGCTGGAAAAGTAGTGTTCACCAAACCAATGAACACCAAACCTCATGCCAAAAACAAAAAAGGTTTTCATCCCAAGCATGAAAACCGAATTTACAAGTGTAAAAGAAAAAGTGTCTTTACTAAACAGCTTTTCTCCAAAAACGAAAGAACCATTAACCGTGCAGTTTATTCTTCAACAGAGGAGTTTCCCATTCCATCACACAGGATTACTGTAATAAGTAATAAAATTAATATCTTGATTGTAATTTCCAAACCCTTTTCCAAATAAAGTAACGCCACCAAGATTGTGGGCATCTTCTTTTATTTCTACCTTTAAATCCCACATTCCACGTTGTTCTTCACGAAACTCGTCAATAGTAGTGTCTGATAATTTTTTCCCATCTGCATAAACACCATGCTTGGTAATGCGAATTGTTAGCAAGATGCCGTATTGATTGGTTTCATTCGGCCACCAATCAGGGGTGAAGCGACCTCTTGTATCAGAAAAGTCTCCTGGGCTAGTCCACATACACAGCTCTTTTCCATTTAAGGAGAACGTAATGTCAGATGGCCAAACATTATTGGAAAAAGGGAATTCTGATGATGCCTCTAATACAATATCAATCATCTCTAGCCTATCCGTCTTTTTTAAAATAGATGGAATGCGATATTCAATAAATCCCTTTGTAAACCAAAGGATAGCTGCTTGATTTTTTTGTGGATCCATAAAGTATTTGGGATCATCGTATTCGCCAATTGGATGTGTTGTGGTAGCAAGTCCGCATGTTGGATAAACATCAAAATTAAAATAATGCCCAACAGGAATTTCCTGTTTATAGCTTTCATAAGCAGAGTAGATCTTTTGTGGAAATTGTATTTCAATTCGATCTACTTTTAAGATAACAACTTTTTGCAGACCAGATTTACCAGGGATTGTTTCGGTTTTTACTAACCCTGCATCGCTCATTTTTGTAATATGTCTACTCACTATCGCACTACTTATATTCAATTCCTTCGCTAGTTCTCCAATATTCATTTTTTTCTTGGATAATAATTTAATAATGTTGATTCGAGTAGGACTGGATAGAACCTCGTACACAGGGATAGAATTTTCCGAAATATCTAATTGCATGTGTGATTCCCCCTTTTATTATTCTTATATTACTACAGGAATAAATTAATGGCAAAATAAATTATTTTACATAACCGAATGGTTAACAAAGATGATAAAATTATTAAAATAGTATACTATTAAGTTATTGACAACGGTTACAAAATATAATATATTTTAGTCGTAAGTTTATCTTTGAAGTATGTAACTGGCAATGGATAATGAGTTAGACGCAAAGGAGGAATTAATACATAGAGTAGCCTATTATCTGTTCACATTTTTCCAAAAAAACAGTAATGGAGGAATAACAATATGCAAGTAAATTTATTATTAGATAAACAAGGACCGAAAATTAGTAAACATATTTATGGACAATTTGCAGAACATTTAGGGCGATGCATTTATGAAGGAGTATGGGTTGGCAAAGATTCCGATATTCCTAATGTAAATGGAATTCGTAAAGATGTAGTGGCAGCATTAAAGGAAATTCAAGTACCAGTAGTTCGCTGGCCAGGTGGTTGCTTTGCGGATGAATATCATTGGAAGGATGGAATTGGACCAGTTGAGAATCGAAGTACAATAGTCAATACACATTGGGGTGGCGTAACAGAAAACAACCACTTTGGAACACACGAGTTTTTTGAATTAATTCGTCAGTTAGAATGTGAAGCATATATTAACGGTAACGTTGGTAGTGGAACTGTTCAGGAAATGCAAGAATGGGTTGAGTATATGACGATGAACGGTGAGTCGCCAATGGCAAATCTTCGTAGAGAGAATGGTCAAGAGGAAGCCTGGAAAGTAGAGTTTTTTGGAGTAGGAAATGAAAATTGGGGCTGTGGCGGAAATATGCGTCCCGAGTATTATGCGGATTTATACCGCAGATATCAGACATATGTCCGCAAGTATGGAGAACATAATATTTATAAAATTGCCTGTGGCGCAAGTGTAGATGACTATAATTGGACAGAAGTATTAATGAAAAATGCCGCAAACTTTATGGATGGACTTAGTTTACATCATTATTCCATTCCAACAAGAGTATGGCAGGATAAAGGAAATGCCTTAAACTTCCCAGAGGAACAATGGTATTCTTTATTAGAACATGCACAGTATATGGACGAGTTAATCACGAAGCATAGTACTATTATGGATAAATACGATCCAGAAAAACGAGTTGGTTTAATCGTAGATGAATGGGGTTCTTGGTACAACGTAGAACCTGGAACAAATCCAGGCTTCCTATATCAACAAAACACGATTCGTGATGCAATGCTTACTGCGATTACGCTAAATATTTTTCATAAGCATGCAGACCGCGTTCATATGGCGAATATTGCCCAAATGGTGAACGTATTACAAGCGATGATTTTAACAGAAGGGGAAAAAATGATTAAAACCCCTACTTATCATGTTTTCGATTTATATAAACATCATCAGGATGCAGAGCTTGTCGACTCTTATGGCGATGAGACTAATCATGTCACATACACAGCTTCCAAGAAGGACGGCAAAGTAGCGATCTCCTTATGTAACTATGATGTAACAGAAACGAGAGAAATTACGCTTTCTAGAAAGAATGGAGAATTTGTTGTCCTAAAAGCGGAATATATTACAGCTGATGTAATGGATGCACATAATACATTTGAAGAACCAGAAATTGTAGCAAAAAAAGAGTTTACTAGTTATCTAGTAGATAAAGAAACGCTAAAAGTTACATTGCCTCCAATGAGTGTTGCAAGCATCCTAACAAAGGAAAATTAAGATGGCTTGTGTAGGCTGCGAGATAAAGGAACAGGTTGGTCGATTAGATGTTGAAGCACTTGTTCAAGAACAGCTTTCCTTCGAAATAGATTTAGCCCAGGAGGAAGTAAGAGATCAGCGGTTAAGCATATGTGAACAATGTGAGTACCTAAATCAACATACATGTGGGAAATGCGGATGCTTTGTCCGCTTCCGTGCTAGCTTAGTTAAGAAGAGCTGTCCAGATCGAAAGTGGTAGAGCTATAGATAGTAAACAATCCTAGATATCACTTGAAAAATCGGAATAATATTTTGCGAAGGTTAGCAATTGCTGCCTTCTTTTTTAATGTACAAAAATAAATTTCATAATCCGAAATTTTTTCGTAAATTATAGTGAATATTTTCATTATTTGTAATACAATAACTCTTTGTGGGGAGGAAAAAGAATGAACTTATTAAGAACTACTTTACAGCATTTTAAACCATATTGGCGTAAGTTATTGATTGCTTTATTTTTCTCATTAATTGGTGGTGCATTTACGATTTTACCTCCAATTCTTGTAGGGAAATTGGTAGATGAAGTAATCGGAGACAAAGCAATAGCATTTATTTTATGGATTGTTTTCGGAATATTAGCAGCATTTTTAGGGAAGGCACTATTTGAATCTTTACAAGAATTTGTACAGGTGAAAATTGGCTTTGATGTGATTACAGATATGCAAATTCGTGCATTTAAAAGACTTCACAGAACGCCGATGTCCTTTTTTTCAAAGACACCTCGTGGGGATATGCTATATCGACTAACCCATGATGTAGAATCGATACAAAATTTAAATAATACGGTTGTACCACGGATACTTCAACAAGTAATTAGTGCAGTAGCAGCTTTTATCACGGTATTTGCGATATACTGGCCAGCTGCGATTGTGATGTTCATTGTATTTGCTATTTACATTCTCCCATCCTTTAAATTAGGGAAAACAATGCGGAAAATGAGTGCGGTACAAAGAGATATGAGTGCAGACATGTATCAGCATTTGCAGGAAAGTATCGAAAGTGTTCGTTTAGTAAGAACCTATCAAACGCAAAAAGAGGAAATTGCTACACAGGAAAAGAAACTGACCAATTGGAAAAATTATTCTATTCGGGCGGCTTTAATTGGAAAAGTCAATTGGCGTCTAGGAAATTTATTTAATATTGCTACTCCTGGTGTTGTGATGCTAATTGGTGGATTATCGATCTGGCAAGGGAATATTACCGTTGGAACACTCGTTTCTTGCTTGAACTTTATTCCAATCATGTTCCAGCCCGTTCGTTCCTTAGCAGAAAATGCCTTAACGATTCAACAAGCCATTCCAGCATTGCAAAGAATATACGAATACTTTGATTTGCCAGAAGAGCATGAACAAAATCTTCCGAACTTTGGTGTAGTTCAAGGAAAAATAGATTTAGATAATATTTGGTTTTCCTATCCAGGAAGCGATAAGCAAGTGCTAAAGGGTGTATCTGTTTCTGTGGAATCCGGTAAGCATATCGGCATCGTTGGAACAAGTGGCGGAGGAAAAAGTACACTAATTCAAATTTTGCTAGGGCTTTATGAACCGGAGAAAGGCTCAGTGACCATTGATGGGAAAAATTTATTTGCTTATAATCGCAATAGTTTTCGCAGGCAGGTTGGAGTTGTCTCACAGGAAACCTTCCTATTAAATAGTACGCTTCGCAATAATCTTCTTTATGGAAAGCCAGATGCAACGATGGAAGAGCTGGAGCAGGCTGTTGAAGCGGCAGGATTAAAAGAGCTAATTGATTCCTTGGAGGATAAGTATGAAACGGTTGTTGGAGAACGTGGCTTGAAGCTTTCGGGGGGACAAAGACAACGGGTTGCCCTTGCAAGAGCAATTTTACGCCAGCCACCAGTGTTAATTTTTGACGAAGCTACATCATCCTTAGATGGGGAAACGGAAGAAAAGGTTCAAGACTCACTAGAACAATTAATTCCAGGAAGAACGACGATTACGATTGCCCATCGATTGATTACAGTCAGAAAGGCAGATACAATTCTGCTACTTGATCAAGGGATGGTTGCCGAACAGGGTACACATGAAGAACTGTTAGCTTTAAAAGGACAGTATTATCAATTATATCGAGCACAATATAGCGAGCTGGAGAAGGAGATGATTGGATGAGTAAACTGGATATCTCCAAACAAAAGAAAATCGGTGATGGCAAACGTGTTATTCAATTTTTAATGCCTTATAAAAAATGGGTCATAGGCGATTCCCTAGTTATTGCTATTAGCCAAGTCTTTTCTGCGTTAATACCAACTTTAGCCTTAAGCTGGCTAATTGATACCATTTTGCCAAGTGAGAATAACACCTGGCTATGGGGATTAATGTGGCTATTGGTATTATCTGCTGTATTAGATTTAGGCATGATGATCATTGATGAATACTTTTGCCATATTACTGCGAAGTCTGTGACAAATAGACAAAAGCTACGATTATTTGGGCATTTGCAAGTACTCCCTTTTTCGTTTTATCAAAATAATTCATCTGGGGAATTATTAGCACGAACTTCTGATGATCCAGATACCCTTCATAATTTTTTAGCATGGGAAGGGTCAACCTTTATGGCAAGTGCTCAAGGGGTAGTGATTTATAGTATTGTATTGCTGTTCATTCACCCTTATTTAATGATCACAAGTGTTGTTCTTGGAATTCTGTTTTACTGGGCATCCAACTATGTAGGGGCTAGAACGCGAGCTGCATCAGCAGACGCTAGGGCAGAAGCTTCCAAATATTTAGAGAGATTAAGAGAATCTGTTACAGGTATTCATCTATCACGAGTAATGGGTGTTTCCGATAGTGAAGTAAATAGTGTCGTTTCCATTAGGGATTCTTTTGTAAAACATTCACTACGAGAATTAAAAGCAAGAATGCAATCAGTAGTTGTGATTGCAAGCTATAATGGTTTTGCATTAGGACTTGTTTATTTTATCAGTACGCTCCTTATCTGGAATGGGGATTTAACTAGCGGTCAAATGTTAACAGCAGGAGGATTAGTAACGATTGCGGCAAATGAAATGCAACGTCTCCTAAGAAATTGGCTTTCAGTTAGACGAACAGGCCCTGCTTTAGACAGATCAGATATCTTGCTTTCACAACCTGTATCAGAAGCAGAAACGAAGCAAGGGGTAAGGGGAGAAAGAGCAAGTGGTGATGTGCGCTTGAAAGACGTGTCCTTCGTTTATCCAGATAAAGAAGAGAGCGTATTAAAAGGTGTTTCTTTTGCTATTAAGGCAGGAGAGAAAATAGCGTTAGTTGGGCCGAGTGGTTCTGGGAAATCAACGATTATTGACTTACTCTTTCGATTATATGACACAACAAAGGGTTCTATTGAAGTAGATGGACGAGAGATTCGAGAATGGGATACGGACTGGCTTCGTTCGCAAATGGCAATCGTTACACAGGATGTACTAATGCGAAGTGGCACGTTGGCAGATAATTTACGGATTGGAAAATCAGATGCAACAGAGAAAGAATTGTATGATGTTCTCCGTGCGAGCGGTTTAGGCGAATTACTAGAAACCCTTCCAGATGGGTTGAACACAAAGGTTGGAGAAAGAGGAAGCTTACTGTCAGGCGGGCAGAAACAGCGTCTATCTTTAGCGCGGGCAATTTTGAAGGATGCCCCAATCCTTGTATTAGATGAAGCAAGTTCAGCGCTAGATCCTATTACAGAAGCAAAAATTAATGAAGCTGTTTTAAAAACGACGAAGAAACAAACGATTTTCATCATTTCCCACCGACTATCTACGGTATTATCTGCAGATCGTATTATCGTATTAGATAAAGGGGTAATAGTCGAAGAAGGTACACATAACGAACTATTAAAAAATAATAACGGTGTATATTCACGATTATTCAAACGAGAAGCAGATATTGGAGAGGCAACTGTTAATCAGAAAGAAACACAGCCTATTTAAATAACATCAAAGAACAGTATTTCTTATGAGGATTACTGTTCTTTGCGTATGTTTGATTTTTTAGAGAAAGCGCCTCTTAAGCCCATTTCGTCAAAAAAGGAAAGCAAAAGGTAACAGAGTCGCCCTGTAAGTGCCCGTTTCCTATTTTCAAGAAAGCTAATAAAAATCCATTGCTAGTTTTAAAAAATGCTATAGTTATTATATAGTCGAAATATTCTGATCGAGAGTAGGGAGAGTAAGATGGCAATTACATTAAGAGATTCATATAACAAAACCACCTATAAATTAGGCAATCATGGCAAAAGAAATGTACAGGTACTAAAAGAAGCATTGCAGGAAATAGACGGAAATGTAGAAAGTGATATGTATGGACAAGGAAAAATAATAGGAGATTTTCAGCAAAAAATGGCCAATCTTTTCGGAAAGGAAGCAGCAGTCTTTTTTCCAAGTGGAACGATGGCACAGCAAATCGCCCTACGAATATGGTGTGATGAAAAAGATTTAGGGAAAGTCGCCTATCATCCATTAAGTCATTTAGAAATTCACGAGCAAGATGGATTAAAGAAGCTTCATAAAATCGAAACAATTCTATTAGCAGATAAAACGAGAGTAATAGAATTAGAAGATATTATGGAAATGGAGAATGGCGTTGCCTGTGTGCTGTTAGAATTGCCACAGCGTGAAATTGGTGGTCAATTACCAAGCTTTGAGACATTAGAGAAGATTTCACGTTATTGCAAAGAGCATGGAATGAAGCTCCATCTTGATGGGGCTAGATTAATGGAAGTGCTGCCCTATTATCAAAAAACAGCAGCAGAGGTATGTGCGTTGTTTGATAGTGTTTATATGTCTTTTTATAAAGGAATAGGCGGCGTTGCTGGGGCAATCCTAGCTGGGAGTAAAGAATTTACAAGCCAGTCAAAGGTTTGGAAACGAAGATATGGCGGTGACTTAATCAGTTTGTATCCATATATTTTGTCTGCTGATTATTATTATGAAAAACGAGTTAATAAAATGGCTGAATACTATGAATCTGCCAAACAGCTAGCAGCGTTTTTTAACAGATGTGAAGGGGTTCAAACACTTCCAATTGCGCCAGTTTCTAATATGTTCCATGTTCATTTTGATTTGGAAAAAGAAGCAGTAGAGACTATTTTGACAGATATTCAAGAGATAATGGGAATTGGTATAAGTGGCTATGTAAAAGAGCTAGCTGAAAATAATTGTTCTTTTGAAATTAGCTTAGGTGATGCTTATCAAGAAATTCCGACAGAGACTGTCAGAAAAATGTTTGGTTTACTTGCAGAAAAAATAAGCGAGAAAAGGAGCGGTGAATAATGGAAATAATCCAGCAATGGGTTCAAGAGGATAGTGATTATATTCGAAAAAAACTGGTTGCTTATAATATGGAGCAGCTGCCAGAAAAATTGAAAAGTCCCTATGAAAATATTAGTTTTGTTGTAAGAGATGATAATGGCACAATCGTGGCTGGTGTTACGGGTCATATGTTTTGGCATCATATGCATGTTGATTTCTTATGGGTGGATGAGAGTGTAAGGAAAGCAGGATATGGCAGCAAGCTTTTAGAGAAGATGGAACAAGCTGCGGAGAAAAATGCATGTGCATTTATTTATCTAGATACTTTCAGTTTTCAAGCACCAGATTTTTACCAAAAGCATGGCTACGAAGTATTTGGAACTTTAGATCATTTTCCAGAAGGAGTAAAACAATACTTTTTGCAGAAAAGATTAGTGGAATAGAAAAAGTATGATAGTGAAGAAGAGGATTGGCTGATAAATGGAAATTTTTGCTGGTATATCATAAATTTCACTGATGTTAGATTAAGAAAGCCTTATCTCCCTATCCCTTCACACTGATTTGGAAAAAATGGGGTTGATTAGCAATCGATATATTCATATAATTTGAATAGTATAAATTTTTAGATAGAAAGCGATAAGAAGGAAAGGGGATCTATGAGAAAATTTGCGAAATTAATCATCTATTATTTACTTGGAACGATGGCGATACTCGCATTAAGCGTTTTTCCAAAATACTTTCAAATGAGGGATTTTCCAGAGGGAGAGGGATATTTTTCAACCCTGCTATCTTTTTTATCGGAGGAATTTTTTCAGAAGGATGGATGGGTATATTCCTTAAATGGAGTAGATGAAAAGCCGATATTGGATATACTATTTCCGGCGTTTATTTATTCGATGGAAATTTTGTTTGGTGCGTTGTTATTAGGGAGCATTGCTGCATTTGTATTATCACTTGTCTCTTTTTTTCTACCCAAATTTCTTTTGCAGCCAATAAAAAGAATCTTAGATTTAATTGAATCGATTCCAGATATAATTATAGCGACACTTCTGCAATCTTTCGTTATCTTTATTTTTGTGCAAACAGGGGTAGAGATATTTGAAGTAGCCAGTTATTCAGAAAAGGCATATTTAGGGCCAATTCTAACCCTTGCAATTATTCCTGCTGTTTCTTTATTCAAAATTCTTATCTTGATGATGGAAGAAGAATATTTGAAGATGTATGTAAATTTTGCAAGAAGTAAAGGTATCCATAATTTTCCTATTTTGTGGAAACATATTCTCCGAAATATAATTCCCGTTTCCTTTCATCATATGAAAATTATCATTTGGGGATTGCTATCAAGTCAATTTATTATTGAACGACTCTTTAATATACATGGATTTACATATTTTCTAGTAGAAAGCTTTACACCAATGACGATTGCTGTTTCCTTGCTGCTTATATTCACGCCATTTTTTATTATTTTTCAGTTAGGCGAAATAGTATTGAAAGAGGAGAAGGAACCAGCACGGGAATTGAAAAAGGAATCGTGGAGAGAGAAGATAACCGTTACATCCTTCGTTTCCTCCCTCTATAAATATTGATTTATCAACGGTTTGAGCCGTTGTTGGGGTGTCAAAAAAATATTTTTCGACACGATTCCTAACAGAATTTATATATTATGTGTAATTATTCCAACCTACGGGTACGCTACGCGGTCACTACTGGATAATTATAGAAAGTAGTGATAGGGAATTATGCGATGCACAATGGATCTCTGCGTAGCTTATGATGACGTACCCTCCCATGTCTCTGGGCATCTATGTGCCTACATTCCTTCGTTCGGTCTAGTCATAAGGCAGAGGCTA
>NZ_JVDT01000008.1 GCF_001076885.1 Bacillus sp. 522_BSPC
TTACACTTGACTATATTTAAAAACATAGATAACCATCATGAGAAAGCAGCTTTATTTAAGAGCTAAATTAGAGATAGTTCGTCTTTAAAGTTTGGTTATTTAGTTTTGTCCAAGCCTCATTATTTTTTATTAATAAAAACACAAAAACCTTCTCCAGGAAGTAAACTATTACCCGTTATTCATAAAATTTTGTTTTTCCAAGTAATTTAATACAGTTTGTGAAAATTCGTGATGAGATTCTTTCGTATATTTTGCAATGGTGTAGATTTGAGCTAGATTTTTTAATCCTAATTGTTCTGTCATTTCTTTCAGTCGAGGGACATCCATATAGCGATTCCAGCCCTTTTCATCCCGTTCTTTATATATTTCAAGAATATCTTGGTCTGAATAATCCTGATAGGTATCATAGTGAACAAGCCCATGCTTTGGCAGTCGATCACGTGGAGCTGGATTTTCTGCAGGATACCCTAAAGAATAGCCTACAATAGGTACAACATTCTCTGGTAAATTTAGAAGTTTGCCGATTTGATCACAATTTGCAAGAGTAGAGCCCATATAGCAAATGCCAAGGCCAGCATTTTCTGCTGCTAAAGCACAGTTTTGTGATACTAATGTTGCATCAATCGCACCTATCATAAAGCTCATATAATTATCAAAATGTACTGGCGCATCATTAAGCTCCAGCCACTTTCTCATTCGATTGAAATCTGCACAAAATGTAAGGAGAATAGGTGCATCCACAACCATGGATTGGTCCATATGTGCACTGTATAATTGATTTTTAAGCTCCTTATCCTTCGTAACAATGATAGAATAAGACTGCATATTACCACTTGATGAGGCGCGGATTCCTGCTTCTAAGATTTGATCCAATAGCTCTTGACTAACTTCCTTATCTTCATATTGTCTTATCGATCTATGGCCATGTATAACATCATTTAATTCCAAACAATCACTCCTAATTTAATATTTGCCTTTTCGCTAAACTATCACTTTCCATTTATTCTATGAGACACCCTCTTAAAATACAGTTTATTTTAAATACTTATAAAATTCCAGTAATTTTTATAGGTGCTTTACGAATTAAATGGTATTCTTTAAGCATATGAATAGCTGAAAAAAAGGAACTTAAATTTTGAAGAAGGGGAATAAAGCATGACAAAAATATCTATTGAAAAACCAAAAAAGGAACATGCGGAAATGATTCGAAAAATTTGTTCAACTGGTTGGCGGCAAACGGTAGAAGGCAAGCTGAGTGAAGAATGTCAGAACCAAACGGTTGATTTTTGGTACAAGCTTAATCGAATAGAAAAAGATATAGAGAATGGGAGCTATTCCTATGTTGCTCTTTTTGATTCTGAAGTAGTTGGTGTAATTGGAGGAGGAATAACGGGAGATAATGTCTCGGAGGTTTTTGTTCTTTATATAGATGAAAAATACCGCTATCAAGGGATTGGAAGACTTTTGCTTGAAGCATTGACGAAAGACCAGGTAGCCCTTGGCGCAACAAGGCAATGGGTTTCTGTACAAGAGGGAAATCACAGGGGAATCCCGTTTTATGAAGCAAGAGGATATATTTTTCAAGAGAAAAAGATAACCGTTACAGAAACAGGAGAAGAGCAGGTATCATTACGATATGCTAGAGCTATTTCTTAATTAATCATTTGGTTTGTTAAAAAGTAGGGAGGGAGTAGAGTGAATTTAGGAGAACCAATAGCTACTGGAAATACAGCAAAGATTTACTTAAATGATCATAAAATTTTCAAAATATATAAAGACTATCTTCCACCAACGGAATCGGCAATGGAAGCAGCGAAACAAAGGTTTGCTCATTCTTGTGGTTTACCTGTTCCAAAAGTGATAGAAATAACGAAAGTGAACAACAATCAAGTTTTAATAATGGAATACATAAAAGGAAAAACGTTAGGAGATCTCTTGTTTGAGAATCTTGAGATGGCTGAATATTATATGAGCAAGTCTATCGATATCCAACAACAAATTCATCATCATGAAGGAAACGATCTACAACCAATCACGGCAAAGTGGCGTAGACAAATTGAAGGCTCGCATATTTTAGAGGTTGAAACAAAATCACTGATTTTAGCTAAGTTAAAGTTAATGCCGAATGAGACCAGACTCTGCCATGGGGACTATCACCTTTTTAATCTCGTGCAAGCAGATGACAAAGTATGGATAATCGATTGGGTAGATGCTGGAGCAGGAGATGTTCGGGCAGATATATGTAGAACCTATCTCCTCTATTTGGAAAATCATCAGGAACTAGCTGATTTATATTTGAATATCTATTGTAGCAAGACCGGGGATACAAAAGAGGCGATATTAGAATGGATGCCCATCATTGCAGCCGCAAGATTAAGCGAAAATGATTCTCCAGAAAATAAAGACAAGCTTTTGAAGATTATTAATCGTTATATAGGATAACGAAAGTGAAACTTAAACCATTTTCATACGTAAAGATATAGGAAGATAACAAATTAAAGAAGTATTATGGGATTTGCCGAGGTTTTCAACGTAAGGTTATATATTTAAGAATAAGGAGTGGTTGAATATGGAAAGTAAAGGCTGTGTGAAATGCGGTGGAACGGAAGTAGGTACAAAAGATGTAGCAATGACAGGAACAGGCTTATCCAAGCTAATGGATATTCAGCATAATACATTTACTGTTGTTTTTTGCAAAAAATGTGGGTATTCAGAGTTCTATAATAAACAAACATCAAAAGGTTCTAATATTCTAGATTTGTTCTTGGGGTAAGTCCCCAAGCTAATAGACGGAAAAATCCTAACGTAATGAAGATGAAAAGAGACCAGTTGTGTAATGGTCTCTTTCATTTTGTCTACATATTTGAAAACGAAAATATGGAAAGCCTTATAGGGAATAATTATAATAAAGATATTCATAAAAATCTAAACATAGTGAGTGAAAAATGAAACAATCAAATGAGAAATTGAAAAGCATGGAGAGAACAAATTACCTAGTTGCTGCCTTTTTTATGGTGGCATTAGGACTTTTCTCCAGACGATTTAGTAATCTACTTCCGGACTTTATTAGTCAACATGCAGGAGACATGTTGTGGTCAATGATGATTTATTTTGGCTTTCGTTTTCTTCTTGGGGGGAAAAAAATCCTGCTTGCTATGGTAGGTAGTATCCTATTTTGTTTTGGAATAGAATTCAGTCAATTATATCAAGCAGATTGGATAAATGAGCTCAGAAATTCGACAATGGGTGCGTTGATATTAGGAAGGGGATTCCTTGTCGTTGATCTAGTCCGCTATTTATCTGGGATAGCAATAGCATGTCTGGTGGATAAATTATTAATTTGCAGAAAAAGATGATAGGTAAGCTAGAGTCCATTTTTTTAAAATGATACGCTTGTAAAGTCATTATAAGATATAACTTACTTCATTTAATGGAGCCATAGATTTAGAATAGGAGTCGCTTGCAAAA
Organism: Bacillus sp. 522_BSPC; assembly: GCF_001076885.1. Taxonomy (GTDB): domain Bacteria; phylum Bacillota; class Bacilli; order Bacillales; family Cytobacillaceae; genus Niallia; species Niallia hominis. The sequence goes on from NZ_JVDT01000008.1 coordinate 3,469, forward strand.
TGAATAAAACGATTGGAATATTAGCACATGTCGATGCAGGAAAAACTACTTTTTCCGAACAGCTTCTTTATCACACAAATAGTATAAAAAAACGAGGGCGTGTGGATCATCAAAGTGCATTTTTAGATAGTCATCTAATTGAAAAACAACGAGGTATCACCGTTTTTGCTGACCAAGGCATGATTGAACATGGAAATTCAACGTATTATTTAATCGATACCCCAGGACATGTTGATTTCTCTCCAGAAATGGAAAGAGCGATTCAAGTAATGGATTTTGCGATTGTCATTATTAGTGCAGTAGAGGGCATCGAGGGCCATACGGAAACAGTTTGGAGTCTTTTAAAAATACATCAGATTCCGACGTTTTTCTTTATCAATAAAGTGGACCGAACTGGAGCGGATGTAGAGCGTGTTCTCACAGAAATACGTTCACAATTTACGAACGAGGTATGTGATATATCCTCATTTGATGGCAGTAATATGTCCGAAGAGCTTATTGAATTTATGGCTGAACGAGACGAAGAGCTTCTTGATTACTATATGGATAAAGGCTATCAACCAACACTTTGGATCGACAAAATGCAGGAAATGATTCGTTCTTCTCGTCTTTATCCTTGTGGCTATGGATCTGCCTTACAAGATATCGGGGTAAAGGAATTTTTCCATTGTTTTGATCATTTGACGACAACATTGTACAAAAAGGATGAGCCGTTTTCAGGAAGGGTTTATAAAATTCGCTATGATGATTCTGGAACGAGGATTACCTTTATGAAAGCGAAAAGTGGAACGTTGTGTGTGAGAGAGGAGCTTATGTATGGAAATGGTGACATGGAGAAAGTCACACAAATACGTAAATATAATGGGACTCAATTTCAGCAAGTAAATGAAGTCAATGCTGGAGAGCTTTTTGCTGTAACAGGCCTTACAAATGCAGCTGTAGGCGATGGAGTCGGAGAACTTCTGGAGAAAGCAGAGTATGAATTAGTGCCAACTCTTCGTTCTAGGGTAGTTTTAGAACCAAGGATGAATAAAAAGGATGCCCTTACATTTTTTAAACTATTAGAAGCAGAGGATCCTTCCCTTCATGTGACATGGGAAGAAAAGCTGCAAGACATCCATTTACATGTTATGGGGAAAATACAGCTAGAGGTTCTTCAGGAAATCATATTTGAAAGATTTGCTTTACAGGTTCAGTTTGACCGGCCGGAAATTTTGTATAAAGAAACGATTGAGACAGACGCTATAGGTTATGGACACTTTGAGCCATTGCGCCATTATGCGGAAGTACATCTTCAATTAGAGCCAGGTAAAAGGAATTGCGGGATTGTATTTGAGAGCAATTGTCATACAGATGATTTGTCTATTGCTATTCAAAATCTCATTTGCCAGCATCTCTTTGAGAGGGAGCATCATGGGATTTTAACAGGATCTCCGTTAACGGATATAAAAGTCACTCTGTTAACGGGAAGAGCGCATAATAAACATACACATGGCGGAGATTTCAGAGAAGCTACCTTTCGAGCATTACGCCAAGGTTTAGAAAAAGTACGTAACCGCTTATTAGAACCGTATTATTCCTTTAAAATAAAAGTAGATATAGAACAAATGGGCAGGGTTTTGTCTGATATACAAATGGCATATGGGGAATTTAATACGCCTGAAACTATAGACGAGAAAGCAGTTCTCACAGGTAAGGTTCCTGTTGCTACCTTTATGGAATATAGTACGACACTTGCATCATTCACACAAGGAAAAGGGCAGCTTTCCTTAACATTTGCAGGTTATTATCCTTGTCATAACGAAGAGGATGTGATCGACAGGCTAGGCTATGATAAAAATGCTGATCCGGAATATACATCCTCCTCCATTTTTTGTGCAAAAGGAGCTGGATATACCGTTACTTGGGAAGAGGCAGAAGCGATGATGCATTGTCCAAAGAAGGCGGGAATGAATTCATGATTATTCGAAAGTTAGAACAAGAGGAAAGTCCTCCCATTGAATTATTATTAACAGCAGATCCATCTGAACGTCTAGTAAAGGAATATCTTAAAACGGGTATATGTTATATTGCGGAAGAAAAGAATCAATGGATTGGTGTCTATGTGTTGTTACCTATAAAGGAAGAATCAATCGAGTTAATAAATCTAGCGGTTGTTGAAATCTATCAAGGAAAAGGATTAGGGAAAAAATTAGTGATGCATGCGGTGAAGGAAGCGAAAAAGCTAGGATATAAAGTGATAGAAGTAGGTACTGGCAATAGTAGTATTGGTCAACTTGCACTCTATCAAAAATGTGGGTTTCGATTCAATCGAATAGATAAAGATTTTTTTCTCATAAACTATGAGGAAGAAATCTATGAAAATGGAATCCAGTGTGTGGATATGATAAGGCTGATACAGGATATATAATCCATTTTAGAAAAAGATAAATATTAGTAATTGACAGAAATATTACAAAGGTAACAAACTGTAATATTCCCTTCTAGCCCTACGGAATGCTAGAGAATATTCGAAAATTACTAGCTTGCTTGTAAACTAATTTTAAAAAGAATGACTTACTATTTTAATAGAATTGTAATTTAGAAACCTCTTTCATGTGTTATAACAATAGAGAAAGGGGTTTTTAGATGCGTTCCTTAAAAAAACTAATGGCCATTTCGCTAAGCAGTGTCATCTTTTTGGCATCAGCGATTATGGTACAAGCAGAAACGAGTCAAGAAACACTTAACAAAGCGAAAAATCAATTGAACCAAAATGAGCAATTGATTAACGAAAAAGAAGCAGAAAAGCAAAAAACTTTAAAAGAGTTGGAAACTGTTCAAGAAGACTTAAAAGCCGTTGAAACAGTAATGCAGCAAAATAAAGAAAAAATAGCGAATCTGCAAGCAAAAATTGAAGAAACGAAACAACAGATAGAGAAAAAGAAAGAAGAGATTGTTGTTTTAGAAGATAAAGTACTAGCACGTAAAGACGTTATGAAAGAGCGTCTAGTATCCTTGCAGAATACAGACCAAACGAACGTCGTTTTAGAAGTACTATTGAATGCAAAGGACTTCGCTGACTTTATTAGTAGAGCAACAGCTATTTCGCTTATTTTTGATGGTGATAAAGATATATTAGAGCAGCAGCAAGCAGATCTTGAAAAAATTGAAGAAGAGAAACTAGCAATTGATCAAAAAGAAGAAGAACTAACAGGCCAATATGATCAACTAGCTGCTTCTCAAAATGATCTGCAACAAAATCTAGCTAAGAGACAAGAAGCACTTTCAGCTGTGCAGAAAAAGTTTGCGGCAGTTTCAAAAGAAGTGGAACTAGCTGAAAGCGAAAAAAATGCCGTGCTTGCACAAATTAATGAAGCAGAGTCTGCATTAAAGCAAGAACAAAAAGAAGCAAAGAAGAATAATGCAGGGAAGGCAGCTTCAACAAGTAAAGTGGCAAGTGTATCAAGTAAAGCATCTTCTAGTAAATCGACTAGCAAGTCTTCTAGTAATAAAGATGTTATTTATGTAACGGCTACTGCTTATAGTCATGAAGATACAAAATCTGATTATACAGCACTTGGATATAATATAAAAAAGAATAAGAATATGAAGTTAATTGCAGTCGATCCATCTGTCATCCCATTAGGTTCGAAAGTTTGGGTAGAAGGATATGGAGAAGCCATTGCAGGAGATACTGGTGGGGCTATTAAGGGACATAAAATAGATGTTTTAATGCCTTCAACCAAAAAAGCAAAGGCTTGGGGACGCAAAACTGTGAAAATAAAAATATTGAACTAATTTACTATTACTTTTTATCTTAATATGCAAGACTCTTTATTATGAAGAGTCTTTTTTTATTTTGGCGGAGAATTTATATGCAAAAAAGGAGGAGTGCTATTAGGCACTCCTTAAATCTATCAATTTCAAGGGGGGACTTGAAAAAGCTATTAATGACTATATAATTATCATACCCATATATTATGAATAATATATGACGAAACTATCAATAAATTATAAATAAATTGTTAAGATTAACTGGAATGGAATAACTTACGATAGTGTTTAGTATTTCTCTCTTATTAGTCTATTTTTTAAGTTTTTCCCACGTATCATCTAATGCTTTCATTGTTTCCTCACGTGATTTTTGATTTCCTACATATGCTTGAAGACTAGCTCCAAACTCTTGACCAGCACCATCAGGATATTTCATAAACTGCCATGTATAGGTTTTTCCTTCTTGTGAATACTTTTGGATTTCAGCCCCTAATGGACCAATGTCATCTGCGGTTGCTTGGATTGATTCAAATGCTGGAACATATTTGAAATCTTTTACAATTGATTCTTTTGCAAAATCGGAAGTTACCATCCAGTTTAAGAAATCTAATGCTGCTTCTTTGTCTTTTTCAGGGGCATCTTTATGAACGACCCAGTTTGTAGGTACATCAACCATTAGCTTATCTGATTTTGCTTCATCATCACTTAATGGCATTGGAATAAAACCTACTTCTAAGTTAGGAGTAATTTTATCTATCATTGGTTGAATCCAGTTACCTTGTTGAATCATTGCTGTTTCACCAGTTGCAAACAAAGTTACTTGTGTATTATAGTCTGTTGTTAACGGGTTTTTATTACCGTAGTCTATAGTTAAATCTAGTAAATCAAAAAAATTATTAAAGTGCTCATTGCCTGCGATTTTTGTAGAGCCATCATTTAATCCTTTGATAAATGCATCTGCATCATCTTGATAAGCAAAGGGTACATTCAGTCCATGATTAGCTAATACCCACCATTCTCCATACCCAATTGAAAAAGGAGTAATGCCAGCAGCTTTTAATTTTTCTGCAGCAGTTTCTAACTCAGAAAAAGTAGTTGGTAATTCGGTAATTCCTGCTTTTTTAAATAACTCTTTATTGTAGGCAAAACCGTATCCCTCTAGATTCACAGGCTGGCCATAGATTTTTCCATCAACCGTCATTGGCACTAACGCACTTTCATAAGCGTCATCTACCCATGGCTGATCCGACAAATCTTCTAATTTATCTAGCCAAGTCACCGCCTCTTGATATCCACCATTTCCAAAAATATCAGGAGCAGTATTAGACGCGAATTTCGCCTTTAAGGCTGCTGTCCCATCTGCACCTCCACCGACTGTTTCAATATTAAATGTTACATTTGGATGTTCTTTTGTATATTGGTCTGTTAGTGCTTTTAATTGATCAGCTATTTCTACTTTCCCATTAAATAAGTCAACGACAACTTTATCATCTTTACTAGATTCATTATTACTTGAAGCCCCTTCATTGGAACAAGCACTTGCAAAAAGAAGGGAAGCAGTTAAGATACCAGTTAGTAGGGAATACCTTTTCATTTTTTTGAACTTCATGTGATTTCCTCCTGTTTATAGAAAATATCGTATTTATATGGAAGAGGCAGTTTTATAATAAAAAAATTATTAATGAAGACAACCTCTTTGTTCCTTATTTAATAGACCCGCTAGTAATTCCTTGGATAATGTGTTTTTGCATAGAAAAGAAGAAAATTAATAATGGGATGATTCCTATCATAAGTGCAGCTAATGCAAGATCCCATTGTTTAGTATATTGACCAAAGAAAAAGAATGTAGCAAGTGGAATCGTCCGCAATTCTGGATTTTGTAATACTAGTGATGGTAATAAATAGTCATTCCATATCCATAAGCTATTTAAGATAATGATTGTTACCGTAATGGGCTTTAATAATGGAAAAACAATCCTCCAAAAAACTCCAAATCGGGAGCAACCATCTATAATAGCCGCTTCTTCTAATTCCACTGGAATTCCTTTAATAAAACCATGGTATAAAAAGATTGTCATCCCAGACCCAAATCCTAGATACATGAACACTAGACCCCAAATACTGTTAAGTAAGTGTAAGCTAGATGCTGTTTTAATAAGTGGAATCATAATCGATTGGAAAGGAATAATCATTGCGGCAACAAAGGCCATAAAGATGATATTACTTATTTTCTTTTTTGTTCTGACAAGCATGTAAGCGGCCATCGAACAGAACACTACTAATACAAGATTGCTTGCAATAGTTACAAGAAGAGAGTTGCTAAATACTTTAAGAAAATTTAACTTTTCAAAAGCATTTAGATAATTTTCAAAATGAAGTGAACTTGGTAATGCAGATGTATTGGTTAATATTTCGGCAAAAGATTTTAGTGAATTCGAAATAACATAATAAAATGGAATTAAAAATAGCAAGCCTAATATTATACCGAAGATTTCCACCAATAAAGTTTTGCTAGTGTATTTATTCTCCATCAAGATTCCACCTCTTTTTTCTTTGTAATCATAACCTGTATAATGGAGATGGTTGCTACGACAATAAAGAAGATAAGTGCTTTTGCTTCCCCGATTCCGTAGCGATTATTTACAAATGCCTCTGTATAAATATTAAGCGCTAACATTTCTGTTGATTTAAACGGCCCTCCATTTGTTAAGGAAAGATTCGCATCAAATATTTTAAATGAAGATGCAGTTGTTAAGAATAAACAGATGGTGACTGCCGGTGCTACGAGCGGGATTTTAATATTTCGTAAGACTTGAAAATGGTTCGCTCCATCGATTTTTGCTGCTTCGATTAGTTCTTTCGGAATATTTTGTAAGGCTGCAATATAAATGAGCATAATATATCCTGCACCCTGCCATACGCTGACAATTACAATTCCCCAAAAGGCAGTATTTTTATCTCCTAACCAAGCGAGCTCAAATAGTGGAATTCCAGTTAGTTCCCCAATAGAGGCAAACCCTCTAATGAATATAAATTGCCAGATAAATCCGAGTAAGAGGCCGCCAAGTAGATTAGGCATAAAAAACACCGTACGTAATAAATTACTAGATTTTAGTTTTTGCGTTACAAGCAAGGCTAGACCAAAGCCAATTGTGTTTGTCAAAATAATTGCCACAATGGTATACAGAGCAGTGAGTTTGAAAGATTGGAGAAACTGAGTATCTTCTGTGAATATGTACTGAAAGTTTTCCAATCCTACCCATTTGATTTCTCCTGTAATTCCATTCCAATCAGTAAATGAGTAATAAATACCAGAAAAGAATGGAACGAGAACAACTATTGTAAACGCAATAAAGACTGGACCTACAAAAAGGGAAAACAACCCTACTTCCTTCCATTTTTTCTTTCTCTTTGTAGAGAGTGAATGTTTTCTGCTCACATTTGACTGTTGAACAAGGGGGGGGATTATTTTTTCTACATTATTTTGATTATTCACTTTCTGCACCTCCTGTATTTATAATATAATGAGATTAATAAAACAAGTAACCGTTTACATTGACGAGTAAGGTGTAATATATTGACCAATCCTTATGTATTATTTTTATATGGATACAATTTTGAGAGGGGGAAGAGAATTTATAGAATGACTTCTTTTAGTGCTGTGTATTGGAACGATGAAGTTGTTTGAAATTTCTCGATCATAAATGAAATGGGGTATACGGAAAAAACTGATGATTTTCTTACTTCTTGCTACTATTCTTCCTTTTGGTACCGGCATACTCCTTACTTATTATCAGACGATAAAGAATATTAACAAAGAGTCCCTTTCTTATAACACAGAGTTAATGGTAAAAGGAAGGGAAGAACTAACTACTTACTTAGAGGATATTGCATTAATATCCACTGTGTTATATCGTTATACTCCTTTCATGAATGTGTTGACTCAAGGGGTCGGAGAGAATAACAAAGATAATATGGAGGAGGTACGTCGTGTATTAGCATATGTATATAATTCTCGTTCTGAGATTGAACAGATGCATTTATATATTAATAAAGGAAGAGACTCTTTTACAAATTATCACTCTCGAATAAGTGGAAGAGGGAAAAATCAAACAATCTATTTGCATCCTTATTATCGTAAATTAGAGCAGGATAAAACAAACTATTCATTAATAGAACCACCACATACGATATATAGTTATAATGGATTGTCCATTATCCCTAACTCAGAGAAATCAACTGTCCTATCTTTTCATAACAAAATTAGAAATGTGCCATCTAACGATATTCTAGGGTTTATGTCTATTGATATAAATCTTTCAAAAATAAATGGAATTGTGAATAGGCTATATAAGGATAATGAAAATCTTTCCATTATAAATGAGAACGGAACGATTATTTACTCTTCTAATAAGGCTTTAATAGGGGAGAAAAGTCAGGATGAATGGGTTTATGCAGTACAGAATAATCCTCATCAAAATAGCATGAATTGGGATAGAAAGGATTTTTCAGGAGTAATCTTTTATGAAAATATTGCTGTTCAAGATAATAGTTGGTATATGATAAAAAGCATTCCTTACTCCAGTCTTTACAAAAGCGCAAAGGAAACGGCATATATGAATACGATTATTGCCTTAGTAGCTTTAATCATTGTTTTAATCATAACGATAATCATCTCCTTTAAAATCACAGCTCCCATTAAGGTTTTAATCGATAATATGAAAAAGGTGGAGCAAGGCATTTTTGAGACTGATTTTGAAATCAGAGGAAATGATGAAATTGGCATGCTTGGTAGACGGTTTAAATCGATGGTTTTACAAATCAATAGGTTAATAGACCAAGAATATAAATTACAATTGGAAAATAAATCAGCTCAACTGAAAGTATTACAATCACAGATAAATCCGCATTTTTTATACAATAGCTTTCAGTCTATTGGCACACTTGCACTAAAGATGAAGGCAATTCCTGTTTATTCACTATTGACTTCTCTATCGGATATGATGCGATACAGTATGAATATGAGAGAAGAAATGGTCCTATTCTCTCAAGAAATAAAGCACACTAAATCATACCTTGGTCTGCAGAAACAAAGATTTGAAGAAGAGCTGAACATAACGATGAACATTTCACCGGATACGAAAGAAATATTCGTTCCAAAAATGATTCTCCAACCAATCGTTGAAAACTGCTTTAAACATGGATTTAGCGATACGATGGAGGATGCAACAATATCCATCTGTTCTTATATAAAGGAGGGGCAATTAATATTTAGTGTTCAGGATAATGGAAGAGGTGTAAAAAAAGAAAAATTGGAGGTCATTCGTAAAGGATTGTATCGAAAAGAAACGATGAAGGAGGGAAAAGAACAAGACTCAATTGGTCTAAAAAATATTTACGATCGCTTGCAGCTTTACTATGGGGAACAAGCGACCTTAGTAATGGAAAGTGTGGAGAATAAAGAGTTTACAGTAATGGTTCGTATTCCAGTATCTTTACAAGAGGGAGTGGGAGGATATGAGGGCACTAATCGTTGATGATGAAAAGCATGTACGAGAAGGAATTAAGCTTCTTGCTGACTGGGAAGGAAATGAGATTACGGAAATTTACGAAGCAAGTAATGGAGAAGATGCCATTCAAATCATTCGATCATTAAATCCTGAAATAATATTCTCTGACATGAAAATGCCGAAATTGGATGGAACTCAGCTTTTAAAATGGATGGATGAGCATTACTGTGAAGGGAAAACCATTGTTGTTACCGGTTATGATGATTATCATTATATGCGAAAAGCGATGCATTATGGTAGCTCAGACTATTTGTTGAAACCAATCGATCCTGAAATGTTGAATGATACATTGATAAGGGTAGTGAAAGAGTGGAAAGAGGAGGAGAAGGAAAGAATAAATAAACGTAGTAAAAACCAGCTTATTAATAAAATGAAGCCGGCATATCGAGACCAAAAGTTAACGCAGATTATTAACAATGTTCCAGTGGACAAATTTGTGTGGGAAGAATTTCGTTTAACAAAGGCAGCGGCATATACAATTGGGCTTCTACAAGTAAGTAATATAGCCGTTGAGCAATTTGGTGGAGATAAAGATATTACCTTTTTTACGCTATTAAATATAATAAATGAGCAACTCAGCAAAAAAAGTGGTGGAATTGCATTCAGATATATAACAAGTAAAGGGGAAATTGTCCTTCTTTTAAAAAAAAATAAAAAAGAATCACTTATCATAGCTAAGGAAATACAAATTAATATTCAGCAATTATTAGGTTTGACTTGTACGATTGCAATAGGGATCGAAGTAAACTCTGCAGTACAGTTGAGTCTTTCTTATCAACATGCTAAGTCTATGATAATGAATAGAAATGTTTTAAGAAATAACCAAGAAAAAATTGTGATAAATAATGATGAAATAGAGATTAAAAGTTTAATGGATTATGGTAGTTCTATTAAAATTGCCATACAAACAGGTGAAATGGATGCTTTTCATTCACTTATTGGACAAATTCAAACAGATTTCATTCAAAAAAAGCAATTATGCCTCAGGCAGCTTTTCCATTTGGAAAATGAATATCAGATGCTAAGTGCTAGATGGTACAAAGAATTTAATATTCCCTTTAGCCTACCTACAGATTTAGAGGAGAGAATTCAGTCATTTATTGATAAAGAAGATGTATTTCAGTTAGAAGCATATAAAGACAGGAAGAAAAGAGAAATTGCATTGTTTCTTAGACGAGTAAAAAGACAAAATACAAGAACATCAAAAAATATTATCCAAGAAATTGAAAAGTACATAAAAGCGAATTTTCATCGAGAGATTAAACTTCAGGAAATTTCAGAGCGTTTCTACATAAGCAGAGAATATATATCGAGAAAATTTAAACAGGAGTATCATATAAATATTTCTGAGTATTTAGTATCCATACGCATACAAAAAGCACAAGAATTATTGGAAAATAGTAATCTAAAGGTGTATGATATTGCAAATTTGATCGGCTATCAAGACGATAAATATTTTCGCAAAGTATTTAAAAAAATAGTTGGCATCTCCCCAAACGAATATCGTGAGAAGAAAAAATAGATAAGCTAAAGTAAAAATTTATACTTTGATCTACTCGGAGGTATTCAGAAATAAAAAAGAAAGGTGTTTCAAGTGAACTACGATAAATTACTACATATCGAAACCGAAAAAATACAATTAGGATTCAATAAATCATACCATTATCATCGGTATGAACCTACTCCATACGAGCATTTAGAACAGCTGTTTCAAGAATTTCCCCTTCATGAGACTGATCATATAGTCGATTTTGGATGTGGGAAAGGTCGATTGAACTTTTTTATTCATTATTTATTTCAATCTACTGTAACTGGAATAGAAATGAATGAAGAATATTATCAAGATGCTTTAGTAAATATAGAACACTATTCAAAAAACAGGAAGAGTAGGAAAGAGAAGATATGCTTTCTGTTAGGGAAAGCAGAGGATTATTCAATACAGCCACAAGATAATTATTTTTATTTTTTTAATCCTTTTTCTCTGCCTCTCTTTCAAAAGATTGTCAGTAATATAATGTATTCGCTAGAAGAAAACAGTCGCCTGGTGAAAGTCATTCTCTATTACCCCTCAAATGAATATCAAATTTTTATGGAGAGCCATCCATTCTTTGAAAAAGAGGGGGAGGTAAAAGTAGGGAATAAAAAGGATAAGGACAAGTTTATAATATATAAGTCTATGTATTGGTAGAAAAAATTTATAGCATGGGTTAACATTTTTTATATTTGTTTATGTTTTCCATGTAATATAATACCAAAATGAAACCATTGTCTAAAATAGATTTATCCTTTATATTCAAGTATATAAGTAAAAAGACTTAGGATAAAAGTCGTTTTAAATTTGTAAAATACGTAAATGGGAACAGCTGCTAATTCAAGAATGATATCCCTCATAGACGTATTTATAGAGGAGAAATTACTATTTTTACATTGCCAAGTGTCGATCAAGTAACATATATACAGGTTGAATATTCAGTTCCTATCATTGCTTTATCTGTATTAATTGCATGTTTAGCTTCTTATACGTCCCTTTCTATGAATGAACGGATCGTTTATCATAGTTTTTTTCATCGCTATATATGGTTAGGTTTAGCGGCGATTACGATGGGCTTCGGAATTTGGTCTATGCATTTTATTGGGATGAGCGCGGTTAAGCTTCCGATTGATATGACTTTCAATATACCATTAACGGTTCTTTCCGTAGTGCCAGCTATATTAGCTACATTTTTGGCTTTCAGTATATCTAGTAAGGCAAAGAATTCTAGTAAATGGATTGCATTTGCTGGAATCTTTATGGGGATGGGCATAAGTAGCATGCATTATATTGGAATGAAAGCAATGAAGTCAGAGGCTGATTATGCCTACCATTTAGGCTATTTTATTTTATCCATTTTCATCGCTATAATAGCTTCTTTTTTTTCGCTGTTTATCTTTATGAAGCTACAAAGATATATGAATAATTTTATCGTGAAAATTGTTACCTCCCTTTTGATGGGGGGAGCGATATCAAGTATGCATTATGCAGGGATGTATGCCATTCGATATTATGTAGATACAGAAATGGAACTTACCCATACGCACTCACACCATGTTAGTATAAAAGCAATTATTATTGGTGTAACAATCGGTATCTTTGTTATTTTATTATTCTCTATTTTGTCTAGCCTATTGGATCGCTATGTTGATTATCGCTTAAATTACTTTGATGCATTAACAAAGCTTCCAAACCGAAGACAGTTCGAAAAGTTGATCGAATCCTCCACTTATTTTAGTGGTCTGGCAATCCTTCATATACATGACTTAAATAAATGGAATGGTAAGTATGGTTATTACTTTGGAGATAAAATTATAGGTTATATCGAAGAATTATGTACGAAACTAATACAAACGAATGTAGAATTGTTCCGAATAGAGGGAAATCGTTTTGCGATTGTCAGTACAACTAATGAAGCCTTAGATAAATTAATGTTGGAATTAAATCAATTAACTGCTATTTTATCTAATCCGGTAACTATTGATGATCGAATCATCAAAGTAGAGACAGCAATTGCAATATCAGTCAATGAGAAAAAAGCAACTTCCAAGCAGCTATATGAAAATGCTGTCGCTATTTTAACACATTATTCCATTCGCTTTGAAAATGAAATCATCATGTATGATCCAGAAAAACATAAACAGACTTTTGCTAAACATCTTGTGAATGAGATAGAGGATGCCCTATTAGAAAAGCATTTATATTTAGTTTATCAGCCTAAAGTATTTCTAAAGTCAAGGGAAGTCGCTGGATTAGAAGCTTTATTAAGATGGAAGCATCCTTTGTATGGAGAGTTGTCGCCAGATGTGTTTATCCCGATTTTAGAAGCATCTGATAAAATGTATGATGTCACAGATTGGATTATTGAAGAGGTATCTAAACAAATAGATGTATGGCAACAGCAAGATAGATATATACCAGTAGCTATTAATATACCTGGCTCCTATGTAACCTCACCAAGGCTAATGACAAGCTTAACCACTAATGTAGAGAAATACAAGTTAATGCCCCATTTGATTGAGTTAGAAATAACAGAAACAAGTGCAGTTGGTAATATTGAAGGGGCAATTCAATCTGTTCAGGCTTTTAGAAATGTTGGCTTTACAGTAACACTGGATGATTTCGGAACAGGGGTTTCCTCTTTATCTTATTTGAAAAGAATTCCTGTAAACACCTTGAAAATTGATAAATCCTTTATTGATGGGGTTCCGGAGTCCCAAAAAGACGGAGAAATTATTAAAGCAATCATAGCTCTCGGAAGTTCCTTGCATTTGAGCATTGTAATAGAAGGGGTAGAAAGAGAAGAACAGATTAACTATTTAGCTTCTATAAATGAATGGCCAATTATCCAAGGATATTATTATGCGAGGCCAATGACTGTCTTTGCTTTGGAAGAGTGGCTATTCCATTTTCAAAAGGGTGAAACAGATATTCAGCAATAAGAGGAATCAAGATCATCCGTATCGATGTAAAAGAAAGGATGATCTTTCTTTTTGCAAAAGTATCTGTATTTTGTAACTGGGATTTTGTAGAATGAATTCATTCTCTTATGTGGGAGAGCTATTCTGCGTAAAGTTTAATATCTTTAGAGAATACCCTTGTCTTTTCGCTATCACAGGAATGCTTTTCTAATGGAAGAGATGTTGAACGTGGAGCAGTTACTTTTCTAGTTTTTGCGAAGAAAGACTGATAAAATATGAAAGAGAAACAACAAAAGATCATTACTAAAAATAGGCTGTTTAGTACGAAACTCATTTATGCATCCTCCTTTGATTGTACCGATAACTTAACTATACAGTTGATTAATGAAGACAATATAAAGAAAGAGTTAATTTTAAATGGAATCCGTGTAAAGAAAAAAAGGCTATTGAATAAAAAGAGGTGAATCAATGTATTTATCAGTGAAGGAAACTGCAGAATTGCTTGCTGTATCAGAAATAAAGGTAAAAAATCTGATTTTACAAAATCAAATTAGAGCAATTTTTGATGGAAACGATTATCTTATCAACAGAGAGCAATTTAATACACATTTTAAGCAAGTAGAGAAATATAAAAAGTTTGTGGAAGAAGTATGGAGTGAGCCGATTCCAGAAGATTTAGACATTAAAGATGAGGATTAAAAAGCTATTATTAGATAAATAGGATATCTTCGCATGAAACCATAAGGTTTTGCAGAGATATCCTTATATTAGATTTACACTTCTAGCCAAGAATGGGACCAATTTTCAATTTCTTTCATAATTGGCTCTAATGAACGCCCTTTTTCTGTTAAAGAATATTCAATTCTAACAGGAGTTTCAGGATATACCACTCTTGCTACAATTCCAGCTTGCTCTAAATCCTTTAATCTCTCCGATAAAAGTCTTCCGCTTATTCCAATGGAGGATTCCATAGTACAGAAACGTTGAGGACCATTCAATAGCTGATAAATAATTAAACCAGTCCAGCGTTGGCTTAAAATACTCATTGCTTTTTCAAACCTTGGACAAATTGTCATTTGGTTCATTTTAATATCCCCCCTTCCAATAATTATACAATAAATATTATTTTAAGTAAAAATATTATGAATTGTAATTAGATTACTTTACAATCGTTTATTATTAAAATAAAATTACTTACATAAAGTAAGTACGAAAGATGGTTAGGAGGAGAAAGAAATGACATTTCACAGAACCCCAAATATCTATGCAAAAAGTGTCAAGTTAAAGGTAGCTGATTTAGAAGAGTCACTATTATTTTACCAAAATGTGATTGGTCTTTCGATTGCAAGCAAAGAGAAGAAACAAGCAGCATTACGTGCAGGAACAGGGGAAGCATTTTTATTTATCGAGGAATTAGATCAAGTCGAGCCCAAGAAAATGCGGACAACAGGACTTTATCATTTAGCAATATTAGTCCCTTCCAGAGAGCAGCTTGGAAATGTATTTAAGCATTTGCTAGAAACAGGATATCCATTACAAGGTGCCTCTGATCATTATGTCAGTGAAGCAATCTATTTAGCTGATCCGGATGGAAACGGAATTGAAATATATTGCGATAAAAATCCAGCAGATTGGCAATGGGATGGCAACTTTGTAAGAATGGATACGGCCTATATGGACACAAAAGGAGTGCTTGCAGCTTCTAGTAATAGCAAATGGAATGGTCTTCCTGATGGAACTATTCTTGGTCATATTCACTTACATGTTGCAGAATTAGAAGAAACAGTTGATTTTTATGTAAAAGGATTGGGCTTTGATGTCGTTCAAAAATATGGATCTCAGGCATTTTTTCTTTCCACTGGCCGCTATCACCATCACATCGGTTTAAATGTCTGGAACGGTATTGGTGCACCTGTTCCAAAGAAAAATCATGTTGGTTTAGCTTATTATGATTTACAGATACCTAGTGAGGAAAAGCTTGAAGAATTGACACAAAGATTGACAGAGCTTGGAGCAACTCTCACAAAGGATAAGGATAATTTATACACATATGATCCTTCGGGAAATATGATTCGTTTGGTTACTGCTTAAAAAATAAAAAAATTGCATATTTCCCCTAATCTTATTAAACTTTTAATTAAAGAATATGAAAATTCTAGGCGTGTTTAAAACTAACAAATTTTAGAGGTGGGGAAGTAGTTGCACTATAATGAAGGAGTTTACCAATATTTTATCGATAATACGGATAGATTAACAGAAGAGTGGTATAACAATCTAACAAAAAATGATCCGAAAGGTGTCTATGCAACATCTGACCCACATGTAATTGAAATCATGAAAAAACAAAATAATGATTTTCATTACAGACTCGCTGGCATTTTTATTAAGGAAAAGCAACTATTTCTTGAAGATATAGAGGAATGGATTTTTGAAATTGCAACAGATCAAGCACATTTAGATACGCCAATCCATTTTATTATTCGGGAATTTATTCGTACGAGAGAACAATATTTTCAGCTAATTGAAGAATATGCTACAGAACATGATGTTAGTCATAAGCGAGTAATTGGATGGAATCATTCTGTTATGAAAGTTCTAGATAAGATAATTTTAAAATATACAGAGGAGCATCATCATTATTCGAACCGACAGCTTGAAGCACAGCAAGAAATGATTAATGAGCTAAGTTCTCCAGTTATTTCCTTGAGTAAAACAAGAGCACTCTTGCCCCTTGTTGGAGATATCGATACTGCCCGTGCTGCTGCAATATTGGAAAACACAATCAAACAATGTGCAGAAAAAAAGGTATCTCAGTTATTTATTGACCTATCTGGTGTAATTATTATTGATACCATGGTTGCTCATCAAATCTTTCAACTTATTAATGGGCTAAGCTTAATTGGGGTCAAAACGACGCTATCGGGTATTCGACCAGAAATTGCTACAACTGCAATCCAATTAGGATTATCATTTGAAGATATTTCGATTGCTTCCACGCTTTCTAAAGCAATTGAACAAGATGTTCATTTCCAAAAATAATAGATTAAAGGCTATTTTCGTAAACATGAATTAGTGAAAGGGACGAGTAGGTTATCGCTAAATTCCTATTGTATGAAATATAACGACTATCACGCAGGATAATGGAGTGGACTTTCAAAGAGGTTCTATCATTATGATATTGTATGCTAGTAGGAAATTTACGCCAAGATTACCTTGCTGGCTCACACAAGCGCAAGCTCGCTGTAAAAAGGTTACCTGACGTACTTGTTCTCTTTCATCGATTTAGAAGTATTTAATCTATGTTATTATTATTATTTATAATGGAAGTCTAGTGTTTTAGCTTTATCTATCAGTTTTTCTTGCTCATTATAAACATCACTTGTACTTAACTGAATTTCATTGATAGAGGAATTTTCTATAATGAAACCTATATTACCTTTCTTTCGTTCGCCTGGATTTAACACCCCATTGAGATCTTCTAAATAAATATCCTTCTCCCAAGTGATCATTTCATCTGTATTCGTCTGAATAAAAGCAATTGGAGAGAATTTCTTTTGTTTGTTCGATTGATTTACGATTTCCACGAAAAACTTAACGAAAATGAATTGCTCATCATGTGTATAGGTATGATAGAAGTCAATTAAGCTATATGCAGGTCGATAATCGATTATTTTGGCATCTTTGACTGTCAGTTTTATCGAATCAATCTGAATGCTCTTCGGTTCTTCATCAAGGGCTTTTAATGTTGCTTCGCCTTTCCTATCCCGGTAGAAATCTCCTACAGCTATTAGAGAAGTATCATCAATAACTTGTGGATTTTGAATATATGCATCTGTTGAAACAGGAATAACATGAACATTTTGCATGCTTGTTTCTATTTTCTCTACTTCCTGAATGGTATTTACTTCAGTCTCTTTATTGCTGTTGCACCCAGCTAATAAGAGAAAGGCAAATGAATACATAAAAAAGCGTTTCAAGGTTGAATCCTCCCAATTGAAAAGCTTCCCTTCAAATAGAAGCCGAAGAGAAGCCTATTTTTTTCAGAATCTCTGAATTTTAAGAGATGGAAATCTCCACCGCCTATCAGCAAGATGATATTCCGGCTGCGGGCGATAGCAACAAACATTACGAAAATAGCCTTTTTTAATTGTCCGTGATTTTTACTTTTGCCTGCAGTAGGTCAAAAATAACTTTAGCATGATCTGTATTGTCCTTTTGTCCAGCAAAAAGATTGCTAGAAGGTCCATATGCATAAACAGGAACGTCTTCTCCAGTATGACCACCTGTAGTCCATCCCGTGTTGGTCCGTTTATTGAAGATATCTTCAATCGCATTGTCAATACTAGTTAAATCTTTTGTTTCAGCTGCTTTCTGAACGGATTGAACTTCTTCTGACTTTAGGGATAGATTGATATACTTTTTCAAAGTAGATTCAACAGATGCGCCATTGGTAATCAATTCTGCCATAAAGTCAGGTGTCTTTGTTGCTGCTTTGATTGGCTCTCCGTACCAGTTGTAATCGCCGTTTGCTGCAATCGAGAATCCTCCTGTAGAATGGTCAGCAGTAGCTACCACTAATGTGTTTTTATCCTTTTTGGCAAAGTCGATTGCTGCCTTATACGCTTTTTCGAAATCTTCCATCTCACTCATTGCAGCGACAATATCATTATCATGTCCAGCCCAGTCAATTTGGCTGCCTTCTACCATCAGGAAAAAGCCCTTTTTATTTTTATTTAAGCTTTCAATTGCAGTTTTCGTCATTTCCTCTAAGGAAGGAGTTTCTTTGTCTCGATCTATCATTTTTGGCATGCCTGCTTCAGCAAATAGTCCAAGTAGCTGGGTATCTTTATTTTTCAGTAAATCATCGCGATTGGTGACATAATTGTAGCCAGCTTTTTTGAATTCCGTCGTTAAATCTCTGTCCTGACGAACAAATAGATCTGTTCCGCCGCCTAATAGAACATCGACTTTATGCTTTCCATTTATCATTTCATCGAAATAGTCATCGGCTATTGCATTCATATTTTTGCGGCTTATATCATGGGATCCAAAAGCAGCTGGCGTCGCATGTGTAATTTCAGATGTTGCAACAAGACCAGTAGATTTTCCCTTTTCCTTTGCAGCTTCCAAGACAGTTTTCACTTCCGTTTCGTCATTGTCAACTGCAATGGCATTATTATATGTTTTGATACCAGCTGACATAGCAGTTGCTGCAGATGCAGAATCCGTCACATTTTGTGCAGGATCTTCTGGATATGTCATTTGCTGACCAACCAAGTAGGGATCGAAATATGTATTTTCTGCTATTTTTGTCTCTGGATTATCTTTTAAATAGCGATACGCAGAAGTGTAAGAAACACCCATTCCATCTCCTATAAGGAAGATAATGTTTTTAGGCTTGCCATTACTGCTTCCGTTATTTTTTGCTTCTGTCTCTGTTCCAAAGAGTGCTGTTGCTATCCCAGCAACGGATAAAGAGGAGATTACGGCGATTGGTAATAACTTTTTTTTCCATGATTTAGTGTTCAAATTGTTTCCCTCCAAATGATTGATTCGCTTTATTATCATGGAAGGACGTTAAGTTTGTTTTACAGCCGTTTAGAGAAAATGTAAAAAAAACTAGGATAAAGGTACCCTAGTTAATAAGACATGGTATTTTTTTGGTTCGTTTCGAGTGAGGAAAGAAAGGACTTTACTAAGCTTTATTTAAAGCGAATTCTTTACTGAGCGCATAGGAAACAGCGGCTTTAGCATGTAAAAAGGTAGTATCAAATAATGGAATAGAGCAATCTTCTTGTTTAATAAGTAACGGTATTTCTGTGCATCCTAATATAATACCTTCTGCACCTTGAGCGAGCAGTTTGTCGATAATGCGCAAATATATTTCCTTTGATTCAGGAAGAATTATTCCTTTGCATAATTCATCAAATATGATCCGATGAACAACTTCTCTATCTTCTTTCTCGGGCACAATCGTTTCTATTTCTTGCTCTAATAGTGCCTCTTTATAAAAAGAATGCTCCATTGTAAACATGGTTCCTAATAAGCCAACTTTTTTCAAATCAGCTTCTTTTACAGTGCTTCCTGTAGCGTCTGCAATATGAAGCAAAGGAATAGATATGGCTGCTTGTACTTCTTTTGCCATCTTGTGCATCGTATTTGTACAGATTAAAACAACATCAGCGCCCCCTGCTTCCAATGTTTTTGCAGCGTGTACCATTAATTCCGTTGCTTTTTCCCAGAGATCAGCTTTTTGCAGTGCAACAATTTCTTCAAAATCAAAAGAATAAAGAAGGCATTTGGATGAGTGTAATCCTCCCATTTCTTCCTTTACCAATGTATTCATATATCGATAATAATCTGCCGTTGATTCCCAGCTCAAACCACCAATAAGTCCAATCGTTTTCATAGTAAAACTCCTTTCGACCATTTTTTTCATGATATCATGGTATACTGGTATAGAATAGAGCCAGAAATTATATACTTCTATAGTACCAGTTTAGTCTATATTGGAGGAAATTTCCTATGATTTTTATTACGATTGACCGATCTCAATTTATCTCTCTAACCCAGCAAATTTATGATCAAGTTCGTAATGGCATATTAGAAAAACAATTAAAAGAAGGAGAGAAATTACCTTCTTCGAGAGAATTGGCAGGCTCTATTGGAGTTTCCCGAAATATTGTTCTAGAAGCGTATGAACGTTTAATTGCAGAAGGATATTTGGAGGTTAGACCAAAGGCAGGAACCTTTGTAGCACTGGGGACGTCTCTTTCGTTTGTTGAGAGACCGAAGAGGAAAGACACTCCCAAAAAAGCGGAGGATGAAAAAAAGACATATATTGATTTTAAAGCTGGTAATCCAGCAATAGATTATTTTCCTAGGAAGAAATGGGCTCAAATAACGAAAGAGATTTGTCTACATTCATCGGAATCCGTCTTTGGATATGGAGAAGCTGCAGGGATGAAAGAGTTGAAGGAAGCACTTGTTGACTATTTAAAAAGAGTAAGAGGGGTACAATGCAGGGCAGAGCAAATTTTCATTACATCTGGTGCTACTCAAGGGTTGAAGCTTATTACGGAAATGCTTGGAAAAGATAATAAAAGCATTGCAGTTGAAGATCCTGTAACAGATGAAATGAGGAATATTTTTACATTCGATAATGCGAAGATTATTCCTGTTCCAGTAGACGAAAATGGAATTAACCCAAATAGTTTGCCAGAACAATCACCAAGCTTTGTTTTTGTAATTCCTTCCCATCAATTTCCATTAGGTGGAATCCTATCTATTCAGAGAAGACTGCAGCTAATAGAATATGCGAAAAGGATGAATTGTTATATTGTGGAAGATGATTATGACAGTGAATTCACTTATGAAGGGGCGCCAGTTCCGTCCATTCAAGGTATAGCACCTAACCATGTGATTTATGTGGGTACCTTTAGCAAAATACTTTCCCCTGGACTGCGGATTGGATATGTTATTTTACCAGAGGAATTGGTCGATTCCTTTGAGCAAATTAAATGGTTTTCAGATAGACATACATCCTCACTAGAACAATTAGTATTAGCCCAGTTTATCAGGGAAGGATATTTAGATCGACATGTACGCAAAATGAAAAAAATCTATAAAGAAAAAAGAGAACGATTGGTTTCAGCCATTCAACAAAATTTTCAAGGCGCTACCATTATAGGTAAATCAGCAGGCATGCATTTAGTTGTAGAGATACCAGGAGTAGATTTTTGTCCAACATTCATACATAAAATGGAACAATCAGGAGTGAAGGTATACCCCATTGAACAATATAGCTTAGTAAAAGGGAAACACAGGGAAAGAATTGTGATGGGATATGGTGGACTAACTTTAGAGGAAATCGAAAAGGGTGTCCTTTTATTAAGAAAAACAATTGAATCAAATAGAAAATCCATTTTTTAATGGAATAAATAGCTGAAATTCATTCTTTTTTCATTTAATGTATGTAAATATATTTATAGAAGCAAATTATTATCCTAAGGAGTATGTAAATATGAATAAATCAAGAAAAAGCATCTTTTCAAGAAAGTGGTTAACCATACTTTTTGGGGTACTCATCATTCTCTTATTCATCCCAACCCCCTATTATTTAAACCAGCCAGGCTCCATTGAAGCACTTGCGCCAAAAGTGACGGTAGAAGATGGAACTAAGTCAGAAAAAGGAAGCCTCAATTTAACAACTGTTTATTCGATAAAGGCAAATAATCCATATATTTATTTATACGGATTAGTCGCTCCTCATACGGAAATACGAAAAGAGGAAGAGGTAAAAGGGAATCTTAGTGACGAAGAGTATAATAAGCTATTGCTTCATATGATGGATACTTCTAAGCAAAATGCGATTATTGCTAGCCTCCATGAAGCAGGAAAAAAAGTTCAATTTGACTATAATGGCATTTTCGTTGCACAAGTATTAGAAAATTCCAAAGCAAAGTCAATTATAGAAGTTGGAGATATTATTCAAAAGGTAGATGGCCAAGAATTTACGAAAAGTGATGAATTAATTGCGTATTTAAAAGACAAGCAAGCAGGCGACACTGTCCAGCTTGAATTTATACATGGGAAAGAAAAGAAAGAAGCATCCGTTGAAGTCATTGTATTAGATAAAAAAACAGGACAAGTCGGAATTGGCATTGCACCTGAAGATAATATGACAATAAATCCTTCGATCAATGTTGCGATTAATAGTGAAAATATTGGCGGCCCTTCAGCTGGATTAATGTTTTCTTTAGAAGTTTATAATCAAATTGTGGAAGAGGATTTAACAAAGGGTTACAAAATTGCTGGTACTGGCACAATGGATGCAGAGGGAA
Organism: Bacillus sp. 522_BSPC; assembly: GCF_001076885.1. Classification (GTDB taxonomy): domain Bacteria; phylum Bacillota; class Bacilli; order Bacillales; family Cytobacillaceae; genus Niallia; species Niallia hominis. Next base: position 26,090 of record NZ_JVDT01000008.1, read on the forward strand.
ATGTAGGACAAATTGGTGGAATCCAGCACAAAATAGTTGCTGCCCATAAAGCAGATGTAGATATATTCTTTTATCCAAAAGATATAACAGAAGATGATACCAATGAAAAGGAAATTAAAGAGCAAGTGGAGGAAGAAGGCTACACAGATATAAAAATCGTGCCAGTAAGCACATTGGAAGAGGCAATCGATTACTTGGAAAAGCTTCCTGAAAAGAAATAAACTTTACATATTGCTCATTTCAGATTTACAGAATTTCTCCGGATAAAATATAATGTTTACCTAGTGTCTCCTTAATTTATTTAAGGAGATTTTTTCATGTAAGGCTGTTGAACTAAAAATTCTGTTTAGAAAAGAGTGAAATGGGAAAGGTATATATAGATAGTGGAAAGTACGATGGGAAGTTGGGAAACGGCATTTACAAGGAGGTTCACCATGTCAGAATTTTTTAGTGGTCTTTTTAATATTCTTTATGGAGCTTTTGGAGTTCCTCTCCTTTTAATCGTTCTTATTATTCTTGTCATAGTTGTATCACAAAGAAGACGAAAAAAACGGATGAAACAAGAAGATTGGATGGGACATTCTCCTGTAGAGAAAATTGAAAAAGAGGATGAGAAGAAAAAATAATGAAGAGTCAAAAAAGGAGACAAACGCAAGAGCGTTTGTCTCCTTTTTTTGTGAGGGGCGGTTTAGACCACGTTAATTTTTTTTATCTATATTAGAATTGATTTCTTTCTTTGCTTACATCAAGTAAGCCCCCACCATTTTGGATTGAGGCCACTGAAAAAGTGAATTACCTGGTGAATCGGTAGTTA
>NZ_JVDT01000009.1 GCF_001076885.1 Bacillus sp. 522_BSPC
CTCATAACCCGAAGGTCGCAGGTTCAAATCCTGTCCCCGCAATCAAACAATGAAAAAAATCCTTAGGAATAACCTAAGGATTTTTTTGTTCGTCTAAGAACCTCCAAAATGGAGAGACTGTGGATATCTAAGTTAAACAGACTGATAAATGAATGAAAAAAAGTATAATAGATTGATTTGAATGGATATTTTGTATTTCTTTTAGGATTATGAAACAAACTATTCTGTTTCCTCAAAAAAACAAGGAGACTTGCTTTAGACTCATAGGTTTATTGAGTATAATAAAAGATATACCATTATTAAATTTAATATTAGGAGTAATTTATGAAAAACTTTGAGTGGAAGGCAGATAATGTGGAAGAGACGATTAGTTTTGCTGAGCGAATTGGCTTGCTTTTAAAAGCAGGGGATGTAATTACTTTAGAAGGGGATCTTGGCGCTGGCAAAACAACTTTTACAAAAGGAATCGCGAAAGGATTAGGAATAGCTAAAACGGTTAATAGTCCAACCTTTACAATAATAAAGGAATATCAAGGGATATTACCGTTATATCATATGGATGTCTATCGATTAAAGGATAGTGAGGAAGATTTAGGCTTTGAGGAGTATTTTGAAGGGGATGGAGTTACTGTTGTGGAATGGGCCCATTTAATTGAGGACCAACTGCCAATAGAATTTTTGCAAATTCAATTGTTTTATGACGACACTTCAGGAAGGAAAATAGTTTTATTCCCTAAAGGTTCTCGCTATATGCAATTATGTAAGGAGATATTTGAATGAAGATATTAGCAATAGATACGTCAAATTTTGTTTTAGGTATTGCTTTATATGAAGATGGAAAGGTAATTGGGGAATATATCACTAACCTGAAAAAGAACCATTCGATTAGAGCGATGCCTGCGATCGAGCAATTAATGAAGGAATGTGATATAAAGCCAAAGGATCTCTCCAAGGTTGTAGTAGCAAAAGGACCTGGATCTTATACAGGCGTTCGGATTGGGGTTACGATTGCAAAAACACTTGCCTGGACATTAAATATTCCATTAGTAGGTGTTTCTAGCCTAGAAGTACTTGCTGCATCTGTAGGACGATATTTTGATGGTTATGTGTCTCCACTATTCGATGCTAGAAGAGGACAGATTTATACAGGGTTATATCATTTTACAAGTAATAAAGTGGAAATAATAAAAAAGGATCAATTGATTTTATCTACAGATTGGGTTCAGCACCTTGCTCCATTGAAGAAAAGCATATTATTTGTTGGGAATGATTTACCTCTTCATGAAGAAACCTTAAAGGACGGATTAGGTGATCTTGCTTATTTAGCAGATGGAGTGGATTTTAATCCGAGACCTTCTATCCTTGCTATGTTAGGAGAATCAAGGCCAGCTGAAGCGATACATATGTTTACACCTAATTATATACGGTTAGCAGAGGCAGAGGCAAATTGGCTGAAAGCAAATAAAAAAGAGATAAAGGAAGACAGGGGATAATGTCAGCATTTGAATTTCGCTATATGACAGTTGCGGATATCGATGATATTTTTAAAATCGAAATGATTTCTTTTACTACTCCTTGGAGTAAAGAGGCTTTTTATAATGAGCTAACACAAAATCGATTTGCTAAATATATTGTAATCCAACATGAAGAAGGGCTTGTCGGGTATTGTGGAGTATGGATTGTTGTAGATGAAGCTCATATTACAAATATAGCTATTCTGCCAGAGTACAGAGGAAAAAAGCTCGGTGAAACGTTACTTATAAAGATAATGGATGAGGCAAGGCAGCTTGGTGCTACTTCTATGACATTAGAAGTCCGTGTGACAAATATGGTGGCACAAAATTTATATAGAAAACTAGGATTCCAAAACGGTGCAATTAGAAAGAAGTACTATACAGATAAACAAGAAGATGCTTTAGTAATGTGGGTGAAATTATGAAAAATAATAATGATTTGATTATATTGGGTATGGAAACAAGCTGTGATGAAACAGCGGTTTCTATTGTAAGAAATGGATCGGAAATCCTTTCAAATATTGTAGCTTCTCAAATTGAAAGCCATAAGAGATTTGGTGGAGTCGTTCCAGAAATTGCTTCAAGACATCATGTGGAGCAAATTACGCTTGTAATAGAAGAAGCGCTCTCCCAAGCGGATGTCACTTATGAAGAAATCGATGCAATTGCTGTAACAGAGGGACCAGGTTTGGTAGGAGCTCTTTTAATAGGAGTGAATGCTGCTAAAGCAATAAGTTTTGCACATGATATCCCACTTGTGGGTGTACATCATATTGCTGGGCATATTTATGCCAATCAACTTGTGGATAAATTAGAATTCCCTTTATTAGCACTAGTGGTTTCTGGTGGGCATACAGAATTAGTATTAATGAGAGAGCATGGTCATTTTGAAGTTATTGGAGAAACAAGAGACGACGCTGCTGGAGAAGCCTATGATAAGGTTGCGCGAACACTCAATCTTCCTTATCCAGGTGGCCCTCATATTGATCGACTAGCGACAGAAGGGAATGCTGCTGCTGTAAAGTTGCCAAGAGCATGGATAGAAGGAACCTATGATTTTAGTTTTAGTGGATTGAAATCAGCAGTTATCAACACTGTGCATAACGCTGAGCAACGTGGAGAAGTTATTAGACCTGAAGATTTGGCAGCTAGCTTTCAGGAAAGTGTTGTGGAAGTATTGGTATCAAAGACTGTCGAAGCAGCAGAGCAGTACCAAGTGAAGCAAGTTGTATTAGCAGGTGGGGTTGCTGCTAATAAAGGACTTAGAACTGCTCTTATGGATAAGTTTAAAAAGATGAATTCCGTAAAATTAACGATACCACCATTAGCTTTATGTACAGATAATGCGGCAATGATTGCTGCAGCAGGAACCATTTTCTTTGAAAAAGGGCAGCGATCAAGATTGGATTTGAACGGAAACCCAGGATTAGATATAACAATCCACAATGGAATGGAGTAAGACTTTGGCACTATATGCGTCACTGTGAATAAATATGATGTTATATACATACGCTGTGGATAATGTGAATAATTTATTATGTATTTGTGGATAATGTGGGTAAATATGTGGAAAGTTGATAAAACAATCCTTGATATGTGGATAATAATGTGGAAAAAAAGTACTGGGTAAATAAATACCCAGTACTTTTTACTTATCTGATAATTCGGTCCATTCATCCATTAACCGTTCGATTTGATCCTTTAACTGTTCAAGGCTTTTATTTAACTCTAAGACCTTTTCGTGATCTTGGAAAATTTCAGGTTCGCATAGAAGAGCTTCCTGTTCTGATACTTTTATTTCTAGCTCCTCAATAGTTGTTTCTATTTCTTCAATTCTTCTTAATCTTTGACGTTCTAATTTTTGCACTTCCTTGCTCATTTGGTAAGAGCTTTTCTCTTCTGTCCCTGTATTTTGTGCTTGTTTTACAGCAGCATTTGCTTCTAATGCCTGAATTTCTGCTTGCTCCAGCTTCTTTTCCACATAATAATCATAGTCGCCTAAGAATTCTGTGGATCCACTCTTATCTAATTCAATCACCTTTGTTGCAATTCTGTTAATAAAATATCTGTCATGGGAAACAAAAAGAATGGTACCTGGGTAATCAATTAAAGCATTTTCGAGTACTTCTTTACTGTCTAAGTCTAAATGGTTTGTCGGCTCGTCCAAAATTAAGACATTTGGTTTTTCCATCATTAGCTTAGATAATGCGAGACGTGCCTTCTCTCCACCACTTAATGAATTTACTATTTTTAAAACATCGTCTCCTGAAAATAAGAAATTGCCGAGGACAGTACGGATATCTTTTTCAGGTGTCAGTGGAAAGTCATCCCATAATTCATTAAGGACTCGTTTATTAGAGGTAAGTTCTGCTTGTTCTTGATCGTAGTATCCAATCATGACATTTGAGCCAAGTGCTATCGAACCAGCATGTTTTGGCAGCCTATCAATGATTGTTTTTAATAGCGTTGATTTTCCAACACCATTTGGGCCAACTAGGGCAACACTTTCACCTCTATTTATTTGGAAGGAAATATGCTCAGATACTGAATTATCTTTATAACCAATGGAAAGATCATTAATTTTTAATACATCATTTCCTGTTTGTTTTGTAATTTCAAAGCCGAAGGAAGCAGATTTTTCATTGCCGTCTGGACGATCGATTCTATCCATTCTGTCCAATGTTTTTCTGCGGCTTTGTGCTCTTTTGGTAGTAGACGCTCTTGCTAAATTTTTTTGAATGAATGTTTCTAGTTTGGCAATTTCATCTTGTTGCTTTTCGTAAAGTTTCATTTCTCGCTCATAATTTGCCGCTTTTTGCTCAAGATAACCGCTATAGTTACCAATAAACTTTTGAATATGGTGTCTTGATATTTCGTACACTTGGGTCACTACTTTATCAAGGAAATAACGGTCATGGGAAACGATTAATACAGCACCCTTATAACCTTGCAAGTATTGCTCCAACCAAGATAATGTTTCAATATCTAGATGGTTTGTTGGTTCGTCTAGTATGAGAATATCTGGTGTAGTTAGTAGAAGCTTTGCTAGTGCTAATCTTGTTTTTTGACCACCACTTAACGTAGAGATTTTTGTACTGTAATTGAATGTACTAAAGTTTAAACCATGTAAAACGGAGCGGATATCTGCTTCGTATTGATAGCCACCGCTTTCTTTAAATTCAAATTGCAGGTGGTCATATTCCTTTAAAATTCGCTCAAAAGCATCTGGGTTTTCGATTGTATTGGGATCGGACATCTTTTGTTCCAGTTTTCTTAAATGTTTTTCTTTTACTTGAAGCTCATGGAAAACTGTTAACATCTCATCCCAAATGGAAAGGCTTGATTCCAAACCTGTGTTTTGAGCTAGATAACCTATTTCGACATTTTTGGGCTTTATGATTTCACCGGAGTCATAGGATAATTGCCCAGCGATAATTTTCAATAAGGTAGATTTGCCAGCGCCGTTTCTTCCCACTAGAGCGATTCGGTCTCTCGTTTGTACTTCTAATTTTATATTTGATAAGATAAGTTCAGCTCCAAAATGCTTAGATAGCTGATTTACTTGTAATAGTATCATTTCTTCACCTCAGGGGATTATGTACCATAAGTGTAACCTATAAATATGTTATCCTGCAATAAAAGGGGAAATGGGAAAAAAGTGATAATAAATACACATTCTCTTTAAAATAGTGTATCATTTTGCTTAGAGGTGTTATTATGGGGGAGTTTACACATTTTAATCAGGAAGGCCATGCGAAAATGGTTGATATATCAGAAAAAAGTGAAACCGCTCGCATAGCTGTTGCTCTATCTAGTATTAAAGTAAGTGAAGAAATTTATGAGAAAATCACAAAGCAGGAGATAAAAAAAGGAGATGTACTAGCTGTTGCCCAAGTAGCAGGAATAATGGCTGCTAAAAAAACAGCTGACATCATACCTATGTGTCACCCAATTATGTTGAAGGGTGTCGATATATCATTTCAATGGGAAGACGATGCGGAAGATTTTCAATTGATTATTTCCGCAACCGTAAAGACAGTCGGAAGTACAGGTGTGGAAATGGAAGCATTGACTGCTGCATCTGTTACAGCTTTAACGATTTATGATATGTGTAAAAGCTTGGATAAAGGGATGGTAATTGGCAACACCTATTTAGTCGAGAAATCAGGTGGAAAAAATGGCGATTACAAAAGAGAGCAGTAGAATAACTGCTAATTTTTATATATAGGTAGGGGATAAGTATGCATAATGAGGTAATGAAAATACCGCAGGCAACAGCAAAGCGGTTACCATTATACTATCGCTTTTTAAAAAATTTACATTCATCAGGTAAGCAGAGAGTGTCTTCTGCTGAATTAAGTGAAGCAGTGAAGGTCGACTCTGCCACAATAAGACGGGATTTCTCTTATTTTGGCGCGCTTGGAAAAAAGGGATATGGATACAATGTAAACTATTTATTATCATTTTTCCGTAAAACATTAGATCAAGATGAACTAACGAAAGTAGCTTTAATTGGTGTTGGTAATTTAGGGGTTGCCTTTTTGAAATATAACTTCTTAAAAAATAATAACACAAAAATTGAAGTAGGATTCGATGTTATAGAAGAAAAGATTGGCACTTTAGTGAACGATGTGCCTATTCATCATATGGATGATTTAGAGAAGGTTCTGCAAGAGAATGGTGTTGAAGTAGCAATACTAACGGTACCAGCACATGCAGCACAAATTATTACAGATCGTTTAGTAGAGAGCAATATCAAAGGAATATTGAATTTTACTCCTGCTCGCTTAAATGTGCCAGCGAATGTGAGAGTACATCATATTGATTTGGCTGTGGAGCTGCAATCGCTTGTTTATTTCTTAAAGCATTATCCTACGCCAGATGTAGAGGCAGAGGAAACGGAAGAATAAAAAGGAAATGCGTGTATAAGGGTGTAGCGGAAACTACATTCTTATACACGCATTTTTTTTAGAAAGAATTAAAAAGTGGCCCGTTGATTTCCACTCTTAATTATTTTCTATCATTGTTTCGGCTTTTTTCTATCTGTTTGGTTTTTTTTCAGGAAAAAGTGAAAGTTGATTAATTTTATTCCTGATCCGATGTCAAAGGTTGCCAGGATGACTAGTAAATACGTATAGAATCCCCATTCTTGATTTAATTGTAAATCGTGGATTGCAAAATACGTAAAAAGAGCTCCAAAAATAATATATAGAACTCCTGAAAATAACGGTGATCTTCTCATTTTATAAAAATCCTCCAATAAATTGTGTTACGCCCGAGTATTTTTCCTGCCATTCGATAATTTTGTCATAGTTTAATTGCAAAATTACTACGAGTGTGTTCATTGCGACATGGGCAAAGATTGGCACAAGGATTCTTTTGGTTTTTACATATAGGAATGCAAAGGTAAAGCCCATGCTTGCATATAGAAGGATGTGGACAAAATCTCTATGAGCAACTGCAAAGATTAGGGAACTAATTAGTGCAGAAATGAAAAATCCGAATCGCTGATATAGGGAACCGAAAATGATTTTACGAAATACAATTTCCTCTAGAATCGGTCCAATAATACTTACTACTATAATCACAAGAGGTGCTGCGTTGATAAGCTGCATAATTTGTTCTGTGTTTTCTGATCCTTGTTTTATGCCTAATTGCTGTTCAATGATTCCGGCAAAGCTTTGGGCAAATAAAGACAGAAATACCCCACCAATTGCCCACCCAATAGAGGAAGGAATGCTCATTACATCTGAACGCATCGGATTACTGACTTCCTTTCTTAGCAAAACAAGACAGATAATTAAGGCGATGATAAAACTAAATATTAGCCAAATAATGTTAGATTGGAATTGAATCGCTTTGGAAGCTGGATTGTATCCAAGTAAACCAGCAATAAAAAGAATGACCGGAACTCCAACAAAAGTGGAGAGCTGCATGGCGATGTAAGTTATTAAAATAATCCAATATTCTTTTTTCAAAATAAAAGCTCCTTTAGATAATTGATAGGTTTAAAAAAATGTGTGAAAGGAATATATCAATGTTAATCTGTTCTTATTATATTTGAGCAAAGAGACAATCATACTTCCTATTCTACTAATAAGCAGTGCTCTGTTTCAAATAGTAACAACTAAAATAATAGAAAGTGTGAATATTTAAAGCTTTAACGTATATACTCTCTAAGGGAAATAGAAACTAGAAAAAAATTTACGAAAAAATAAGTCTTGTCTCTTGCATTATGAGAAAAGATTAATTAATATAATAATTGTGTTAGCACTCATAGTGATTGAGTGCTAATAAGAAAATAAAATGTATATAATTTGAGGAGGTTGTTTCACTTGTTAAAGCCATTAGGAGATCGCATTATTATTGAGCTTGTTGAAACAGAAGAAAAAACTGCAAGTGGTATCGTATTACCAGACTCTGCTAAAGAAAAGCCTCAAGAAGGCAAAGTAGTAGCTGTAGGAACTGGTCGCGTATTAGAGAGCGGAGAGCGTGTAGCGCTTGAAGTATCTGTTGATGACCGCATTATCTTCTCAAAATACTCTGGTACTGAAGTGAAATACGAAGGGAAAGAGTATCTAATTCTTCGCGAAAGCGACATTTTAGCTATTATTGGCTAATTCAATTTTAACATAAGAGATTACGTAATAAAAAAATACATGAGATAACAATACTTGAGGAGGTTTTTCAAAATGGCTAAAGATATTAAATTTAGTGAAGAAGCTCGCCGTGCTATGCTGCGTGGGGTTGATGCTCTAGCAGATGCTGTAAAAGTAACACTTGGACCAAAAGGACGCAACGTGGTTCTTGAGAAAAAATATGGCTCACCACTTATTACAAATGATGGTGTAACAATCGCAAAAGAAATCGAATTAGAAGATGCATTTGAAAACATGGGGGCAAAACTTGTTGCAGAAGTAGCAAGCAAAACAAATGATGTTGCAGGGGACGGTACAACAACTGCGACAGTTCTAGCACAAGCAATGATTCGCGAAGGACTTAAAAACGTTACAGCAGGTGCTAACCCAATGGGTATCCGTAAAGGGATGGACAAAGCGATTGCTGCTGCAATTGAAGAGTTAAAAGCTATTTCTAAACCAATCGAAGGCAAAGCTTCTATTGCACAAGTTGCTGCTATTTCTTCTGCTGATGAAGAAGTAGGACAATTAATCGCTGAAGCAATGGAGCGTGTTGGTAACGACGGAGTTATCACAATTGAAGAATCAAAAGGTTTCACTACTGAATTAGATGTAGTAGAAGGTATGCAATTCGACCGTGGATACGTATCTCCATACATGGTTACTGATTCAGATAAAATGGAAGCTGTTCTTGAAAATCCATATCTTTTAATTACAGATAAGAAGATTTCGAACATCCAAGAAATCTTACCAGTATTAGAGCAAGTAGTTCAACAAGGGAAACCATTATTAATCGTTGCAGAAGACGTAGAAGGCGAAGCAAATGCTACATTAGTATTAAATAAACTTCGCGGAACATTCACTGCAGTAGCTGTTAAAGCTCCTGGCTTTGGTGATCGTCGTAAAGCAATGCTAGAAGATATCGCTGTTTTAACTGGCGGTCAAGTAATCACAGAAGATCTTGGCTTAGAGCTTAAAACAACCTCTATTGAGTCTTTAGGACGCGCTGCAAAAGTAGTCATCACAAAAGAAACTACTACAATTGTAGAAGGTGCTGGTTCAACAGAAGATATCCAAGCACGTGTAAACCAAATCCGTGTTCAATTAGAAGAAACAACTTCTGAATTTGACCGTGAAAAATTACAAGAACGTCTTGCAAAACTTTCTGGTGGTGTAGCAGTAGTAAAAGTTGGTGCTGCAACGGAAACAGAATTAAAAGAACGTAAATTACGTATCGAAGACGCTCTAAACTCTACTCGCGCTGCTGTGGAAGAAGGTATCGTAGCAGGTGGTGGTACAGCTCTTCTAAACGTATACAATAAAGTAGCTGCTATCCAAGCAGAAGGCGACGAAGCAACTGGTGTAAACATCGTTCTACGCGCAATCGAAGAGCCAGTTCGTCAAATCGCATTCAACGCAGGCCTAGAAGGATCTGTAATCGTTGAGAAATTGAAAAACGAACCAGTAGGAACAGGCTTCAACGCTGCTAACGGCGAGTGGGTAAACATGATTGAAGCTGGTATTGTTGACCCAACTAAAGTTACTCGTTCTGCCTTACAAAACGCAGGAAGTGTAGCTGCTATGTTCTTAACAACAGAAGCTGTAGTTGCTGATAAACCTGAAGAAGGTGGCGCAGGTGCTGCAATGCCTGATATGGGCGGCATGGGTGGAATGGGCGGCATGATGTAATAAGCCGCTTCACCCCTTGATATATAAGGGTTTTATGTAAGATGAGAGTGGAATGTTAACATTTTGTTAACATGAGGTTCTTAACGGAGGCTTCTCATGAGTTGAGCAAACTTGTGGGAAGCTTCTTTTTTCATTTCTTGGGTTACATGGAGATAAACATTTTTTGTGATTTGATCATCGGAATGTCCTAGTCTGTCCATGATCTGTTCGAGTGAAACACCAGCTTCCGCTAGAAGCGAAGTGTGTGTATGTCGCAAAGAATGCGGTGTTAACTCTTGGTTAAGACCTGCAATTCTAAGTAGCCTAGCCATTCTGTTTTGTACTGTCTTGATAACAATAGGGTAACCGTATTGTCGTTCCATTTTAGCAAAGATAAAGTCCTCATTATGGTAAGAATTCTCTAACCGCTTGATAACCTCATCTTGAACATTTTTATGTTCCTTCAAAGCGTCTATTTACCTCTTCATCGACAATGATTTTTCGTCGTGATTTTCTGGTTTTTGGTGTGACTAGCTGATATTCAAGAGTATTATTATTTGGATTGTAATACGTTTTAGTGATGCTAATCGTATGGTTTTTAAAATCAACATCTTTCCATTTAAGAGCAACTAACTCTCCAACTCTGATTCCGGTGTATGACAGGATAAGGAACATCAAGTGGTCTAACTCAAGCCCCTGTTCATTAGCGACCTTTAGAAACAGAAATAACTCTTCTTTTTCAAGGTATTTCGGAACTTCTTCTTCCTCCAATTGTTCAATGGTTTTTTTATCTTTTTTAAGATAAGCATACTCTGTTGGGTCTTTTTTAATTATCTCCATTTCTAAAGCTTTTCGGAAAATCATTCTCCCCGTTCGATGTATTCCCTCCATTGTGCTATCAGAATAACCTTTTTCTTTTAAATCATTTAAAGCATCCTGATATTTCTTCCTTGTTATGTCCTTTAATTTTAACTGAGCGAAATAGGGCATCAATTTACCTATTTCATGTAGTCTGACACGTATCGTTCCCGGCTTCACATCTTTTGAGTCTCTATAGATAGTAAGCCATTCTGTTGAAAAGGCACTGAAGGTTTGCTTAGTTTCTTCAACATTTATTCCTTCTTCTACCTCATAAATAAGAGTAGCAGCAGCAGCTTCAGCTTCTTGCTTAGTCCTAAAACCCCCTTTGCCTTTTTGTTTACGTTTACCTGTTACTGGATCAATTCCAATATCAATCATAAAAGCCCATTTGGAACCACAGGTACATTTTTTCCTTTTGCACTTGCACCCTCTTCTGTAAATGTGTCCTTTCATTTCACTAAGTGACCTCTCTTTCCTTTTTATTTAGGTTACTAAAATGTCATTATGCCCAATTTATACACTTTTCTTCGCAAGTGCATGGAAAGGTAAATGAAAGGGATGATAGTAAAGGTGAATGTTTAACCCAAATGATTACAATTTTTGTATAATTAATTTGAAAATAGTGACTGTTAAAAAGGTGAAGGGATAAGATTAAACTATTAATAGGGGGATGATTACATGGAAGACTTTCCGTTACTAAAATCAATTTTATTTCCAAAAGAATATGAGTATGAATTGAGCGAGAAATTATTCAGTGATATTTGGCAAAATTTAGGTAAACCAAAGGAGTTAACAGATGGAAATGAGATTTTCAATGTTCTAGATGATGTAATAGAGAAAAGTAAGGGCTATGTCATTTTGGATCATTTTTCTCATATCAACTATGATAATATTCACAGTATTAAATATGAAGATCCATATACTTATATTTATTGGAAAGATAATAATACATATAGAGAAAAATACTTAAAAAGAACAATTAATGAAGATGAGATGATGTTTTGGCAAATGGACGGATACGCTACTTATTCATATATGATGCTTCATATTCAAAAAATTAAATTCATAGAGCTAGGTAGCCATTTGGTAATTATTTTTTTATTAAACTTAATACCTTCAAAACAAGTTAAAAAAACACTTTTGAAATCAGGCAACGAGTTAATTTCAGAAGAAAATAATAAGAATGATTTGTACAAGGAAATTATGTTTTGGGAAGGTGATAAGGAACAATGTAAAAAGCATATTGCAATTGTAAATAACCTACCTTACTATTCTTGTCTCGTTCAGCCAAAAGAAGGCTGTTTCGATACCGTTATATCAAAAAAAATACTATTAAATGAAACAATAAATGAGATATATGAACGTATGCAAAAAGTTCGTTCTACTCTTTTATCATTAAATGATTATGAGTATGACGACTTATTTTCACAAGGGAACACAATCAGAAGGATATTAGAATATGCATTGAAATTCTTGTGTATATATAGAAGTATAGAATTAAATATTGATGAAAAATATGGTCATATAAAATTAGGGGAACTTAGAAAAGAAATTAATGCAAGATACGATACGATTAGCATTACACAAGGGTTGGTTAACATAGCAAATGAACTATCGCATGATTCAGGTGAAGTTTTTAGTAAAGAGGAAGTTGTTGGATTTTGGGAAGATGTAAATGGCTTATTAGAACAAGTAAAGGAAATTTTGTTAAAGAATGTAGATTAAAAAATCAGGCTGTTTTTTAGACCTTTTAATCTAGGTGTCTACCTGTTATTTCTTATTTCACTCCCTGATTTTGTGTAATAGAAATTGCATAATTTTTATGTAGATTTAAAGCAAAGTGGTAGCACTTTGCTTTAAATAAGACTACTCATTAAATTACTAAATTTATCAGAGGCCTCTCTTTTCATTTCGTGTGTAACATGGAGATATACCTTTCTGGTAACTTCATCATCGTGATGACCTAATCTATCCATAATTTCCTCCAACCCAACTCCTGCTTCTGCAAGAAGTGATGTATGCGTATGGCGAAGAGAGTGCGGAGTTAGTCTTAAATTTAAAACAGTCTTCTTTAATGATCGGTCCATTCTACTTTCAACAAATTTAACTAGGATAGGATAGCCCGGATGACGGTAAACATTAGCAAATACATAGCCTTTGTCAAGGTAGGAGTCACCTAGATGATTAATTAACTTTTCTTGTTCCTCCTTATGTTTCATTAATGTATCAATAACTATATTATCTATCGCAATTTTACGCCGTGAACTTTTTGTCTTTGGTGGAACCAATTGGTACTTTTTTGTGTTGTTATCCGGGGTATAAGATGTTTTGGTAATATGAATTGTTTGTTTATTAAAATCTATATCCTTCCACTTGAGTGCAACTAATTCGCCAACACGCATTCCTGTGTATGATAAAGTTGTGAAAATGGCATTATCCATAAAGAGTCCCTTTTTTCTCACAGTATTTAAGAATAACGCAAGCTCTTCTTTTTCAAAGAATGCAGGTAATTCTTCTTCATCTGATTCAATAATAATTTGCTCATCTTTTTTAATATAAGCATTTGTTGTTGGGTCTATTTTAAGCATTTTTTTACTAACAGCCATTTTAAAAATCATTTTTGCAGTAGTATGGACCCCTTCAATTGTACTTCTAGAAAAATCTTGATCTTTTAAATCATTTAATGCGGATTGATACATTTCTTCTGTGATGTTTTTAAGCTTTATAGAGGCAAAGTAAGGCAATAACTTTTTGATGCTGTATTGTCTTAGACGAATGGTTCCGGGTTTGGGTCCATTTCTTTCGATATAAAGTGGTAACCAATCGTTAGCCCATTCTTTGAATAATATATCTGATTCTTTAATAAATGTACCATGGTTTACTTCCGTAATTAGTGCGGCTGCTGCTGCCTCAGCGTCTTGTCTTGTTTTAAAGCCACTCCCAAATTCTTGCTTTCTTTTACCTGTCTCTGGATCTTTTCCAACGTCAATTACAAAAGACCACATCTTTCCGCAAGTGCAATTGTTAGGAAGACACTTGCAACCTCTTTTTCTATAATGTCCTTTCATAATTATTGATGAACCTCTCTTTTCACTTTAAGCTGATTAATCCATTGCTTAAAGTCTGCTTTTTCTACTCTTTTTGATGTGCCAATTGAAAAATTTGGAAGACCGCCATGTTCAACATTTGTTTGTAATAACTCATAAATTCTTCTTCTTGAAATCCCAAGAAATTGTGAAATATGAAGTGCTGTCAGGGTATCGGGTAACGATTCCCAAGTTGTATATTTATTCGTTTTTTCCATAGAAAGAAAACCTCCAGTTATTAGTTTGTTTTGTTATATTTCTTAATTGTTGTTATGAATTTACCGGTTAAATTCTGAAACATTATAGCTTCGGATTTTGGTCATTTTAAGTATCTAGTGAAAATAATTTCAAATATTTTATGTTGTTATAGCCATTTGGAATAGGAATTTAGTAATTGTAAGGAAAATGGTATAATTTAGCTATAAAAGAGTTGGTGTAGGATGTTTTAGAGAAGACTTATTATTTTTGAACTCTACCTGAAATGTTGGAAAAGGGGATTTTTGATTCGAAGGAGCGCGTTAATTATGCATAAAGGCATTATCGATAATAAGCAAACGGGTCTAGTTGGGGATGTGCTTAAAGAACATATTAGTAATGGAAGTAAAATATCAGTCGCAGCAGCTCACTTTACATTATATGCATTCGTTGAATTGAAGAAAGAACTCTCTAAAGTGGATGAATTTAGATTCATTTTTACAGAGCCAGCATTTATAGACAATAAAGACTTCAATAAAATGCAAATCGAAAAAAATGAAGCTTTGTTGTATGGTGTGGATGAAGAACACAAATATAAAATGGAACTAACGCAAGGTTATATTGCAAGAGAGCTAGCCAAATGGTTAAGATCCCACGCTAATTTTAAATCCGTAACAAAGCAAAAAATACAAGGCGGCCTATATCATGTGGAGAATAAGGATGGGAGCCAAATAGGATTAGTTGGCGGAGCGCCTTTCTCTAGCGCAGGTCTTGGATATAGTAATTCATCTAGTATGTACATAAATAATATTATCGTTGATAATGAATCGAACCATCAGCTACTAAAAAATTTTGAAGCAATTTGGCAAAATGCAGTTGCTTTACAAGGTGTTAAAGAGCAGATCATAGAGCGAATTGAGTCGTTATATCAAGAAAACTCACCTGAGCTTATTTATTTTGTTACCTTATACAATTTGTTTAAAGAATTCTTAGAGGGTGCAAAGGACTTTGATGCCTTACAGTCAAAGACTGGATTCGAAAATACACTGATTTGGAATAAGCTTTACGATTTTCAAAAAGATGGTGTAGTAGGAGCGATTAATAAAATTGAAAATCATGGTGGCTGTATAATTGCTGATAGTGTGGGTCTTGGTAAGACATTTGAAGCATTAGCAGTCATTAAATACTATGAGTTAAGAAATCACCGAGTACTTGTGTTAGCACCCAAAAAGCTTAGAGAGAACTGGTCGATCTATCGACTAAACGATAAACGGAATATTTTATCAGAGGATCGTTTTTCCTACGATTTATTAAACCATACTGATTTATCAAGAGAATCTGGGTACAGTGGAGATATCAACCTCGAACACGTTAATTGGGGAAATTATGATTTGATTGTGATTGATGAATCTCATAATTTTAGAAACAATGAAGCGCGCAATGATCGAATAACAAGATATTCTAGACTGATGTCAGATATTATTCGTGCTGGGGTAAAAACCAAAGTGTTAATGCTATCTGCAACTCCTGTAAACAATAAATTAGATGATTTAAAAAACCAAATTGCATTTATTACTGAGGGTGACGATGCAGCTCTTAATACTTCAGCCAATATTAAAAACATTTCGCATACCATTCGAGTGGCTCAGTCACAATTCAATAAATGGAGTAATTTATCAGACGAAGAGCGGACTACGGATCGTTTATTAGATATGCTAAGTTGGGATTATTTCACTTTACTTGATTCATTAACTATCGCTAGATCTCGTAGACATATAGAGAAATACTATAATATGAATAATATTGGTAAGTTCCCAACACGATTGAAACCAGAGAATAAGAAAATACATATTGACAAAAAAGGTGAGTTTCCAGCTCTTGAGAAGATAAATAATGATATATTACGTCTTCGATTGGCTGTTTATTCTCCTATGCAATATATTTTGCCACGTATGAGAACGACATATAGTGAGAAATACGATACAAAAGTGGCCAATGGACAAGTATTTCGACAAACAGATCGTGAAAGTAACTTAATACATTTAATGAAATCGAACTTATTAAAGCGATTAGAAAGTTCTGTTCATTCTTTTTCATTAACACTTGATAGCATCATTTTCAATATTAATTCTTTCATTGAAAAAATTGAGAACTACACTCCTGCTACAGATACAACAAATGATATTATGGATGTTGATGTAGAAGATCCAGAATTAGAAGATGCTCTCATTGGTTCGAAAGTAAAAATATTATTAAAAGATGTAGACTTAGTTCGTTGGAAACAAGATTTGCTTTATGACAGAGAAATCCTTGCTAACTTATTATCGTATGCTAAAAAAGTTTCACCTCTAAGAGATGAGAAATTATTAATTTTAAGAGAAGAAATCAAGCAGAAAATTGAGAATCCAATTAATGAACAAAACAAGAAAATACTCATATTTACAGCGTATGCAGATACAGCTAAATATTTATATGAGAATTTACATAAATGGATTCTTCAATACTTTGACATTCACACTGCACTGGTAACTGGTTCAGATAATCCTAAAACAACATTAAAAATAAAGAAAGTGGATTTTAATAGTATTTTAACTAACTTTTCCCCACTTTCTAAAGAAAGACAAAAAGTAATGCCTGATGTACAAGGGGAAATTGACATATTAATCGCAACGGACTGTATATCTGAAGGGCAAAACTTACAGGATTGTGACTATTTAATAAACTACGATATCCACTGGAATCCAGTCCGAATTATTCAGAGATTTGGGCGAATTGATCGACTGGGAAGTAAAAATGAAAAAATCCAACTTGTCAATTACTGGCCTTCTATTGAACTGGACGAATATATCAACTTAGTTGGTAGAGTTAAAGACCGGATGACCATTCTTGATATCTCTTCTACAGGCGAAGAAAATGTGATTGCCGAAAACAGTAATGAGATGAAGGACTTAGAGTACCGTCGAAAACAGTTAGAGAAGTTGCAAGACGAGATCATCGATTTAGAAGATATATCAGGCAACATTTCACTTACGGACTTTACAATGGATGATTTCAGGATGGACTTGTTGAACTATATGAAAAAGAACGAAGAGATTGTGAAAAATACACCATTAGGATTATTTAGTATTACAACAAATAGGAATGAGAAACTTCAAGACGAAATTCAAAAAGGTATTATTTTTTGTTTAAAGCAAATTAACAACTTCACTGCTACTGATGAAAAAAATGCACTTCATCCCTATTATCTAATATACATGAAGGAAAATGGAGAAGTACTTTACAATCATGTTCATGTGAAAAAAATATTAGACTTGTACCGCTCATTATGTCACGGTCAAGATGGTGTAGAGGAACATTTATATAATGCATTTTATGAGGAAACAAAAAACGGAAAAGAGATGGATACGCACAAAGAATTACTAGAAAACGCGACAAATGAGATTGTCGGAAAAATGGACGAGCAATCAACTTTAAATATATTTAGTCTCGGCAATCTAGATAGTCTCGTAACAAGTGCCAATACTAGTTTACAGGATTTCGAAATTATCTCATATTTGTTTGTAAAGTAAGGATGGTGAAAATGGCTACATCACTCTTCTATCAAGTTATTGGATTAGATTCAAAGCTTGAAGCTCTCAATAAAAAGTTAGATAAAAAGATGTTTTATGATTATGCTGATTTAAACAAAAAAGAAAAAAATGTCATAACAAAATACATTGATCGGATTGAGTTAGCGTACCTGCTAACTCCTTCCACTATTAATATCCAACCATTCATAAACGAAGATATACATTACGAAGGTGTTACGTTTATAACTGTTCGGCTAAGAGAGGAAGCAACCGAAAAACAAGTAGCAATTGTTGAAGAAGTAATTCATGGAGCTTTACCTAACCCAGTAGTCATTGTCTTTCATTTAAAAGAGAAATTGCTTGTAAGTACTTGTATGAAACGCTTAAACAAAGTTGACAAATCCAGTGTTGTGTTAGGTGATATTCATCGAACCTCTTGGTTAAAGTTGGAACATGATACTAAAATACAAAATCAGTTTATTAAGACAATCCATGTACCAAATTTAAATTTTAATAATTTTTTTGTGTTTTACAAAGATATAGACCTAGCTGTAGAAGCATCTCAAAATGCTGAAACTATAGGTAGTTATCATATTGAAAGAGATCATCAAAAACACGACCAACGACAAAGGATTATTCAGCAAATAAAGGACTTAGAGCTGGAGATAACAAAGTTAAAATCGGCTATCAAGAAAGAATCACAATTCAATAAAAAAGTGGAATTAAATGTTAAAATCCAACAATTTAAAAAGCAGACTGATCAATTGAAAGAAGAATTAGTTTTGTAAAGGAGAAATTCTCATGGATAAGCTCGAAGGAAAATCACTAGACCTAGCAAAGAAAAATGTAGAAACACTTAAACAACTATTCCCAGAGGTCGTAACTGGAGGGAAAATTGATTTTGAAAAATTAAAAGTTGTTTTAGGTGAAGAAATTGAAACACATAAAGAAAAATATGAATTTTCATGGCATGGCAAAATGCAAGCATTAAAAATGGCACAAACATCTTCTACGGGTACATTACGCCCAGATAAAGAATCAAGTAAAAATTGGGGTGAAACAGAGAACCTCTATATTGAAGGAGATAACCTTGAAGTATTAAAGTTACTTCAAAAAACTTACTTTGGAAAAGTAAAGATGATTTATATAGATCCACCTTATAATACTGGAAAAGATTTTGTTTATAAAGATGACTTTAGAAATAATATAAAAAATTATAAAGAATTGACAAAACAGGAGTCAAAGGCGAATTCTGAGATTAATGGAAGATACCATACAGATTGGTTAAATATGATGTATCCAAGATTAAAGTTAGCAAGGAATTTGTTAAGTGAAAATGGGGTTATATTTATATCTATTGATGATACTGAAGCTTATAATTTAAAAAAAATATGTGATGAGGTCTATGGTGAAAGCAATTTTATAGGAATGTTTGTAGTGAATTCTTCTCCGAGCGCTATCGATTACGGCCATATAGCAAAAACAAATGAATATGCAATGTTTTATGCTAAGAATATAAATTACACAGATACTAGCCATTTACCCGAAGAAGATAAGCAATTCAAATATCGCGATGAAAAAGGGGAATTTAATATTTATCCTCTTTATAATGGAAACGTTGCGTTTAATCCACAAACAAGACCTAATTTATATTACCCATTCTATTTAAATCCAAATAATAAATTGGATGATACTTTTTATGAAATTGGTTTAGAAAAGAAAATGGATTGGATTGAAGTATATCCCGTAATATCAAAAAAGGATGGTATACAAAGAGTATGGAGATGGGGGAAAAAGAAGGCTGCTGAAGGTTTAAACGATGAAATTGTGGGCTATAAAACTGATTCTGGAGAGTATCGAGTAGTCCAAAAAAGTAGGCTTACTGGAAAAGTGATTAGGTCACTACAATTGGATACTGAGATTTCTAGTAGGAAAGGAACAGGCGAATTAGAAAAAATATTTAACAGGAAAATTTTTACCTTTCCCAAACCAACTGAATTGATAAAAAGATTTGCCACTATTAGCACTGAAAGCAATGATTTAATTCTAGACTTTTTTTCAGGGTCTTCAACAACCGCTCATGCTATTCTCAAGTTAAATGCTGAAGATGGTGGTAACCGTAAATTTATTATGGTTCAGTTACCAGAATTAACTGATGAAAAATCAGAAGCATACAAAGAAGGTTATAAAAATATTTGTGAAATCGGTAAGGAGCGCATTCGTCGTGCTGGTGAACAAATTGTTCAAGAAACTGGTAAAACGGAATTAGATATTGGTTTTAAAGTTTTTAAATTAGATTCTTCAAATGTTAAAACGTGGGAGCCAGACTTGGAAAATTTAGAACAAGGTATGTTGGAACAACTCGAAAATATAAAAGAAGGCCGAACGAATGAAGATTTACTTTATGAAATTCTACTGAAGGTTGGAATTCCATTCACATCAGAAATAGTGAAAATCGAATCCAGTGGTAGAGTTATTTATAATGTTGCTTATGGTTCTATACTGTTATGTCTGGAAAACGAGATTGATCTAGACATTGTAAATGAGATGATTAAACTTAAATCAGAGGATTTTGAAACAAAAGTTATCTTTAAAGAGTCAGGTTTCTTAAATGATTCTGTAAAAACGAATGCAATTCAAACGTTGAAAAAGAACGGAATCAACGATGTAAGGAGTGTGTAAAAGATGAAGTTAAAGTTTCAATCTGACTTAACTTATCAACGACAAGCAATTGATTCCGTTGTCGACATATTTAAAGGTCAACAGGTGAAACAGTCTAACTTTACTGTTTCTTATGGTGAAGATGCAGGAATGATTCAGACGGATTTAGGGATAGGTAACCGGTTAGATCTTACTCCAAATGAAATATTAAAAAATGTACAAGAATTGCAGATTAAAAACGGTTTAGCTAGAAGCGAAGCCCTAAATGGCATGAATTTTACTGTTGAAATGGAAACAGGTACTGGTAAAACGTATGTTTACTTACGATCTATTTATGAGTTGAATAAACAATATGGATTCTCTAAGTTTGTTATTGTTGTACCATCTGTTGCCATTCGTGAAGGTGTATATAAATCATTACAAATAACGGAACAGCATTTTAAAGATTTGTATGATCGTCAACCATTAGAATACTTTGTCTACGATTCAGATAAGCTTGATCAAGTGCGTAATTTTGCTACTGCAACAACAATACAAGTCATGATCATTAACATTGACGCTTTTCGAAAGAGTTTTGTCGATCCTGAAAAAGAGGATAAGGCTAATGTAATTCACAGAGCAAATGATCGTTTAAATGGATATCGGCCGATTGAATTCATTCAACAAACCAATCCTATTTTGATTATTGATGAGCCTCAAAGTGTTGATACAACGCCAAAATCTAAAGAAGCTATTTCATCATTAGAACCGTTATGTACCTTACGTTATTCAGCTACTCATGTAGAAAAATATAATATGATTTATCGTTTAGATGCTGTTGATGCTTACAACGAAAAGCTTGTAAAGAAAATTGAAGTGATGTCTGTTCGATCAGAGCAATCATTTAATCTTCCATATATTAAATTGCTTGAAGTGAAAGAAAGAAAAGCGAAAGTAGAGTTAGATGTTGAAACGAGAGGAAAAGTAAAGCGAGCTGCTAAAACGGTAAAATATGGCGATGATCTATATGATGTGTCAGGTGAACGAGAATTATATCGGCATTTTATCATTGAGCAAATCGATTGGGCGGAAGGAAATGAATCAATAGAGATTAATGGTCATCATTTGAGAATTGGTGAAGCCATTGGAGAAATAGATGATGATACAATTAAACGTTACCAAATTCGAAAAACAATTGAAGAACACCTTGATAAAGAGCTAAGTCTAAACCACCGAGGTATTAAGGTATTAAGTCTGTTTTTCATTGATAAAGTAGCTCACTATCGAGAATATGACAAAGACGGGAATACACTAAAAGGGAAGTATTCCGTTATGTTTGAAGAGGAATACAAAAAGCTAATAAAGAAACCGAAATACCGTACTTTATTTGATGATATTGATGTAGAGATAGAAATAGACAAAGTACATAATGGATACTTTGCTCAAGATAAGAAAGGAAAAGTAAAGGATACAAAAGGTAATACGCAAGCGGACACAGATGTTTACAGTTTAATTATGAAAGAAAAAGAGAGACTATTGAGTTTAGAGGAGCCTCTTCGTTTTATATTCTCCCACTCTGCTTTGCGCGAGGGTTGGGATAACCCGAATGTATTCCAGATTTGTACTTTGAAAGATTCTGGAGGTACGTATGTCAGCCGTAGACAAGAAATTGGTCGTGGGTTACGATTGGCTGTAAATCAAGATGGTGAGCGGGTGCTAGACTATAATGTGAATACACTGACAGTCATGGCCAATGAATCATATGAGGATTTTGTTGCTAACTTGCAAACAGAAATGGAAGAACAAACAGGAATTACATTTGGAAAAATTGAAAAACATATTTTTGCTAAACTAGCTTATCTTGACCAAGAATCTGAAGAACCGGTGGCTCTTGGGTATGATCTTTCTAAGAAACTATATGAAAGTTTGAAAGCAAATGATTATGTTGATAAGAAGGATAAAGCTACATCAGTCTTAAAAGAAGCATTAGAAACTTATGAATTAGTTTTGCCAGAGGAATTTCAACCTTGGAAAGCGGCAATTGTCAAAGAGCTGAAGCATATTACTAGTAGTCTGCCAATTAAAGATGGCAGCAAGAAACGAAAAGTGAAATTAAATAAAGCGATTATTGACAGCAAAGAATTCATTGAATTGTGGGAAAAAATCAAATATAAAACAGTATTTACAATTGACTTTGATAGTAGTGAATTAATTAAAAAGACAATATCTAATATACAAAAGATGAACCGAATAGAGAAAATAAGAATTATTTCTCGTAAAGATGGAATCTCATCACTTGATCGAATTACAGGTGTTCAAGGTGCGACATTAAGTGAACGACTAGAAGATTATGTTGCTGTTCATCATACACTACCAGATATCATCACAGAGCTACAAAATAGAACAAACTTAACCCGGAAAACGATTGTAGAAATACTGACTGGTAGCAAGCGTTTAGATGATTTCAAAAATAATCCGCAAAAATTCATAGAAGAAGTAACGAAAATAATAAAACGTGAAATGAAATTACTCCTTAGAGACGGAATTAAATATTACAAAATCGACGATGAGTCGTATTACGCAGTAGAACTCTTCCAAAATGAAGAACTTCTTGCTTATCTTAATGATAATGCTGTTCAAAGTAATAAGTCACCATTTGATCATGTTTTATATGACTCAGACATTGAAGAAAGTTTTGCCAAGAGATTTGAAAGTGATGAAAGTGTCAAAGTATATGTGAAGTTGCCAAACTGGTTTAAAATCGAAACGCCAGTTGGAAACTATAATCCAGACTGGGCAGCGGTAATTAACAAAGATGGCGAAGAAAAACTGTATTTTGTTTTAGAAACGAAAGGTACCGATGTTGAAGAGTTCCTTCGTCCAGAAGAACAAGCTAAAATTCAATTTGCCCGCAAGCATTTCGAGGCGATTAATGCAGATGTTGTTTTTGAGGGACCTGAGAGTGATGTAGGGGAATTCATGTTAAGGGTATCGAGTCGTTAAGTAATACATCAACTAATGCGAATAGAGGGAACATTAGTTGAACATAAACACTTGAAAGGATGTAAGATGCGTTGGCTGAAATTAAGTTTGAAATTGTAGATACTATAGCTGTTTTATCTGAGTCATCCACAGGATGGAAAAAAGAATTAAATTTGGTTAGTTGGAATGGTAGAGATCCTAAATATGATTTGCGTGATTGGTCACCAAATTACGAAAAGATGGGTAAAGGTTTGACACTATCCAATGAAGAGGTAATTAAACTGAAGGAAGCACTAAATAATATCGTTAAATAGCACTTCAATTAGATCAACTAATTGCACGAAATGGAAAAGAATATTAAAGAAGAGCCGTGACATTCATGGCTCTTCTCTTTGTGTATAACATTTCGGTAAAGTGGGCATAAAGATAATAATGGTTTAGGTAATATAAGTATCTAGGGATCCCTCGATGCTTATTATCCCTAATTAAAAACGTAAAAAACCCTTGATATCAATGGATTCTGGGAATTTAAGAAATCGGAATTTTGATTATCGGCAAAATCTTTAGGTATTGCAAGTAGGCAACTATTATTTTTTAGGTAAAGCAAGCAGTTGGTTTTCATAAAAAAAGCTACTGTGTATTAAACAGCAGCTATGCAGACTCATTAATAGAATTTACCAAGTTCTCTAGGTCAATATACGGAGTAAGTCGATATTCAATTTTAATGTGATTTTTTCTATTAAAATCAACTTCAACTGATTCAACAGCGAGCAAGATAATGGATCGTTTTTCTTCCAGAGAGTATTCGTGAATGCTTTGTTTAAATCGATCAATCAATTCAATTTGTGTTTCGTCATTTTGTAAAGCTTTTATTTGTTCCAGAGCAGTATTTAACTCTGTGTTATTCTTTTCAAAGAGCCTAATTTGAAGCTCAAAGCTTTCTTTTACATCTTTGAAAAACGCTTGGCTTTGATCTAGCATACTGAATTTGTATTTTAATTTTGAAATAGAATCCTTTGTTTCAGTAATTTTTTTTCTGAGAACTTTATTCCAACTCATGAGAATCTTTTCTATTTCTTTTAGGTGTTGATTTAATTCTTTAGACCATCGTTTTGACAAGTCATTTACTATGACTTCGTTTAAATCGTCCATGTTCAACTTTTGCTTACATGAAGGACACCGATAATACATATACTTCTTTTTTGATTTAACGGGTGTCGAGTTTTTGGTAGTAAGCTTAGTATTACAGGAGCTACAGATAGCTATATTTCGTAAAATAAATGGACTATTCATCTGTTCCTTGTTTTTTTTGTACTCCCTTAAATAACGAGTAGTGTTCCAAAGGTTCATCCCGATTAGCGGTTCATGGTGGTTTGGTTCCAAAAAAAACTCACCTTCGGGTCTACGTTTACTATTTTCAAAACTAGTACGTGCAAACCATGCTAAGTCACCAGAATACCAATAATTATTTAAAATATACCTTATGCTTGAATCCTACCACTCTTTAGCATCCTGTGATGGTGTTGGGATTTCAGCCTTATTTAGAAAATCAGCGATCTTGTCTTCGCTATATCCATAGCTGTACAAATAAAATATGAGCAGTACGATGAACACAAAATCGTTTGTTTCAAATTTATCTGGTTCCTCAATAGTTAGCGAATAACCTAAAGGGTTACGTGATGGGGGACGCTGTGGTTTAGGTTTATTTTTAGTTAATATGTTATGAAAGTCGTAAGCTTTCGTTGATTTTTCAACTGACTCATCATGAGCAAAGGAAAGTCTTCTTGAACCTGAAGATTATTTTCATCCCACTCGCCATCTATCTTAGTAGAGTAAACCTTAAAGTTAGGTTTGAAATCTTTAATTGGTCTAAGAATGTTCAAAACATAATCTTCAATTAACCTTGTTTGTCTGGATTCATCAAAAAAGATAGTGCCAGTTGCATTTTTGTTACTAAGAATAAAACTCTTCATTTCTAACATCTTTTCCCGCTTTTGGGCTGGAACATGAAAGGCAGATGTAGCTTTATCAATAAAAATAACAATAGCATTGTAGCCTTCTATTTTAGTTCTTGCTAATATTTCTAACAATTGTGTGTTTAGTGAATGGCCAGATGTTTGTTTCTCATCGGACCAACGAATATATGCTGTAAGCAGCTTTATAGAATCTCTATAAATATTCCACGGTTTTTTTGCTACTTCAAAGTTTGGTAAGGGTTCTTCAGTAAGGAAATATACTCCATTATGCTGGTAGCAATATTTATGCATTAAGTTCAATGGAATCACCATCCTTAATGAATTTACCAAAGTTCACGTAATAAATGATAGAATCTGTACTAACTTCTATTTTGGTAAAAAATAAAGAAGACAAAAAATAAAGGTCATATCCTTGTAATTCTTCATTCATGGTGTTTTTTATTATTTGAACGTGTTCTTTTAAATGATTTTTAGCATCATCAATTTTAATTAACATTGAGTGAGTTTCTTCAATCTCTTTTTTTATACTTCTAGCTTTATAAACTAGCTTTTCAAATTTGATACTTGGTTCTATGGTGAAATTTTCTGTGATCTCTTTATGAATTTCAGCTAATTTTCTATTATAAGAAATGAGCTTGGAATCATTAGTACCTTTAAGTTTATTTAAATAAGCAACTACTTCTGCTTCTACCTTGGCAATTTCAATACGGTTAATCACTTGAATTAAGTGTTCAGAAATTAAAGCGTTAAGTTGGGTAACCTCTATTTTCACCTTTTTATGCTTCTTTTGACATATATAATAGCCGCTTTCTCCAAGTTCAGCAGTTCTAAAGGTCATACTTTGTTGGCAAATACTGCAACATGGTGTCACAATGCTATGTTTTGTTGCTTCCGTCATAGCTGCTACTAAATCGTCATTTAAATTCTTTAATACTTCTTGAATATCTTGGAAATCTTCTAAAGAAACTATTGGGGTAACGTGATTCAATTTTTCAAATCCATAAATAGTTTCCATGTGTCCCGCGTAGAAAGGGTTGCTTAAATACTTTAGCAAGTTGTGATATTGTTTATTATTTAAAACTTTCTTGTACTTCATAATCACTTGGAATAGATCCTCTGTACTTTTGATTCTCATTACCTCGTAGAAAAAAGATCTTAAAGAATTTTCTATTTTGGGATTTGGTATATATTTCACATCTTTCTTTTTACCAATTCTTTGATATCCGAAAATGTTTGAAGGAAACTGTTTATTGGTATCATTTCTCCTAGATGATATATTCATCCCGTCACTCTGAGCAAACATTCCATACAATGCCTCAATAGCTAGTTTTTTTGAAAATGATGGTTGATTACTTGCAGTAAAGATAACCTTTACTCCATGCTTATAAAACACTTTCACTAGTGCGACGTATTCATAAAAATTTCTTGCTAATCGGTCACGATGATAAACAATAATGGTTTTTACTTTACCTTGTTTAATGAGCATCAGTAATTCTTGCAACTTTGGTATTTCCTTAGTTGTTAATTTGTTGGCAGAATACCCATCGTCTTCTAACCAAATTACCTTATCCTCATCAATTTTATGATTATGAATATACGCTTTTGCAGTTTGGATTTGCTTTTGAATATCTTGTTGAGCGGTACTAACTCGTGAGTACACAGCAATAAAATCCTCATAAATTTTCTCTTTATCAATATAAAGCATAAAACTCTACTCCTATTCCATAATTTTCTCACTTTCCATTAGCAACATTCCTTTCGTTGTTGGAGTTAATTCAAGTTCATCAATGACAATTTTCTCAATGAGTCTTTTTAAGAAGTAATACGAATCTGCTTGAAGTTCTTCGTTAAAAGTAACCTTTACAACAGGTTTGAAGTCCATGATTTCCCCTCCCGTCAAATAAAATTAGTACAATCATTGACGGGTAGGGAGAATTTTATACTATATACTTTTCGTTATCAGAATCTAAATCTATATGCAATTGATACGAGAAATCACATTCTGTGTTAGCATCTCTTGATACAATAACGATCTTTGGTTCAATTGCTGGTACTTCAAGTTCGCTCAGTAGCTGAATCAGATTTTGCACCGTTATCACCTCCTTGCCTAACATAGTAATGAATAAATCTTTCAAAAACGTGTTTCGAGACTTCAGCCTCTACACACTTGTCTAATAATCTATCAATCCAATCTTCATGCAATTCTCGTTTCTTACTCTTATCTTCTGTCATTTGAACTTTCCTCCAATTGTCACTATAGAAAGAAAAGACCGCAGCACATAGTTATCCTCTATAGGGATAACGTCATGTAAACTGCGGACTTCGCTTGTTTGTTTACTTTATTAAATTTTTAATCAACCGGTTAATCAGGAATCATTATATCTTGAGATTTCTCTCATTTTAATATCAGATACAAGAAAATTTCAAAAAAGAAAAAGAAGAAATGCACATAGGCATTTCTTCTTTCCTTTGACATACAAATTGCACTAACAATTCTATGGTGTTCAATTATTAAAAATGTTATACCCATTATCTCCAAAAATAAGAACACAAGCCCCGTATGTATAATATTGATTATTACTGGATAATATTGTTAGCGAATAAATGGAAAGGAAATATAGTTAATCTATATGTAAAAGATCCTAGCAAGGCTAGGGAATTAACTGAATGAAAGGAGTGCTATTTTAATGAAATTTGTGTTTTATAATGACACAGGTAGACGAGTGAAAATTCATCCTGCAACTTTTCACGGATGTATTACTAAAAAAGAGCCTATTAAACATTTAGAGGAAAGAGAGTTTATTTTACCAGAAGGAACTTTTGCATGGACCAAGATGTGGGATTATGAGGAGTCTGGTTTGAGCATATTAGTAACGCCGATGGTTGACAAAAAATAAAGAAAATCCAATCGATCCAATAGTTTATTAGAATTAAGGAGCGTTAAAAGTGGGAACGTATATTAATCTAGCTATATTACCTAGTAGTATATCTAATTTAGAATGGGAACAAGTTTATGAGGAAAGTTTAAAGTTAGTAAATGCCTTTCCTTTTGCAGACGTTGTAAAACGAGAATACTTTGGATATGAGCTTCTCGTCTATGTAAGGCTGTAGAAAAAACAGATCCAGAACGACACTGGGTTATTAGAGGGGATTTAGAAAGTAAAAGATTTGCTGAAACTTTTACTTTATATAGGGATATCAGTCATTATCAATCGATAAAATTAGAAAGCATCCAAAAAGATATTTTGTTTGAAGAGGACCAGTTACAGATTGATGTTTTTAATTCTAAAACACAGGGATATGAATATCATCTGTACATTTTGGCAATAGCAATGTTAATTGAGAGCCGCTTGCCAAGTAAAAGTATGATGAGTGGAATTATCGATTATGATCAATGTGTGAAGGCAAAACAATGGGCAGATCAATTTCTCTCATCACCAATCGAAATTCCAGTACGAGTTGATGTGGACAGGTTACTGTCTAAAAGCTCCTATGTTAATAATGAGATGGAACAGCTTCAATTTATTAATAAATGGCTGATTGCTGAACAAGAAGAAAAGTTTAAACTGATTTACCGTCACTTCTCTAGAAAGACTTTTATAGAGTGGTTTGGCAATGAGTTAAAGACATACTCTTCCCCTAATCAGCTTGGTGCATTGAAAATGTTAATTTATTTTATTAATACAACGGTTGACTTAAATGACTTACTGCTTATCATATGTAAATCTAAAAACGGACCGCAGTTTTCTGATTCAGAAGTAATCAGAGCTGTTGCCCGGACATGGGTTTGCTTGCCAAGAGAAAAATTCTCCTTTTTAGATGTATTCGCCAAAGTTTCTGGTCATCCCGAAGTGACAGAACGGCAATTTGGTACAGTAATGATGGATGTGATGTTTACAGGGCGGGAGATAAAAACATATATCCCATTAACCGAAGTTCTGAAAGATTTAGAGGCTTTTTTTACTAATACAACAAGTGATATCGAATCAATGTTAAATCAGGAAATTACCAAGATTGAAGATCAATTATTAGCCTTTCATAATCAAATCCGTCCAGCTTTTGAAATTAAGGAAGCTGCCACTGAAGACAAAATGTATTTAGCTGATGAAGATGCTTATCTATACTATGACGGCAGCACGATTGTATTAACTGACGAACAAGAGTTTACTTTAAAAGTAATTGCCTACAGTATTAAGACATTCTTAAACAGAGAAGGAGCTTTAAAGGAAGTTCTCTCTGTACCTTTAGAAAAACTAAAGCTACTATTAGCTGCCTTTGTTAATGAAAAGTTCAACATGATTCTAACAGAGCAAGCGTGGCAGTGGATTGATGAGACAGATGATCCTCTATTGGTGAGAATTTTACTAGTAAAGTTAATTATTGATGATGCAAATGATCTGAAACATGTGAAATCTCATTCGGATGTTCGGAAAGCGATGTTTGAAAATAAGTTGCTTACCAAAATAATTGCCGTTTATATGGATAATGAAACGATAATGGAGGAAATTGAAAAAGATGTTAGCCAATTTGACTAAAAAATGAAGTGAACAATTTACATGGAAATATTAAAAAAATGCTATAGGTTACATGAGATTATCAAAGGGTAGTTCATGTTTCCTAGTAGCATTTTTTTGTTCTTTAAATTGAAGACATATTGGCAATAAAATTGAACCAAAGGTACGGTGAGGCTTTAAAATCGCATCTTGAAATACAGATATGAACTACAAGAATTCAATGGTAAGTATTGGATAAATTTGTTGAATGGTGTAGAATTTTAGTGAATATTACAAAAGTGCTAACTTTCTGAATAACTATATAAATGGTTGCCTTTCTAGAAAAAATTTAAGGGGATGTTATAAGGTGAAGAAATTCTTAAATAGTGCGGGTTCAATATGGCGTAAGTGGGATTTACATGTTCATTCTCCAGCCTCAATCTTACATAATGAGTTTGGATCGTGGGAGGAATATTTTGAAAAGCTAGAGTCCTTAGAAGATATAAGTGTTTTAGGTATAACAGACTATTACTCTATTGAGGGTTATTTAAGAGTAATGGAGTATAAAAATGCTGGAGGATTAAACAATATAGATTTAATTCTTCCCAATGTAGAATTGAGAATTGATACTGTTACTGCACGGGATAGGCCAATTAATACCCACGTTATTTTTTCACCAAATATTATAGAACATATAAATGATAAGTTTTTTAGAGAACTTAAATATGAATATGGTGGTAACACGTTTAGTTGTACAAATGATGATTTAATAGAATTAGGAAAAATGACTAAAACTAGGGATATTAGCGATCGGGAAGCACTAAAAGAAGGTATGAACCAATTTAAAATTTCTATTGATAGATTAAAAAATGTTTTTGGTCAAAATAAAAAGATCTTTGAGAATAACGTATTCACAGTTGTTGCTAATAAATCTACTGATGGAGCTTCTGGTGTTAGAGAAAATTCCATGCAAATAGAACAGCGAAAAATTTATCAGTTCGCTGATGCTGTTTTTTCAAGTAGACCTGCAGATAGGGAGTTTTTTCTTGGTAAAGCGTCAAATCATTCGAAAGAAAAAATAATAGAAAACTATGGCTCCCTGAAACCATGTATTCATGGTTCAGATGCACATAAAATAGAAAAAATATGTAAACCAGAATTGAATAGATATACATGGATCAAATCGGATCCCACGTTTAATGGGTTATTACAGATTATTCACGAACCAGAAAAAAGAGTTACCATACAGGAAAATAACCCTGATTTAAAATCGGATTACAATATTATTAATTCAATTAAATTTCTTGATAGCAACGAGTTTACTTCTACAGAGATCAAGTTGAATTCTGGATTGAACACAATAATTGGAGGTAAATCTTCTGGTAAATCGCTACTTCTATACAAAATAGCACAAGCAATTTCTACAGATGAATTAGAAACTCGGATGATGGATGATAAGTGGAAGAATCCATATTCATCCAGTTTTATAGAAGGTTTAAAATTTCAAGTTAACTGGAGAAATGGAGATTCTTCTAATAATTTTTCTGAAAGTAAAGGGAAAGTTACATATATTCCACAAATGTATATAAATTCTTTATCAGAGGAAACAGCTAATAAAGATTTACAGAAAAAGATTGTAGAAATTTTAATGCAAAATGAAGCACATTCGAGGTTCTTCACAGAAAAACGAGAGCAAATTAAAAATTTCTCTAAAGAAATCAAATTTGATATTGGACGTTTATTTGAGAAAATTCAGGATTTAATTACAAATGAAGAAAAAATCAAAAGTGAAGGAAATAAAGAGGCACTCCAAAAAGAATATGACAAACTTCAAAAACTGATAGATGAGAGAATTAAATCTTCCAACATATCACCAGAGGGTGAATTGGAAATGAAACAATTCGAAAACGAAAAGAAAGAAATTCAGAATTTAATCAGAGAAAATACTCAAAATAACGAAAAAGGCATAGCTGCTTCAAGAGAATTAAATTCTTTGGTTTCATATTTTAATAGTAGTATAAAGGACTTATCTATAGGGTTACCACATGAATATTTAGAGCTTACGGATAAGTTAAGTATTCAAGTAAATGAGGCTTTTGTGAATACGCTAAATGAATTTGATATTAAGAGTAAAGCATATTTAGAGTGGAAAAAACTTCAGGATGAAAAGGTTGTGTCAATTGAAGAAAAGCTAAAGCCATATCAAGACAAATTAAAAGGTTTATCAGATATATCTCAGTATCAACAAAGTTTAAGTGAACAAGAAAAATTAATAAAGCAATTAGAGATATATGAGGGAACAAACAAGGAACTGAAGATTACTATTAACCAGATAAAAGAAGGGATATATTATACTTTTGAAAGATATTTAGAAATTCTATTAGAAATAAAGAACTATTTTGATGACAAAAATGAGTTCTCAAATTTGATTCTTAAAACTGATATTATCTTTGAAAATACGAAATTTGAGGAAAGCTTCCTATCGTTATTTAATAGGAGGGGAAAGATAAGTAACTTATTTCCAAATACAGAAGGTTTATTACTTTTTGATGAGAATGACCAATTTATATTTAAAATCGAGAATTATCTTGATAAATTGAAGCATATTTGTGATTCGATTATAGAAACTGATGAGTCGAAATTAAAACTTCGAAAATCATTTACAAAACAAGATGCCGTAGAGCATCTGTTTAATACAGGACAGACAAAAATTGTTTTTGATTTCCTAAAGGACGGAGATAGTTTAAATCAAATGTCGCCGGGCAAACGAGGTTTAGTGCTTTTAGAGTTATTCTTAGAAATGAGTGATGAGAAGCACCCTATCTTGATTGATCAGCCAGAGGATAATCTAGATAACAGAACAATTAGCAAGGATCTTGTTGATATATTGAAGAGAAAAAAAGATACAAGACAAATCATAATTGTAACTCATAATGCAAATTTAGTAGTATTAACAGACTCGGAAAATGTAATCGTAGCAAATCAAGATGGCCAACTTATAGAAAATGCCAATCATAGATTTGAATATTTGACTGGTGGTATAGAATGTGATTTTAAGGAACATGATATTAGAATCGACGGTAAAGGTATAAAAACACATGTTTGTGAAATACTTGAAGGTGGAAAAGAAGCCTTTGAAATACGGGAAAAGAAATATGGTTTTTAGTAGCAAATATATAATTCTCAATGCAGTAAAGGAAGCAATATTAGATGTTTATTTTTTACAGCCACTATCCAATTCTTAATATTTATAGTAACATTTTAGTAGGAATTAATTACTATAAAATTTTAATAATGGCAAACTACTTGAAAAAGTAGGACGCAAAACTAAAGGGGCTAATTCTGTGGAAATGCCAGCCAGTTGCATCTATATACTTTAGATTGTTAAACGCTCTTTATGTGGCGTTTTTTTCTTCTTAAAATAAAAGGCACGTCAATTATAAATTAAAGACAGGAAGTAAAACTCATGGAGGAAAAAACTTTAAATCAAAGTTGTTTTAATGTCGATAATATAAAAGGAAGAAATATTAAGGAATGTTTATCTCCAATTCTAGCATTAGATCTTTCTAAAGATGCAAGTTGATATACCTATGGAGACTCATTTGGCGATATTTACTTACTAGATATTAATACAAATAAAACTCTAAAGAAGATTCCAAATGCTCATAGTAAAACAATACAATGCATCTCTATTTCAGATAATCAAAAGTTCCTCTGTTCAGGAAGTGGTGATAATACTGTAAAAATATGGGATATCAATAGCGGGAAGCTTTTAAGAACAATACAGCATAAAAAAGTTGTTTACTCTGTGAAAGTTTCTTCGAATAACAAATTCATTCTTTCTAGTAGTGGAGATAAAAACCAATGTCTCTACGATATTCAAACAGGAAAAAAATTAATTTCATATAAACATAAAAAAGCTGTTTACTCTGGAGGTATTTCTGCAAATAATTCATGGATTGCTTCTGGTGATGATGAGGGAACTATTAGACTATTTAAAACTAATAATAAAGACATCATTCATACCTTAGAAGGTCATACAGGGCCAGTTTTTGATTTAGTATTTTCTCCTGATTGCCAGTTTTTAGCTTCTGCAGGTAGCGATGGTTGTATTGGAATATGGAATGTTTGGTATGGAAAGTTACTTTTTAAATTAAAAGGGCATAAATCACCGGTTTTTTCAATAGTACTTTCGTCAGATGGAAAATACTTAGTTTCAAGTGGAAGTGATAGTTCAATTATGATCTGGAACATTAAAACTAAGAAACTAATACAAAAATTAAATGGACATAAAAATACAGTCCAATGTGTAAGAGTATCATCTAACCAACAATTCTTTATTTCAGCTGGAATAGATAGGAAAATTATGATGTGGCAATAAATTATTATATTCAAAGAAATATAAATTTATAAATCCCTGCTGGTAAGTTTTAGGAGGTTAATTATGGACGGACAATTATTAAGCCAAGCTTTAGTTAGGCTTTCAGGACAAGACTTGAGGCTAGTATATGCTCTACTTTGTAAAACAAATATAATCAAACTGATATCTACAAAAACAAAAGATTTTATCTCATCAGAAGAATCGAATCATTTTTCTCTCAACGTCGAACAAGAAGCGAATAAGTTGCAGACAATGACAGATGAGGAATTGCGTTTATCACTTTTCCTAGAATTAACGAAAATAACCCAATTAAAAGGTGGAAGATATGATTTACAGAAAGAAATAGAAGATAAATGCCAAGAGATCGTTGACTGGTCATTTTTACAATTTCAAAAAAAGAATAAGGAATTCCTAGCGTATTTTAGTGCTAATGATATGACTAAACTTGAAGCCATGATCAACTGGCAAATGAACCAAGTATTTAAAGAATTGGACTTAAAGCTAACAAATCTATCTGAAAAGGAACAAGATGAACTTGCAAATAAGGTACTTGGTTATGTCAATGCACTTCCGAATGAACAACAAGAGAAAATCAAAGAAAAATTAGGTGTACAGGAAATATCAGATAAAGTTGTTAAGAAAGTGATAGCCCAAAGTGGCGCAAGCATTCTTTTTGCTACTATTGTAGAGGTTAGTGGGTTTGCTTTTTATACTACTATTACATCTGGATTAGCAGCACTAGCTGGGATTTTTGGAATTACATTACCTTTTGGTGCATACACAACACTTACTTCAACAATGGCTTTTTTAGCAAATCCCTTATTTATTTTACCGATGATATTAGGTGGTGGTGTTTTACTTGTTAACCACCAAAACAAATCATTAAGAAAAGGGTTAGTTCCTATTGTATTAATGCAAATATCTTTACCATATTTATCAAGCCCTGAAATTTCTTATCAAGATTTAACTGTTATTTCAAAGGCGTGGAATACCAGATTTAATGCGTATATACATCTTCATGATGAACTAGTTGTTAATTATGGGAATCAGAATACTCTCAATAAACAAATTTATGACTTGAATGTAAAACTACAAGCAAGAGAGTTAAATAAAAAGGACTTAGAAGCAGAGATTAGTTCGTTGAAAAATAATATAAAGAGTCTATTAAAAGACGATAAGCAACGTCCCTATTTCGAGCATTTAACTTCTCAACTTCATTCTGAACAAATTGAGATTAGAAACTTGGAAGAACAAATTACATTTGAAAAACGATATTCAAATAGCTTTTTCAGTTCAATAAAAACGGCATTTAAAACAGGCAATTATCAGTCACAAATTAATACTCGCAGACGGAAAATTGAATCTATATTTAATCAAATGGTAGAAGCTGTTTTGAATAAAAAAGTTATTTATGCTACTGAATCTGTTAATCAAGTTAAGGTTTATGAGTTAGAAATAAATAAATTACTTGATCAAATTTCTTCACTACAAATAGACATAACGAACAAAAGAAATGAATTGTCTAATTTGAAAGTAAAGGAACGTTCAACTAAAAATAAAATGAAAAATAGTGAATCAGAAACATATGGATTAGAACACATTGTAATGGATTAGAAGGTGGCCTAACTATGAAAGGGATAAAAAACCCGCAGTTTTGGAATTTTTGGACACAAAAAAGATATGAAGAGGCATTATCATGTTCAGTTTCCCCAACAGTAGCTTCTCAAGAACAAAGGGTGCGGAATGTATTATTTGGAGGAAGGAAGCAGATTGGGCAAACCGTTGCAATTTCAACGATTAGTGCCGGTGAATTTTTGTATGATTTTATCATGCTAGATCCTTTAGTGGTAGAAGGTATCGATTTTGCTAGGACTGAGGATTTGTCTCATTTGTTTACGTTGAGTGAATTTGCTAAATCAGTTGATACTACATCATTAACAGGTGACATGGCACAGCTTCAAGGGTATGTAGCTGAACGTATGATAGGAACTGAGCTTCAAGCACATGGACACGATGTTGAGTTTCCTTCTACCTCTAATCAAGCAGGCTATGACCTCCTTGTAGATGGAGAACCATTTCAGGTCAAAAATTTAGTAAACCCACAAGGGGTCCGTGAACATTTAGAACGGTATCCAGATATTCCTGTTTATGTGAATGAAGAGCTGGGGAAATATTTTGAGGGTAATTCTCAAGTATATGTCACCTCTGTTTCTCATGAAGAGGTGATTACAACAACAAAACAAACTCTTGGTCACGCAGTAGATTTAACTGATTTTGAAATTCCATACATTACATTTATTGTATATACCGCTTCTAATGCAAAGAGAATTTGGCGAAATGACCTTGCGATTGAACAAGCTGTTATGAATATATTAGTTGATTCGACTACTAAAATTGCATTTGCAAGTCTAGGTAAAGTAACAGGAACAGCACTAGGAATCTCTCTATTTGGACCACAGTATACATTATTATCAGCAGGAATGGGTGCAATCTTATTTGGAAGCCAAAGTCATTTTGCATCTAATTTTATTAAAAAAGCGCTATCAAGAAATGAAGAAAAGGAATTAAAAGATTCAGTTTTTTATTTATCAGAACCAGTACTTAGTAAAGTCGATGAGAAAATTGAAATTAGGCATGACAAGTTGCGTAAACTAAAATCTGGTTTAGAAGAAAGTCAGGCTAATCAAATACTTATTGAGAGTGTTTCCAAAATGCAAAATGAAGACATTCGATACACTAGCTATAAGAGAAAAGAATTAGAAAGAACACTGAATAACATACAAAGTGGAAAAACTTACGCATTAGATGGCTATAAGGATGTGATGAAAACAATACCCAAAATAGGAGTGCATCCATCCCACTACCAAGATGCTCTAAACTTTGCAAATAAAGCCTTTTTAAATTTGAAAGGTAAGTTTTAAAAAGTTAATTCTAAAAGGAGTAAGGATAATGTCTGTAACTGTAATTGATGAAGATATTTTGAAAGAAATATATGAAGCTTCAAGAATTTCGGAAAAGGTAGAAATAAAGCGAAGGCAAGACAAAATAACTCAACGTGACTTAGTTAAGTTGTTGGATATGCCATTAACAGGATATGCTAAGTATATAAAAAATAAAGAAGTTCCAACGGTAACCATTTTAAGGAATATGTTTAGTTTTGTTAGTTTAAATATTGATGAGTATCTAAGTGAAGAATATAAAAATGTATTAAATATAAGAAGTAGTCTAAATAAGGAATTAAGTTTTGTACATGGAAGAATTAGAGAATTAAAAGCTTCGTTAGACAGTTATACAAAAATGATAGATGGGATTGTTGAACAACTAAATAGGTGCGATAATTATTTTGAGGTTGATTTAGAGTTACCAATGGATGTAAATTATTCCTTTTCAGGTAAAGGGTCTTGGGTATCGAATAAATTTCCTTTAAGGAAAGGGATTTACAAGTTCCAAGTAACACACGAAAATAAAACTGCTCAATTTCTTGGTGATCTGTATAATGCTGATACTGAATGTAAAACCAAATCTATATACGGTAGAAATGAGATAATAGAGATTAAGCAGTCTGGATATTATGTATTAAATATTTATCAATCCCCTGCTGACTGGATTGTTAACATAACCAACAGCTTTCCAATGATAGAAGAGTTTTAATGTACGCTTCAAATAGGATTCATCCAGTCTAATGGATGCTAACATTTTGCTAACGCAATCCCATAAAAAACGGTAAATCCCCGTTAAAGATGTTACAACCAGTAATATCCAAAACGTTGATTTACCGCACTTTTCACACCTCTCGTTAACGATGTTACACCCTCAAAGCTTACGGGCGGCATGATGTAATAAGGCCCTCAAACCCTTGGTATGACTGGGTTTTGGAGTAAGATGAGAGTGGTTTGCTAACATTTTGCTAATATTGAAGTTAGACAACGGAGGCTTCTCAAAAGTTTAAGTAAACTTTTGAGAAGCCTCTTTTTTATTTTCTAGTGTTCCTTGTAAAAAAGTATATTGTAATCTTCTATAACTAGTAAGTTTTAAAAACCTTTTAATCCCTGTAAGGCAAAGTGAATGGGTTT
>NZ_JVDT01000010.1 GCF_001076885.1 Bacillus sp. 522_BSPC
GTTCCATTGCGCTACAGACGCTCGCTTTCCGCGGGGAGGAAGCTCCTCGCTGCGCTGCGGGGTCTCAGCCTTTCCTCCACTTCCCGCAGGAGTCGAACGTCCTCCGCTCCATTACACTTCGTTTTTTAAACCTTTTTCTAAAAAAATAAAAGCGAACATTTACGCGAATTAATCACATTATAGTTCGTGTTTATTGTTAGTTGAGATGCTTATGTCCCATCCTCTATATAAATTATCTATGTGTTTCTTTCATGATTCTACTTCCGCATCCACAAATAATGGAGTGTTTTAATTTTTTGATTGGCTGTTTACACTCTAAACAAATGAACTCGCTTTTTCGCTTAGCCTTTTGAACATTGTTCACAGGTTCCGTAAAATTGGAGACTATGGGAGCTGATATTGAATTTAGATATGGATTTCGCAAATGATTCTACCTCCCTTAATGTAGGATACCAAATATCCACTATTTCACCGCAATCGCTACAGACAATATGATAATGTTCTTCTTTTTTCCATTCATATTTACTTAATCCTTCGCCAAATTGTATCGCTTTCAATAGCTCTAATTCTATAAATAAATGGATGTTATTATAAACAGTAGTAATACTTACCGAAGGCATATTCTCATTTAGGACATGATAAATTTCATCTACTGTCCAATGCTTATTGTCTTTAGATAGAATATTAATTAATTCAAGTCTCTGTGGTGTAAGACGAATATTTTTTTCTTTCAACAGGTTTTTAGCCTTTTCTATACTAAGCATAGAATTCTTCCTTTCTACGTAATATCTTCTTAAATAGTAAGTTCACCCTCGAAGAAAGCGTTTTCTTTTAAACATTAAAAATTTCCGAATTTATACCTTAAATAATAGAATTATAGTTTTAATTATATACACTTTATAATAATAGTCAATATTAATTTAAAATAATTATAAATAAAGATTGGATTGGTTTCATTTTTGCAATAAAAAAACTGCTAAGATTCAAGTTGTTAATGAATCCTAGCAGTTTTAATACATGACTATTTTATTAGTAGGAGCTTTTCAACAATCCTTGAATTAATTACATAAATAAGCGAAGTATTTATTGATATTTTTTAAATACAATAGTAGCGTTATGGCCGCCGAAGCCTAGGGAATTACTCATTGCTACATTTACTTCTTGCTTTCTATGGGCATTAATTACATAATCTAAATCACAATCTGGATCTGCTGTTTCAAAATTAATTGTTGGTGGAAGAATGTTGTCTCTAATTGCCAAGACGCTAAAAATAGCTTCGACTCCACCTGCTGCTCCAAGCAAATGACCAGTCATGGATTTTGTTGAGCTCATTGGGACTTTATAAGCATACTCTCCAAAGACTTCTTTAACAGCCATCGTTTCAAATTTATCATTATATGCTGTGCTTGTTCCATGTGCGTTAATATAAGAAACATCTTCTGGTGCAAGTCCGGCATCATTAATTGCCATTTTCATGGCTCTTGCTCCACCTTCTCCTCCGGGTGCAGGGGAAGTAATATGATAAGCATCTCCTGTGGAACCATATCCTACTATTTCTGCATAAATGTTAGCACCTCTTGCTAAAGCATGCTCCAATTCTTCTAGCACCACAATTCCTGCACCTTCACCAATTACAAATCCATCACGATTCGCATCGAATGGTCTACTTGCTGTTTTAGGATCTGGATTAAAGGATAAAGCGGTATTTGCGCAGAAACCAGCTACGGACATCTTTGTAATCGGCGCCTCTGCTCCACCAGTAATCATCGCATCAGCATCTCCACGCTGAATAACTTTAAATGCGTCTCCAATAGAGTTTGTTCCCGTTGCACAAGCAGTAACAGTACAAGAATTCACTCCTCTTGCACCTAATGTTATCGAAACTTGTCCAGATGCCATATCTGGAATTAACATCGGTACAAAGAAAGGACTTACTCGTTTATAGCCTCTTTTTTGGAACATTTCATATTGATTTTCGAACGTTTCCATTCCGCCAATCCCGGAACCAATCCACACGCCAATACGAGGAGCATTATCATCTGTTATTTGTAAATTAGCATCTTTTACTGCCATTAAGGATGCTGCAACCGCATATTGTGTAAAACGATCCATTTTTCTAGCATCTTTTTTTTCCATAAAATCTTCCGGATTGAAATCCTTCACTTCTGCTGCTACCTTTGCGGGATATTCATCAGCATTAATTCTTGTGAGTGGTCCAATTCCCGAAACTCCAGCTATAATATTATCCCATGTAGTTACTGCATCATTACCAAGTGGCGTTACAGCTCCAATACCAGTAACAACTACTCTTCTATTCGTACTCATGTCCTATTCTCCTTTTTGCTATATTTATCAACATAAATCTGCTAGTTTTCTTTTTACAAATCAAGGAATCTTATCTTCCCCAACGCATAGCAATTGCACCCCAAGTCAAGCCTCCACCGAAACCGACCATTACAAGGACATCATCCTCTTTAATTTTACCTGTTTCTAATTCTTCCACTAAGGAAATGGGAATAGATGCCGCACTTGTATTTCCATATTTATGAACTGTTTTGGATAACTTCTCTTCTGGTAAATCCAATCTTTGTCTTGACGCTTCCATGATGCGAATGTTCGCTTGATGTGGAATAAGGAAATCTACATCTTCCTTGGACAATCCTGCTTTTACCAACACATTTTCACTGCTTTCGCCCATTTGACGAACCGCAAATTTAAAGACTTCTCTACCATTCATGTAAATATAGTCTTCATCATCTAAATAAAGATGTTTCCCACCAGAACCATCTGCTCCTAATTCGAATGAAAGAATCCCTCTTCCATCTGAAACTTTACCTAGTACAGCAGCTCCAGCTCCATCCCCAAAGAGTACAGCTGTATTACGATCTTCCCAATTTGTAATTTTAGAAAGCTTCTCTACGCCAACAACCAGTACATATTTATAAACCCCTGTATCAATAAATTGCTTTGCTGTCACCATACCATACATAAATCCTGCACATGCCGCACTTAAATCCATTGCTGCAGCCTTTTTTGCACCTAGTCTTTCTTGAATCATACATGCAACAGATGGAAATGACTGATCAGGTGTAACCGTTGCGACCATTATCATATCAATATCTTCTGGATGAATGCCAGCATCAGCAATTGCTTTCTTTGCTGCTGCTAATGCAATATCCGATGTATCTGTATTGTCGTCCGCTATTCTTCGTTCTTCTATGCCAGTTCGCGTTCTTATCCATTCATCATTTGTATCAACCATTTTCTCTAAATCAAAGTTTGTTAAAATTTTTTCTGGAAGTTCACGGCCAATACCAATTATTCCTGTACCCAAAGCTTTCAGCTCCTTTATATTCACCGGTTACCCGGTATCTCTCTCTTATTTGTTTTAATGCAGTTATTCCTTATCCTCATTTAAAAAATTGTCATGTATATTCATCCCTCAGTGATCTATAAACAAAATAAGGATGTTTTTTTTTTAGTTTACCCTAATTTGTTCAATATGGTCTAAATAGAAAGGAGAAAATTACAGTATTACATTAATATATTATTATCAATTATTATGACTTGGTACTAATTTTATCAAATTCCTCCTCTCTTTTGCAACATATTTTGTTTTCTATTACATTGGTCTAAGCATTTACCGATGTTTTTCATAACATATTAAGAGCATAATTTAGAATGTATTTTAGGAGGAAGAAATGTGGACGATTATAAAGAGGAACTATCTGATGAAAAAGATCAAAAGGATGTTATAGCAGATGAAAAAACAGAAATGGATCACTTTTCTCTATTTATGTTTGGTACAAACAGTCGTTCCATAAGAAAAAAGGAGTCACTAGAACATTCTCAACGAACGGATGAGGAGCCTTCCATTTCAAGAGGAGTTAAAGGAGATGATTGGATTCTTGGTAGAAGTAATAGGCAATCCAATCAGGTAGAAGAAAAGGAGGAAAAGGAGGAAAAGGAGGAAAATGCAAATTTTGATGCTGTTGCAAACTTTATAAATCAAATAGACCTTGAACTCCTTATGAAGAATGTCGATATGTTTATGACATCAGCGAATGATTTAAAGCCTCTATTCAAAAAAATAACCCCTTTCGTAAAAAAATGGATGGATTAACTTAG
Source organism: Bacillus sp. 522_BSPC (assembly GCF_001076885.1). Taxonomy (GTDB): domain Bacteria; phylum Bacillota; class Bacilli; order Bacillales; family Cytobacillaceae; genus Niallia; species Niallia hominis. Next base: position 4,129 of record NZ_JVDT01000010.1, read on the forward strand.
TATGAATTGATTACTTGTTAGTCCATTCCCAGTTTTGATTCTATTTTATCTTCTTGCAATACATTAAAAATTATTTACGTCGTGTCAGGTCATCATATACTTATTCTTTTTCTCACTAAAGGACAAGGCTTTCCTAAAATAAAAAGAAATACCATCATGACATTATTAGAAGCCTTTTCCTTTTATTCCTCATTTGGCAGCTTTCCAGTCTTCTTATACCGATTTAAATCCTTCTGTATGGATTCAACAATATCTTGATCAATACTTGGACTGAATTCCCCTAAATATATGGTACCCTCTCTAATTCCACAGATTTGAGTACCGGAGTGAAGTTCCCCTTCATCAAATTCAGTGGCAATTTGTTCATAAAGTTTAGGAATATCTTGAACCGTGCTTGTTAGCACTGTGTACTTTCCTAAATTCGCTTGATCAGAAATATAACCAACTACGTGTAGACCTTTTTCTTTAATGCTTTCTACTATTTCTACATTAAAGCCATCTCCTACTGGATAAACAATATCCACATTCTTACTGATTTGATCATTTAATATGTTCATTGCCTTTTCTCGATTATCCCAATCATTCACAAATTCTTTTATGACTTTTGCATTTTTGTTGACATATTTGACTCCATCTTTAAATCCATTAACTTCTTCTTGCCATTCATAGGCACCAATTACACCAATAGTATTTGTTTTTGTCATCTGTCCAGCTACCATTCCACCAAAGAAGCCCATTGGATAATTTTCAAACTTAATATTGGTTGTATTATCTTTTGTCGCAGGCTCTCTCCCATTTATACTGACAAAATGAATGGAAGGATACTTAGAGGAAAGGATATTAAAATATTGGACAAAATCACCACCATGTCCAAAAATCAAATTGACACCTTTCGCTTTAAATTCCTTTACTGCCCTTTCTGTTATGGTATAAGAATCAATTGACTCTTTATAAAAAACATCCACACCAAGTTTAGTATGAATATTTAACAGTCCCTTATATCCTTTTGTACCCCAAACTTGATCACTTACTGTACCACTGACTAGAAGCCCTACTTTTTCAACCTTTCCTTTTTTAGCAATCGATCCATTAAAAAAAAGGAAAAGCAAAAGAACACACATAATTAGAGGAAGGATAATGATAATCTTTCCTCTAATTATTTTATTTCGGATGTTCATTAATGCTTTTTTCATTATTATTACTCCTATAACACTATTAAATTCTATATAATAAATGGTGCTTTTTCTGTTTATCTAAGTTCTCTGAAATACTGCGTTTATTTATTACTATTATCTCTTCTAATCCTTTTAAATTTTCTATATCTTTATGAACGCTTTTAGGTACATTCCATTTTAAATGTTCTAAGCATCTTTGCCAATGGTTTATTACATTACTTTTTAATAGAATATCCTTATTTTGTCCTTTATTTGTCTGTTTTACTACTTCCGATACAGCATCTTCGATATAAATCGCATCTGTAGGATATTCTCGTAAACCTATGCGAACAGCATCCTTTTCATTTCCTTCTACTAGCTGCTGAAACAAAAAATCGCTTGGCTGCCATGGCCCATATAATGTGGGCATATGTATCATCTGAATCATATAGCCTCCAAGGTCATCTCTAATGGAAGAAAGTAATTCTCTTTCTTTTTCTATTGCCATAATATTTACTAAGAAAACAAGTTTTTTATTAAAAAGCAATTCTTTATCACTACAGTCAAAAATGTGCCTTTTCATTGTTCTATACAAGGATTGTAGGCTTTCTATTGTATATAGGTCAAAAAAAAGATGGTCAATGCTTGCATCTTGGAGTATAGATCCAAGTTGATCCCAGCTTATTTCACTAAAATTTGCATTTCTGCCTATTTCCATTCTTTTATCTTCTATATCAGCTATATTTATATGCGGGAAAGATACACCTATTATCTCCTCTCCCTCTTCTAATAGTGCTCCACATATATGAAAACCGAGGAATTGATATGCACCGAATACTACTGCCTTCTTCATTAAAAAGCCTCCCATAAATAATTACTTAATGTATTCATATGCATGTAAAAAGGTAAATATTTCGAAGTACTTTAGGAACCATACAGTCAAAAATCATACACAGGATTACTTAGTTTCATGAAAGAAAAGCGAAAGATGTTGTTCGTTTAACATATGCTCATTGAACAACATCTTTTCTTCTAAAGTTTTTTTTCATACTTTCTAAAAAAAGAAGCAATTTGTTTCGGCATTGCACTTCGTTTTTCTGGTAGAACATAGGAGACAAAAATCGGCAAACTTTTTTCTTCCCAAATAGCAGAAGCTTTTTTTAATGCATGGGATTGATAATAGGACCTACCATTGTGGAGGATTTGAATGATTTTTGTCGGTGTATCAGTCTCCTCTAGCTGGTACTCCTTTTTATCCTTTAATAACTCCATTAATTCATGCTTATTTGTATTAAAAGCAATACTGATTTCATTGGTTAACTTCTTAATAAAAAACTTATGCTCTTTTTCCCTTTCTAAATGCTCCTTTAAAGATAGAATAGGGTTTAACAGAACAACAGATCGAATATTATCCTTCATTTCCATCATTAAGCGAATAGCTGTTAAGGCACCCATACCTTCTGCAATAATATGAATTCTGTGATTCAGTATCTCTGTACGAATAATATGTTCATATAGTCTTTTTGCCATCTGCAAAGCTTTTTCACTACCCCAATTTTTCCCATATAAATTGGAATAAAAAATGGTATAGCCATTATCCAGCAATGATTCAATTAAGGTTCTCTTTCCCTCATTTTGGTTCCAAAAACTATTTGTATCTGTAACAAAATTCCTTTCGTCTCCAATAATTAAGATACCGAAACCATTAGGTCGATGAGGATAATGTATCATGTTCCATTCGGTATCTAACTGGAAGTTCCGGTTCTCCATCTTAAAAACTCCTTTTTAGCATTTTCCTTTTAATAATGTATGTCTCTTTTATTAAAATGTAAGGGAGTTTGCCTATATTCCAAGAAGAAATGCGGAGTTACACGACCAAATGACATTGATTTTTCTCATCTCTCCTCCCTTAAAAATAATCATTGCATATATGGGAAGACAATTTATATGATGAAAAAGTGAAGAATTTAAGAAAGCTATATCATTCACATTTATTATTTATCTACTATGTGGTAAGATGAGTATGATTAGCAAGCTATAAAGAGGTGATTTCGGTTGCGTTACATAATGACAATTTTTTGGACATTTTTACTTGCTCAAATGTTAGTTTATGTTGTTGGTTCAATGAATGGGGTTCCTTTTGACTTTTCAATGGGAATGATTCTAACAGCTGTCTTTTCCGTAGTAGTTTTCATTCTATCAGCCCTTATTCCAAATGAACCTACTCATGAAGAAGGTTCCCATTAAGAATATGTCACTGTAGTAAATGGTGTTTAAATAATATATTCAATTAGGGGGGAATTCCCTAGTTCGTATATTTATTTAAACACCTTTTTAGTATGGTAACAATAAAGGTAATGTTCTAGCGTCAAAGCAGAAAACTTATGGTTTTTATACTGTAAAAAAGCAGCCTAAAATATCGTTTTCTTTCTATATTTTAGGCTGCTTAGACGAAGGTAAAATCTTTATTCCTTACGTTTTAACACAATATGTTCGTTTTCTTCATCAATCTGTACATGATCATTTTCTTTTATTTTTCCGCCAATGATGTCTTTCGCTAATAATGTTTCAATCGTCTTTTGCAAAAATCTTCTAAGCGGTCTTGCTCCAAATTTAGGGTCAAAGCCATTTTTCGCCACAAATTCTTTCGCTTTGTCTGTCATTTCAATGGTTATATGCTGATCAGTAAGCCGTCCTTGTAATTGATCAACAAGCTTTGAAACAATGTCCTTAATATTCGCTAATGTTAATGGCTTAAATAAGATAACCTCATCTATTCTGTTTAAAAACTCTGGTCTAAAATGACCATTTAATTGTGCCATTACTCCATCTCTAATTTCTTTGGGAATCTCATTTGCATCTCCAGTTTCTAATAATAAATGGGAACCAATATTAGATGTCATAATAATTACGGTATTTTTAAAATCGACCGTCCTACCCCTTGAATCTGTTATTCTTCCATCATCAAGAACTTGAAGCAAAATATTGAATACCTCTGGATGAGCTTTTTCCACCTCGTCTAAAAGAACAACAGAGTAAGGCTTTCTTCTAATTGCTTCTGTTAACTGACCGCCCTCTTCATACCCTATATATCCAGGAGGAGCTCCAATTAAACGAGATACGGCATGTTTCTCCATATACTCAGACATATCAATACGAATCATTTGTTCCTCACTATCAAATAGGGTTGCTGCTAATGTTTTAGCTAGTTCTGTTTTCCCAACCCCGGTAGGTCCTAAAAATAAGAAGGAACCAATTGGTCTATTCGGATCCTTTATTCCAGCTCTTGCTCTTAATACAGCATCACTAACTAGCTCAACTGCCTCTGATTGCCCAACCACTCTTTCTTGCAGAATTGCTTCTAAACGTAAAAGCTTTTCTCGTTCTTTCTCTACTAATTTGGAGACAGGAATACCAGTCCATCTGGCAACAATATTAGCGATTTCTTCTTCGGTAACTTCTTCTCGAAGAAGACGATTTTCCTGCTCTTGTTTCGCTTGACCTTCCATTTCTTTAATTTCTTTCTCTAATTTTGGAATACTTCCATGTCTTAACTCAGCCGCTTTATTTAAATCATAGTTATTTTCTGCATCCTCTAACTCTCTCTTTTTCCGTTCGAGCTGTTCTTTTTTCTCCTGAATGGATTGCAAAGCATCTTTTTCATGTTGCCATTTAGCCTTTAATGCATTCGAACTTTCTCTTAAATTCGCTAGTTCTTTTGCAATAATAGCCAATCTCTCTTTACTTTGGATATCTTCTTCCCCATGTAATGCGGCTTCTTCAATTTCGAGCTGCATAATTTTTCTTGTCAGCTCATCAATTTCAATCGGCATGGAGTCTATCTCGGTACGAATCATCGCACATGCTTCATCAATTAAATCAATTGCTTTGTCTGGCAAGAAACGTTCTGTTATATACCGATCAGATAAAGTAGCCGCTGCAATGATAGATCGATCTTGAATATTAACACCATGATGGATTTCAAATCTTTCTTTTAGCCCTCTTAAAATAGCAATTGTATCTTCTACTGTTGGCTCCGATACAAGAACCTGCTGAAAACGACGCTCCAGTGCAGGATCTTTTTCAATATACTGGCGATGTTCATCTAATGTTGTAGCACCAATACAATGAAGTTCCCCTCTTGCCAGCATCGGTTTAAGCATATTCCCTGCATCCATTGCTCCATCTGTTTTGCCTGCCCCAACTATCGTATGCAATTCATCAATAAATAAAACGATACGTCCATCGCTATTTTTCACTTCCTGTAAAACAGCCTTTAGACGCTCCTCAAATTCCCCTCTAAATTTTGCTCCTGCCACTAATGCTCCCATATCTAAAGAAAATATCGTTTTATCCTTTAATCCTTCAGGTACATCTTTTCGGACAATTCGTTGTGCCAGCCCTTCCACAATAGCTGTTTTACCCACACCTGGTTCACCAATTAAGACGGGATTATTTTTAGTTTTTCTTGATAAAATTCGAATGACATTCCGGATTTCATTATCTCGCCCAATTACTGGGTCAAGCTTCCCCAGCTTTACTTCATCCACGAGATCTCTGCCATATTTACTAAGTACTTCATATGTTGCTTCTGGATTCTTGCTAGTCACTTTCTGTGTCCCCCTTATCTCTTTTATTGCTTTTTTCATTTCTTCAAATGGAATACCCTCTTTTTTGAATATCGTTCCTACCGTTGATTTTTCTATTTTATATGTGGCGAGAATTAGATGCTCTACGGACAAATACTCATCTTCCCATGCAAGCATCTCTTCTTCTGCTTTCGTTAAAAGCTGTTGCAAACCAGCTGTTATATAGACTGTTCCCTGTTCGGAACCACTTAAGGATACTTGTGGCTTTTTCTGTAATTCTTTTGTTAATTTATCCAAAATCCTATTCGGTTCTATTTGTAGTTTTTGTAGTATAGAAGTCAATAAATTATCTTGCTGATGAAGAATAGCCAAAAACAAATGGATATCATCTATTTCTTGATGACTTTCCTTTATTGCAAGGGATTGTGCTTCTGTTATTGCTAACTGGACTCTTTCTGTCATCTGTTCTACATTCATTTTACAAGACTCCTTTTGACCTTTTTTGACCTTTGATTTTATTATAGTATATTTTATCCATATGTAAAGGGATCTCTCTTATACAAAGAGTAATGTTCAACATAATGATATCTCAATGGAGATATTTATCATGAAGCTGACTCTTTAAGAGAAATCCCTTTTATTAAGCATCTATTTGTTGATTTTCTGCTGAAATCAACAAAATGTTAAATCCAAAATGGTTTCACATGAAAGTATTTTGAATCGAATAACTACTTATTTATTATGGTCTTCTTTGATAGGACCATAATCGATTATGGTTGGACGTTTCTGGAAAGCGATCTCCTGCTTTCATTTTTAACTTTTGAGGGTTATTTACGTTACTTCCGGTTTCACCAATTTCTATATATAAACCATTGTTTGGTGCCTTTTGCCCTGGACGAAACTGTCTATTTTGACCCAAAATAAACTCCTCCTTTATCCATTACCATTTGAGCAGTTAAGTAAACACGAAGAGAAAGTTGATATTACTTAACTGCTATTAGTATGGCCTTTTTTCAAATGAAAATTACGGAAAATAATTACTGGTATTGAAGTTGGTTAGTTATAAATTGTTTACACATACTAAAGATAGTATTTCCACAGAAAAAGACGATTAACAATGGTTAATCGTCAAAGACTGTAGACAAACTCCGAAATTTTAGAGAACAGACGTTTTTCTATAGTATATTTACTAATCTCTTCGAATAAGATGTTGCTTTCCGCTACAGGGGTTCGCTTTCCGTGGGGCTCGCGCTGAGCCGCTTCGGCCTACAGCCTGCAGGGTCTCAGCTGTCTCGCTAATCCCACAGGAGTCTCACCCCTTCCACTCCAAGCAACGGATATAAATTTAATTTATCTTTTTAAAAATCTTTTTGTCGACTAACTGAGACGATTAACAATAGTTAATCGTCAAGGACTTTTTCATTTTAAAATTTCCACTAATAGTGCTTTTTGTGCATGCAATCTATTTCCTGCCTGTTGAAAGACATATGAATGATTCCCGTCAATAATTTCTGTTGTTACTTCTTCTTCTCGATGGGCTGGTAAACAGTGTAAGAAGATATAATCCGCTTTTGCATGCTTCACTAAGTCTGCATTAATTTGAAAGCCTTGGAAATCCTTTAAACGCTGTTCGTTTTCCGCTTCCTGTCCCATGCTGGTCCATACATCCGAGTATATGGCATCTGCTTGGTGGACAGCTTCCACTGGATCATTTGTAAGGACAATCTCACTGCCGCTTGCTTCAGCAAAAGAATAAGCTAATTCTGCCACTTTTGTATCTACTTCATAATTTTTCGGTGTAGCAACGGAAATATCAATCCCTACCTTTGAGCATGCTACTAGCAAGGAATGGGCAACATTATTTCCATCACCAATATAGGCAAGCTTTAAACCTTTTAAAGTCCCTTTCACTTCTAATATCGTAAGCAGGTCTGCTAATGCCTGGCAAGGATGATACAAATCCGTTAACCCATTAATCACTGGGATTGTTGCATGCTCTGCTAATTCTTCCACAATTGAGTGAGAAAATGTACGAATCATAATCCCATCCACATATTGTGATAGAACTTTTGCGGTATCAGAAATAGTTTCTCCTCTTCCGATTTGGAGGTCACGACTATTTAGATAAAGGGCATGACCTCCTAGCTGATGCATGCCTGCTTCAAAGGATACTCTTGTTCTTGTAGATGATTTCTCAAAAATCATTCCCAATGTTTTCCCTTGAAGAGGAGCAAATAATTCTCCATTCAAGTGCGCTTCCTTTATTGTCTTTGCCTTATCGAGTAATTCAAGAATCGTTTCTTTTGAATAATCAGCTAATGTTAATAAATCTTTTCCCTTTAAATTTAAATCGGATGCGATCATCATACCGTACTCACTCCTTTTTTTATCTCTTCATGCCATTCCTGAATGGAATGAACAGTTAATTCGTTCTCTTTGAAAGAGGTAATAAATGCCTCTAAGCTTTCCTTTTGTGTAAAAGTAATTATCCGATTTCTTGTAGCTAATTCACGAGATAATTTATCTTCTTTTAAATTTGTTGGATTGTAAAAAGCAACTGTTCTCTTATCCTTTAATAACGATTCAACCGTATTATTATCAGCCATTTTTACAGAAAGCTGTACCTGTTCAGCCACTTTATAAATCGCCTCTAAGTCTTCTGTCGTTTTTACAACTACTTTCATTTCATGTTTCGGCATTTTCTTTAAGGTAGGATGAAAGACTTTTTTCAAAGCCTTTTCAACAGTGGAAGCAAGTGCAATCCCCTCGCCTGTTGAACGCATTTCTGGTCCTACTTTAGAATCTAAGCCCTTTAAAGCATAATTGGAATAAACAGGGTACTTGACACAAGTAAATTTAATATCATCGGTAAACGTCTTTTCTTCTTCAGTGAAAGCATATTTCCCAAGCAATATTTTTGTCGCAATTTGTACTAGTGGCACCCCAGTTACTTTACTTACAATCGGAACGGTGCGACTGGCACGAGGATTAACTTCAAGCACATAAACCTCTTCGTTATTAATAATATATTGGATATTCATTAACCCTTTATAACCTGTATGTCTTACAATTTTTTTAGCATAAGTAATCATTTTTTCTTTTATGTTTAACGATAAATTTCTAGCAGGTAATAATGATAGACTATCGCCTGAATGTACTCCTGTTTTCTCAATATGCTCCATAATAGTTGGAACACAAATATCGACTCCATCAGTGGCCAAATCCAATTCTGCCTCAGATGCCTCCATAAATTGATCAACAAGCACTGGATATGGTACATCTGTTTGCAAATATAATTGTAATGCATATTCATCATTAATACGTTCCATTCCTTTGCCGCCAATAACGTAAGATGGACGGATTAGAACTGGAAAACCTATTTTCTGCACTGATTGTATAATCTTCGCTTCACTTTCCGCTATATCTCCTTGAATATGCGGTATATCTTCTTCTTCTAAAAGCTTATAAAATAAATCCCGATCTTCTAACACATCAATGGTACTGCTGTTTGATCCCAGAATACGAACACCGTATGCTTCTAGCTCTTTTGCAACATTAAGTGCTGTTTGACCACCTAATTGTACAATGACATCCTTGATCCCCTCTGATTCGATAACATTCATAATATCCTCTACTACTAATGGTTCAAAATACAGGCGGTCTGCAGTAGCAAAATCAGTACTGACGGTCTCAGGATTGTTATTAATAATAATCGTTTCAATTCCTTCTTCTTTTAAAGCAAATACTCCATGAACAGAGCAATAATCAAATTCTATTCCTTGCCCAATTCTTATTGGTCCACTACCAATAACAAGCACTTTTCGTTTATCACTTTTATTTTGTTCATTATCTCCATAGTAGCTGGAATAATAATAATTTGTCTTTGCTTCAAACTCAGCCGCACATGTATCCACCATTTTATAAATAGGGAGCACAGCAAATTGTTTACGTTTTGCTCGAATCTCTTTTTCAGAGCAATTCCAAGCACTGGCTAAAAAGGCATCACTAAACCCTTTTTCTTTCCACTTCCATAACTCCTTTTTTGTTACTGTTTGGAGCGAAGAATGGATTATTTCTTTTTCCATATCTATTAATCTTTTAAAATTATGCAGGAAAAACAAGTCGATTTTTGTTATATCATGGATTTTAGTAACTGACTCTGACTTTCTAATAAGTTCGAGAATGACAAAAAATCTTTCATCTGTTTGTTCGAGCATTTTTGCATATAACGCTTCAACAGACATCTCGTTTAATCCAGGTAACGTTAAATCGTTCCCTTTTATTTCAAGGGAGCGAATTGCTTTTAATAAAGCCCGCTCCATATTCCGATCTATTCCCATTACTTCTCCTGTTGCCTTCATTTGTGTTCCTAGTTTTCTTGATACAGCAGGAAATTTATCAAATGGCCATTTAGGAATCTTAACAACTACATAATCTAATGCTGGTTCAAAACTTGCAAATGTATCGCCGGTAACCGGATTTATCAGTTCATTTAGCGTGTAACCAACTGCCAATTTTGCAGCCATTCTTGCAATCGGATAGCCAGTAGCTTTAGAAGCTAAGGCAGATGATCTGCTTACTCTTGGATTTACTTCAATTAAATAATATTTCTTGCTGTTCGGGTCTAATGCAAATTGGATATTGCATCCGCCAATTATTCCTAATGCAGAAATGATTTTAATAGAAGCAGAACGAAGCATTTGATATTCTACATCTGTCAATGTTTGAGATGGAGCAATAACAATGCTGTCACCAGTGTGGATTCCAACTGGATCGATGTTTTCCATATTGCAAATGGTAATACATGTATTCATGCTATCTCGCATTACCTCATATTCTACTTCCTTAAAGCCAGCAATACTTCTTTCCACTAAGCATTGACCAATTGCACTTTCTTTCAAGCCACCAGTTACAAGATTAGTGAAATCTTCCATATTTTCAGCAATGCCGCCACCTGTTCCGCCTAGCGTATAGGCAGGGCGTACAATGATAGGGAAACCTATTTCATTGGCAAAGTCTACAGCTTCTTCTACTTTATGAACAATTTTGCTTTCTGGTACTGGCTCATTTAAGTGATACATTAATTCTCTAAACGCTTCTCTATCTTCTCCTTTTTTAATCGATTCGATAGAGCTTCCCAGTAATTTCACTTGATACTTTTCTAAAATGCCTTGTTCACTAAGTTGAAATGCAAGATTTAATCCTGTTTGGCCCCCTAAAGTTGCAAGGATTCCATCAGGCTTTTCTTTTTGAATAATCATTTCTAATACATCTACTGTCAATGGTTCGAAATATATCGAATCTGCAAATGTTTCATCTGTCATGATTGTAGCTGGATTATTATTAACAAGTATGACTTTATATCCTTCTTCCTTTAAAGCCATGCATGCTTGTGTACCAGCATAATCAAATTCTGCTGCCTGACCAATTACAATTGGTCCTGATCCTATTACAAGTATAGTATTTATCGTCGTGTCTTTAGGCATATGCAAAAACTCTCCCATTATTTGCTTTAACGTCTTCTATAAATTCATCAAATACATAACAACCTTCAGAAGGTCCTGGATTCGCCTCTGGATGAAACTGAACAGTTTGCAATGGATACATGCTATGAGACAGTCCCTCTACCGATCCATCGTGAAGATTATAAAATCTTGCTTCACAGCCAGTAGCAGTTAAACTTTCTTCTTTCACTACATAGCTATGATTTTGTGAGGACATAATCACCCTCTTTTTCTTTCGATCCATTACAGGATGATTGGCTCCTCTATGTCCAAATGATAGTTTAGTTGTTTCTGCCCCAAGTGCTAATGCTGCAAGCTGATGCCCTAAGCATATACCAAGTGTTGGATAATGCGTAATCAACGCTTTAATGGTTGGCAAAATCCCCTCTAATTCCTTCGGGTCCCCTGGTCCATTGGAAAGAAGAATTCCATCAGGTTGTAATGATTTAATACTTGTAAATTCTGTATTATATGGTACTACCGTCACTTTACATTCACGTTCTAATAATGCCGTTAACATGCTTTCTTTTTTTCCGAAATCAACGAGGACAATATGATATTCTCCCTGTCCATATGTTTTAAAATTCTTATCTGAAACTTTTGCTACTTTTCCATCTTCCTTTAAAGAAAAGGTATTACTAGTAATCTCTTTTTCTGCAGTCATAACTGCAGGCATGGAACCCGATTGTCTTATATTTTTGACAATCGATCGAGTATCCACATGTGTAAGCATCGGTATATCCCATTTGTTCAAATAATCCTGTAGTGAATATTCAGCCTGATAATGATAAGCCTCGCTATTTGATTCATAAACAATAACACCCGCTACATGTGGCTGTTTGCTCTCAAAATCTTCCTTATTGATTCCATAATTTCCGATTAGCGGATACGTAAATACGATTATTTGATCCTTATACGAAGGGTCTGTTAATACTTCCTGATACCCAGTCATTCCAGTAAAAAATACGATTTCTCCCTTTACCTCTTTGACTTTTGCCTCTATTGCAAAATCGCCTTTATATTTCACACCATTGCTTAAGTGAAGATAACCTTCCATTGTGTTTACACCTCGATAATGAATGTATAGTTACTCTTTATTTCTTATAATTATACATTATCATGCAAAAAAATACATATTAGATTGTGATTTTCGCATGAATATTTAGATTTTTTTCTAATATCTCTAACGCTTTTTCGAAATCTTCTTGTAGAGTATTAAGACTTGGTAATAATCGTATAACCTTTTCTCCAGCATTTAAAACCATTAATCCTTCTTTTCTTAATTCTCCCAAAATCGAAGCTACTGGCATATCCAGTTCAATTCCAATCATTAATCCTAATCCACGAATATCCTTCACTAGTTGATTTCCAACTAGCTTTTCTTTTAGAACACTAATAATCCATTCACTTTTCTTTTGTACATCATCTAAAAAGGATTGCTGAAAGATGATTTCCATTGTTTTTACGGCTGCGGCCATTGCTAATGGATTTCCTCCAAATGTTGTTCCATGACTACCTGGTCCGAAAAATTCTTTTAACTTTCCATCTGCAACAATAGCACCTGTTGGTATACCATTTGCCATCCCTTTTGCTAAACTGATAATATCTGGTTTAATTCCAAAATGCTGAAATGCAAAGGCTTTTCCTGTTCTACCAATCCCTGTTTGAATCTCATCAATGATTAGCAAAACGCCTTTTTCTTTGCAAAGTGCTTCTACTCCTTGTAAAAACTCTTTCGAAGCTACAAAAATGCCGCCTTCCCCCTGAACAACCTCAAGCATCACAGCCGCCACATCTTCTGTTAGCTGTTGTTCTAGTGCAGCTAAATCATTAAATGGGACATATTCAAATTTATCTAGCATTGGACCAAATCCCTGCTTGATTTTATCTTGACCCGTTGCGGACATTGTTGCAAATGTTCTTCCATGGAAGGATTGCATAAAAGTTAGAATTTTAGTTTTTCCCGTTGCCTTTCTTGCTAGCTTAATCGCTGCCTCATTTGCTTCTGCCCCACTATTTGCAAAGAAAACAAGATCTAATCCAGACGCATTTGTTAACAGTTCAGCTGCCTTCTCCTGCAATTCTATTGGAAAAAGATTAGAAACATGCCAAAACTTATTTAATTGTTGTTCTACAGACTGTTTTACTTCCGGATGGCAATGACCTAAATTACAAACACCTATCCCTGATGTAAAATCTAAATAAACGCCCCCATCCTTACTATATAAATAGCTTCCTTTAGCTGATTCTGGCTCAATTTCCCATTTTGAATAGGTTGGGAATAAATGACTCATTCTATAATCCCTTCTTTCACAACGATTTTTGTTCCAAGTAAGTCTTCCCCATCAAAAAATTGTTTTTTGCCTGATACAATCATTACACTATTTAAACCACTTTCTAATGCAGCTATGGCAGAAGTAACTTTTGGAATCATTCCACCACTAATCTGACCAGTTTCGATAAAATGATTAATTTCCTCCTGTGCCATTACTGATTGAAGCCTTCCATCTATTAAGATTCCCGCTACATCTGTAACAAAGAGACATTGTTCCGCATGTAAATACTTAGCTACTGCTGATGCCACATAATCTGCATTTATATTTAATTTCCTACCATCCTCTGTAATTCCTAAAGGTGTTATAACTGGGATTAAAGCTTCTTCTAATAAGGTGTAAATCAACCTTGCATTCACCTTTGAAACAGCCCCTACTAAGCCAAGCTTTTCTTCATCAATAATAGATGCATTTATACAATTATCGTCTGTCCCATTAAGACCAATACCATCTAAGCCGTTCTCCCTTAACAACTGAACCAACTTACGATTTGTTTTTCCAGACAGAACCATCTCTACAATTTCCAGTGCCTCTTCTGTTGTCTTACGAAGCCCATTATGAAATGTTGCTTTCACTTGAAAATAATCAAGCATCTCGTTAATGTCTGGACCGCCACCATGTACAAATACTAGCTGATAGCCATTAGCTTTTAGCCTTTTTAAACTAGTAAAAAATTCTGAAGTTAGTTGATCGATTACACTTCCCCCACATTTTATAACAATGGTTTTCATCGATTTCACCTCAGGTTCTGTAGCTAGCATTTATCTTGACATAATCATAAGATAAATCGCAGCCCCATGCTTTTCCTTCGCCATCTCCATTATGCAGATCTACAAATATCTGAATGAAATCCTGATTTAAGTAATTGATTGCCGCTTGCTCTGAAAAGGATTGTGGCTCACTTTCCTTGAGCATAATGATATCCCCAATCGCTATATCTACTCTTTCAGGATTTACTGAAGTTTTGGTTTGACCGATAGCAGTGATAATTCTTCCCCAGTTAGCATCTGACCCATAAATTGCGGTTTTTACTAAGTTGGATCCAACAATTTGTTTGGCAATAACACGTGCTTCATCGTCATTATTACTTCCTGAAACTTTTACCTCCACAAGCTTCGTTGCTCCTTCACCATCTTTTGCAATCTGCTTAGCAAGACTCTCACATGATGTAGCAAGCAGTTCCAAAAAGATTGGGTAATCAGGATGATCTTCTGTAAGTGATTCATTTTTCGCCATTCCATTTGCCATAATTAACACTGTATCATTTGTTGAGGTATCTCCATCCACTGTAATTTGATTAAAAGTGGTTGGAATAACTTTACTTAAAGCACCTTGTAGTACTTCAGACGAAATATTTATATCTGTCGTAATAAAGCCAAGCATTGTTGCCATATTAGGATGTATCATCCCCGATCCTTTTGCTGTTCCTCCCATTGTTACCGTAACCCCATTGATAGTAGCGGCAAAACAGCATTTCTTCATTACTGTATCAGTAGTAAGAATTGCCTCTTGAAAGGCTTCGGCATTTTTCAGCGTGGCATTAAAATCGAAGTTTTTAATGCCTTTTTCAATTTTATCCATTTGTAAATATTCACCAATTACACCTGTAGATGAAACAGCAACATATTCTTCCTTAATATGAAGATAGTCTGCCATCATTTTTCTCATTTGATAGGCATCCTTTAAGCCTTTCTCTCCTGTACATGCATTTGCACATGCACTATTAACTACCACTGCCTGTATTTGCTTTTCCTTTGCAATAGATTCTTGCGTTACTTTTAAAGGTGCAGCTTGAAAATGACTTGTTGTATATACGGCAGCACAATTTGCTGGAACTTCACTTATAATGGCGCCAATATCTTTTTTGTTATATCGAAGTCCTGCGTGCACACCAGCAGCTTTAAAGCCAATCGGAGTGACGATATTTCCATCTTTTATTACTTCAATATGTGATGAATGTTCATGAATATTGTTAATAACCTGCACGTAGGCTCCTCCTTATGGGTAAAGCGGAAGAAACTGTAATCCAGTTGTTTCTTCATAGCCATTCATCACATTTGCATTTTGAATGGCCTGACCCGCAGCCCCTTTCATTAAATTATCAATAACGGATACAATCGTTAACCTTCCTGTACGTTCATCCACATTTATTCCAATATCACAATAATTGGAACCTGTTACTTCTTTAATGGAAGGATAGGTATGAAGTGGTCTCACTCGCACAAAAGGACTATTCTTATACATTTCCATATATAAATCATGCAAATAATCATTTGTGACCATTTTATTTAATGTCGCGTATATAGTTGCCATTAGCCCCCTGCTTGTCGGCAGCAGATGAGTTGAAAAAGTAATAGCTTTCATCTCAGAATTCCATTCAGCTAATTGTTGCTCTATTTCGGGAATATGCTGATGTTGATTCACTTTATAAATTTTAAAATTTTCACTCATTTCAGCAAACATATTAGCCCTAGACGGACTCCTTCCCGCTCCCGATATACCAGATTTCGCATCAACAATGATACTATTTGGTAAAATCATATTTTCTTTCACTACTGGTGCTAATCCTAATAGAGTTGCAGTGGGATAGCATCCTGGGTTCGAAATTCTCTTACTAGAAGCTATATTTTCTTTATTCCATTCGGAAAGACCATATACAAAACTATTGACAAGTTCAGCTGAAACAGGTTCTTTTTGATACCATTTTTGATAATCATCTGTATTCCTTAATCGAAGATCCCCAGATAAATCGACCATTTGTATTTCTTTATCTACGAATTCTTGAACCAATCTTCCAGATACACCTGTAGGAGTAGCAAAAAAAACAATATCACATTCTTTTGCTATTTTTTCTGGATTAATTTGTTCTAATTTATTCTCCATAATATTAAATAAATGGGGATATTCATTCCATACTGGAACTTCATCTCTTGTTGTATGTACAGACTTAATTGTAAATAATGGATGGCTATGCAAAATTCTAATTAATTCCGCACCACCATAGCCAGTTGTACCAATTATAGCTGCCTTCATGACTTCCTCCTTCCGATTGAATAATTGTATATTTAATCATTTTTATTTATAATTATTAATCTAAGATTCTCTTATTATAAAAACTACTGCACATAAAATCAACACTTTTTCATAAAAGTAATAGTTTTCTTATTTTTCTGATAATAATATAGGTAATAGGTTAATGAATTTAATTAGATTGTTTGTGTGGAAAATTTTTAGATGAAGATTGTTGGAATATGTGTGGATCGTATATGCTTTTTTGATTATTTCTTCTTTTGTTTGGATCATATCTGCTTATTTTCAATCCTTTCTCCTTTGCTTCGAACACTATATGCATTTCTGCCGGTATCCATTCTACTCGAGAAAATTCTAAGCCCTCTATCTTCATGGAAAAAACTTCACTTTAATCCATAAAGATAGAGAATTTCTTGATTCAACATCAACATCATATGAGGCATTTATCTAGTGGTGTCAGAAATTTTCACAAAAAGCTCATTTATAAATCTTCTACTACTATATAAACAGCTTTTACTGGCCCATGGACCCCAACAACTAAATCCATTTCAATATCAGCTGAGTTACTTGGTCCTGTAATATAGTTAATACAAGACGGAAGCACTTCTCCGTTTTGTACTTTTTCTCTTAAGATTTTTGCTGCCTGCGTCATTCGTGGGACAATCGTGCTTTTTGGAATAATAACCACACTGTTTATAGGTAAAAAACTGACCGTTCTTCCACGATTTTTTCCACTATAAACAACAACTGTACCTGATTCTGCTAAAGTCATTTCACTTATCGTAATTCCAATATTTGCTTTCTCTGCCTTTTCAATATTCTCTTTTCCTAATATTGGGTCCCACTCAAATACCTCGATTTCTTCTTTGGGTAGCTTTTCGTTAAATAATTCCTCGAGTCCATACTGTTGATATCGAACATCCTTCCAAGTAACAATATTTCCGCCACCATACTCTTTAATGAAATGATGCAGTGTATTGGTGAGTTCCTTTTGGGAAGTAATGACTAAATCTGTATGAATAAGCGTACATTGCGATTTTAAAACCTCAACCAGTTCATCCTTCGATGCCTCTTTAAGTACCTCTTCTTGTGGCTGATAGGCCCAACGAGGTTTTTCTAACTTCGTTTTTCTTTGTCTGCCTAATTTAGAAGCAATTGTTTCAAGAAAAGCTTCCCTGTTCTCGATTGTCCCTGTCATTTTTTATCTTCTCCTTTCTCTCGATTCTTGAACCAATCACGGAATCTTTCTTTATTTGGTGCAGGAAGATCGCGAATATCTGTCCATTCTTTTAACATGCCAACACCTTTGGTAATTTTATCGCCTTTTGCTAATGGCTTTGTCACTGCAGGAGCCATTTTAGATCCAATATTATATAGTTTTGGGGAAGATGCTCCAATACCAAAAGCTTTAAAAATCATTTTTTCAGAAATTGGTGCTTTTCCTTCCTTTTCGACAATTACTTGTCTATGCTTATGCAACAATTCATGTAGAGGAATTTTAACAGGACACGCATCTGTACATGCTCCGCAAAGAGTCGAAGCATACGGCAACTCCTTATACTCTTCATAGCCACCTAACAAAGGAGAAAGAACTGCCCCAATTGGTCCAGAGTATATGGAGCCGTATGAATGTCCACCAACCTGTCTGTATACAGGACAAACATTTACACATGCTGCACAACGTATACATTGCAGAACAGATTGGAACTCTCCGCCAAGTATATCCGAGCGGCCATTATCCACAATAACTAGATGAAAGTCCTCTGGTCCGTCCACATCTCCCTCTTCTCTTGGCCCAGTTAGTGTTGTTACATAACTCGTTAGCTTTTGCCCAACAGCACTTCTCGTTAACATCCCAACCAAAACTTCCATTTCGGAAAAAGTAGGGACTATCCGTTCCATTCCCATTACAACGACTTGTGTTTTTGGGAGAGCTGCGACTAAGTCTGCATTTCCTTCATTCGTTACGAGCGTAATCGATCCTGTTTCTGCTACAGCAAAATTGCAGCCAGTAATCCCCATATCTGCTGTTAAGTACTCATTTCGAAGCACCTGTCTTGCATGCCATGCTAATTCTTCTGGCTTTTCCGTATTTGTATAGTTTAGTTTTTTTGTAAACACATCACGGATTTGTTCTTTGTTTTTATGCAAGGCTGGAACAACGATATGGGAAGGGGGATCATGATCATCCACCTGCAAAATGTATTCTCCTAAATCCGTTTCAATAACCTCGCATCCAGCCTCCTCCAACTTTTGGTTTAAGGAGATTTCTTCTGTGACCATCGACTTTGCTTTTACTACTTTTTTCACCTTTTTTTCTACAGCTACTTGTTCAATATACTTACTTGCCTCTTCACCGGTTTTCGCAAAAAAGACGTGACCTCCACGCTTTGCTACCTGTTCACTTAGTTCAAATAGATAGTAATCTAGATTTTCTAATACATGCTGACGGATTTCCTCACCATGGGACCGCCATTCCTCCCAATTCCCCATTGCCTCTGTAACTGTGTTTTTTCTTGTCTGAATGGTTTGTTGCGCCTTTGATACAGCACCACGCATAAATTCATTTTCCAATTCTGTTGAAACTCTCTCTTTAAATTTTTGTGAGCTTGTTTTCATCGACATAGCTATTAAATCCCCCCATTTTATTCTCGACTATTTAATACCTCTGCTATATGTAAAGCTTTTATTGCTTTGCCCTTTCGATCCATTCTTCCTCCAATATTCATTAGACAGCCTGCATCTGCACTAACTAAATATTCAGCATTTGTTGATTCGACACAAGCGACTTTTTCATCCACCATCTGTTCTGAAATTTGCCCCATTTTCACCGAAAAGGTCCCCCCAAATCCGCAGCAATTCTCCTTTAATGGCAATTCGGTATATTCCACTCCACGAACATTTTTTAATAGCTTAATAGGAGCTTCCTTCACCCCTAGCAATCTTGTCATATGACAGGATGTATGATAGGTAACCTTCCCGTGAAATGTTGCCCCGACATCTTCTATTTTTAAAACATCTACAATAAACTGTGTTAATTCAAATGTCTTTGTGGCAAGCTCTTTTGCGATTGGCTCCCAGACCGGATCCCCTTTGAAAATATGCTCATATTCATGGAACATATAGGCACAAGAACCAGACGGACAGACAATATATTCTGCATCCTGAAAGGTCTTCATCATTGTTTTCATCGCTTCCTTCGTTTCCTTTACATAGCCACTATTATAGGATGGCTGCCCACAGCATATTTGCGTTGTCGGAAAATCTATTTCACATCCTAATCTTTCTAATAATTCAACTGTTGCTTTCCCAACATCACTTTGAAACATATCAACAAGACAGGTAGCAAATAATGTTACTTTCATTTCAAATCCCCTCTTTCTAGATATACACCATCATTTTCTAAAAGCATATGAACACTAATGAACAGGTCATCTGATGACTTAATAAAATTTTTAAAGCGATTTCAAAACTTTAAATAGTTCTAGTAAACGATTAAAAACAAACACCTACTATTTATGTCACTTCTCCTTTTTAGCAAAATATTTGATTAATATCTCTTCCACATTTTCCAAATGCTGAGTCATGGCACTAACTGCCTTTTCTGATTCTTGATGCAAAATAGCTTGATAGATAAGCAAATGTTCTTCATAAAGCTGAGTCATCGTTGTCTGCTTTGAATATAACCAAATTTGCCTTGTTTCTTTCATCGTTTCTTGCATGAGATCTGATACATTCATCAATAGATTTACGAGCAATGCATTATTTGTCGCTTTAGCAACAGACAGATGAAATTCCAAATCGGCCGCTTCCCCTAATTCCTCTCCTCCATTCGCAGCACTCATCTTATCTAATGCAGCTTTCATTTCTATTAAGTCTTGATTCGTGCGGTTTTCCGCAGCAGATTTTGCCGCTCCACTTTCAATCATTCTTCTTACTTCCAGTAAATTCATGACATCTTTCTTGTTCATAAGAACCGCTTGGGGAAAAGAAAATACTACTTCCTCTGGATGATATGTTTTTACAAATGTTCCTTCCCCTTGCTTCAGTTCAATTAACCCCTTTGCCTTTAAGGCTGTCAGCGCTTCTCTCATTGCGGAACGACTAACTTGAAAGTTGTCAGCTAATTGCTGAACAGAGGCTAATTTTTCGCCAGACTTCAATTGTCCTTTTTTTATTGCTTCGCACAGAGCATCTGCTACTTCTTCGTATATTTTTTTCGGTTTTATTTGCTTAAATTCCATCTATTCACCTCCTTTAAATAAAAAATTCCCCTTCAGCTAGTTCTTACCCTCGCACTGTTAATTCCAGGGCCATTCAGAGCCTTCTTCCTCTTCCAATAAAAGAACATTTACACGCTCCCCCTTTTGATAACCTGTAGAATTGCTAGGAAGGATCGTTAATGCATTAGCAAAGGCAAGACTTGTTACAATATTCGATTTATCTACACCACTTGGTACGGTATGTAATCCATCCTCTTTCCAACTAACTGTACTACGGAAAAAACGAGTAAAAGCATTGGCTGTCAAAAAATCCTCTCCTAATATTGCAGGTGCAGATTGTAAATGCGGTTTGGAAGAAAAGAGATATCTTCTAATGATTGGTTTTGTAAAAATTTCAAATCCAACATAGCAAGCTGATGGATTCCCTGATAAACCATATAAAAGTTTGCCATCTAAATGAGCAACCGTTGTCACACTTCCAGGTCTCATCGCAACTTTGTTAAAAAGCACTTCAGCTCCTAGTTCTTTGTAAATAGCTGGAAGCAAATCATAGTCACCAACCGAAACTCCACCGGTTGTAATTAATATGTCTACCGATTCAAGTTTTTCCTTCATCGCTTCATAGCTTACTGTAAATACATCTTGTAATTTTCCAAAATAGACAGGTATTGCTCCTGCTCTTTCTATTTGCGCCATTATCATATAGGCATTACTATTTCTGATTTTACCTTTTTCTAACGGTTCATCTACTTCTAATAATTCCGTTCCCGTAGCAAATATTCCAATAATCGGCTTTTTAGCAACTGGAACTTTCTCGTAACCAAAAGTAGCTAGAAGCGCCATAATGCCTGGGTTAATTTTTGTTCCTTTTTCTACAAGAACTTTCCCCTTTTTTACATCTTCTCCTTGAAAAGAAAGATTCGTTCCTTTCTCCACTTCATGATCGATTATAATATAAGGCTGATCATTCTCTCTGTCCTCTTTAACGACCTCAAACATTACTACTGCATCACAATCACTAGGTAGCATTGCACCTGTCATAATTCTGACAGCCTCATATTCTCCAATTCTTTTTTGACAAACTTGACCAGCACCTATTTCATCAATGACTGATAATGTAATTGGCTTTTCCTTGCTTGCCCCTTTTAAATCAACAGAGCGTATGGCAAACCCATCATATGCAGACCGATCAAAGGAAGGGACATCATGATTCGCTACAATATCTTCACATAAAAACCTTCCATTGCATTCATAAATGGAGACTTCCTCTTTTTTCCCCTCTTTTGCAAATTTCATTACTCTCATTACAGCTTCCATTACAGAAATCGGATTTCTTCTTTCTACCACTATTATCACCTTTGATACGTATTTATTAATGGAATAAAAATCAGCCACCAATATAAGACATTTCGATTTTTTTTCGTAGCTTTGCCGTTTCTTCTGTTCTTTCATCTGAATACCTGTCTGTTCGTTGTCGCCAAATATTCTTGATAAAAGCAGACAAAGCTGAATCATCTGCGCCTTCTCTAATAAAGTCCCGAATACTATGCCCTTTTTCATTAAACAGGCATGTATATAAATAACCATTAGCAGATAGCCTTGCTCTTGTGCAGCTTGTGCAAAAGGATTCAGAAACGGAAGTAATAAAACCGACAAGCACATCGGAATCTTTATATTGATACTTTTTGGCAACTTCTCCAAAGTAATCGGCCTCTACCGGCTCTAAGTCAAAGTTTTCTTGCAATTGCCTATAGATTTCTTTCTTTGTAATGACATCCTTCATCTTCCATCCATTTGTGCTACCAACATCCATGTATTCAATAAATCGAAGCTCTAATTCATTTTCTTTGCAATAGGTGGCCATCGGAATTATTTCTGAATCATTCAACCCTTTTTTTACTACCATGTTTATTTTAATTCCTAAGCCAGCTTTTTTAGCTGCTTCTATTCCTTTTTTTACAAGAGTGACGCCTACATTTCTGCCATTCATAGCCCCAAATAATTCATCATTCATACTATCCAAGCTAATATTTACTCGCTTGAGACCAGCCTTTTTTAAATCATTCGCATATTTTGGAAGAAAAATCCCGTTTGTAGTTAAAGCAATATCATGAACACCCTCTAATTGAACAAGCCTTTCAATTAGCAAAGGCAAATCCTTTCGTAACAATGGCTCTCCACCAGTTAATCTAATTTTTTCGACACCTAACTGAACAAACTGTTTTGCAATTCTTTCTATCTCATCAAAAGTTAATAATTCACTTGGAGGAAGAAAGGGATAATCTGGACCAAAAATTTCTTTAGGCATGCAATATTGACACCGTAAATTGCAGCGATCAATAACACTGATGCGCAAATCCCTTAGTGGTCTATCTAGCTGATCCTTCATATTCAATCTCACTCCTTCTTACTAAACGTTCACAAAAATTTCACTTTTAACCATCATACCACTTTTCATAATATACAGTATATTAAAAACAAAGAAAAAAAGAAGGTTTCCCTTCTTAATACTAGCTACTTATCTCACGCCTAAGGCGATTTTTGCATATCTTGACATTCTATCTTTCGTCCAAGCTGGAGACCAGACAATATTTACTTCTGTATCACTTACTTCTGGAATGTCGGTTAAGGCTGCTTTTACTTGATCAACAATAACACCTGCAAGTGGGCATCCCATTGCTGTTAACGTCATCGTTACCACCAATAGACCATCTTCTTTAAGCTCCAAATCGTAAACTAAACCTAAGTTTACAATATCGACACCAAGTTCTGGATCGATTACAAGCTCCAGTGCACCCATTATACTATCTTTTAGTTCTTCATTCATGTGAAGGCACCCCTTATATTTATTTATGGTCAAGCATATTTCCTATTTTCTTCAAGAGAAATTTTATCTTTATAATAACACTATAACAAATAATGATGTCTAGAAAAAAGGATTTGAATCACTCTTTTTACAATCCAGCTTCTAAATGTTTTTCAAACCATTCCACTGTTTTCAGCATAGCACTTCTACTTACTTTATGACCTGTATTTTCTTCCGAAAGATATACTAATCGATCGGGTACTTCCTCATACAGTGGCTTTATATGTTCATAAAACTGATGAGAATAGGAATATGGTACAACTTCATCCTTCTTCCCATGCCAGAACATTAGGGGACGATGCTGTAATGCTTCTGGTGCCTTGCTTAGATCCAGTTCCTCTAATTGCCTAATTAGCTCCTCGATTTCCCTCTCACTAAGCGGCAGCTCATAGCCTCTTTTTTTCACTTCAGAAATGGTATAGTAGGCAAATTTCTCATAATATGGCATTCCCATCAAACTCACAGCAGTATTAATCCACGGATACTTTTTTAATGCACCTAATGTAACAATCCCGCCCATACTTGTTCCAACAATACCTATATACTTTTCATCAATAAGTTCTTTCTTGCTAAAATAATTTTTTATCTCTTGCATTTCATCAATCGTTTTCATCACAATATGCCAGAAATTCATCGATAATTCCATAGAGGATAATCCCTGCTCTCGTTCTCCGTGATATAAACAATCAGGGAGAACAACGCGAAATCCCTTCTCTGCTAAGTGATAGGCAAAATGGAGATTATGCTCCTTTGCACTGGTAAAGCCGTGTGTAAATTGAATATATGGTCGTTTTTGATCATAGTGGTCTTTTTTTACAATATGCAAAACTGGAATTTCTTCTATATGTAATTTTTCAACCAGAATCATCTCTCGCCCCTCCTTTTTGGAAAAAATAAATAATTCATGTACAATAAAGTGAAACTTTCATCAGTGGGATGCCTTCCCCCACTGATG
>NZ_JVDT01000011.1 GCF_001076885.1 Bacillus sp. 522_BSPC
GTCCTCCGCTCCATTTCACTTCGTTTTTAAACCTTTTTCTAAAATAATAAACACGATCATTTATACAATAAATTACGTAAGTGTTCGTTTTTATTGTTAGTAGAAATACTTATATCCCAGCCTCTTCCGACTGTTTGAAATTTTGAATGCTTATATTAGACTGAAGGAGCGTTTTTCTGATTGTTTTTACGATAGATAAGCCCTCATTTGAATCTCCGTGAATACAAATTGTATCTGCTTGAATCGGTATCTCTTCTTCTTGAACTGAAACAACCTTTTTCTCCTTGACCATATGAAGTATTTGCTTTGCTGCATAATTTGGATCATGGATAAGCGCTTGTTCCTGTGTACGTGGAGTTAAGCTACCATCTGACTGATAGGTGCGGTCTGCAAATACCTCATTAGCAACATTTAAGCCATATCGCTTACCTGCCCTGATTATTTCACTATTCGCTAATCCAAAAAGGATATATTCAGGATTCACCTTATAAACCGCTTTAGCAATAGCCTCTGCTAAGTGGATATCCTTTGCTGCCATATTGTATAATGCACCATGGGGTTTTACGTGCTGCATGGCTCCCCCTTCTGATTTCACAATTGCCTCTAATGCCCCTATTTGATAAACAACAAGATCATAAATTTCATTAGGTGATATATTTATTTCTCTTCTTCCAAAGCCTAGTACATCATTAAAGCCTGGATGTGCTCCAATCGCAACTTTATTCTCAAGCGCAAGCTTTACCGTTTTTCTCATGGTCGTTGGATCTCCAGCATGAAAGCCACAGGCAATATTAACACTTGTCACAAATGGTATAATCCCTTCATCATTCCCAATACGATAAGCACCATAGCTTTCTCCTAAATCACAATTAATATCAATAGACGACATAATGGCTCGCTCCTTCCACTTTTATATTCAACATTTAATGTATTTTCCTATCTATGGTGATTCTAGATAACCGACAGTTAAACCTGCTAATTTCTCAGTTTTCTTAAGTCTACAAAAAATGCGGTAGTCCTAAAAAAGAGGGACCACCGCATTTGAATTTCCATTAGAAGATTCTTCTTTAGACTATTATTTTCAACTAGGGCTGTTTCACCTTCTAATGTTTATTACTCTCTAATCTTTTCAATCTCATCTGCAACAAATTGAACTTGTGTTCCTACAATTACTTGAATGCTTGTTTTTCCCACTATATTGATCCCTGGTACACCGGTTGCTTTAATTTTCTGTTGATCAACAGCATCCATGTCCTTCACTTCAACCCGTAAACGTGTTACACAATTATCAACAGAAGTGACATTATTGTCGCCACCAAGACCTTTATAAATTTCAGAAGCCATCACAGCAAATTTATTATCTGTAGTCACTGCAACCTGATCTAATGATTCATTCACTAACTCATCATCTTCTCTACCAGGTGTTTTAAAATTAAATTTAGTAATAAGAAAACGGAATAATGTATAGTAGATAACGGCAAATACTAGTCCTTGAACCATTAGCATATATGGATTATTTGCTAGCGGCAAACGTGAACTTAAGAAGAAATCAATAAATCCACCACTAAATCCGAAGCCTGCTGTCCAATGAAAACTTGCGGCAATAAAAAGAGAGAGACCTGTTAATGCTGCATGAACTACATAAAGGGCAGGTGCTGCAAACATAAATGCAAATTCAATTGGTTCTGTAACTCCTGTTATAAACGCTGCTACCCCTGCTGCAAGCATCAAGGAAGCCACTTGTTTTTTTCTTTTTGTTTTTGCAGTATGATACATAGCAAGCGCTGCTGCTGGAAGTCCAAACATCATCACTGGGAAGAAGCCAGCTTGATACATACCAGTTACACCTTTTACCCCATTATTAGACCAGAAATTATTAATATCGTTAATTCCTGCAATATCAAACCAGAATACAGCATTTAAGGCATGATGCAACCCTGTTGGAATAAGTAGACGGTTAAAGAAACCATATATACCAGCACCTACTGCTCCAAGCTTACTAATTGCTTCACCAAAAGAAACAAGCCCTGAAAAAATTGCTGGCCAAACAAATAATAAAATGACGGAAATGATTAGCATCGAAACAGCACTAAGTATAGGAACAAGCCTTTTTCCGCTAAAGAAGGCAAATGCTGTCGGGAGCTGTGTCTTACTAAAACGATTATATAAAGCTGCAGCAACAGCACCTGCTAATATACCGATAAATGCATTTTCAATTTTAGAGAAAGCCAAGTTCACCTCTTCTACAGGAATCCCTTGTAACATTGCTACAGAGGCAGGAGATAGCAAAGTTTTCACAACCAAATAGGAAACTAAACCACTCATAGCAGATGCGCCATCTTTATCTTTTGATAACCCTAGTGCAACACCTATTGCAAATAAGATTGCTATATTATCTAATATGGACGAACCAGCTTTAATAAAAAAGGAAGCAATTGGGCTTTCGGCTCCCCATCCACTTGGATCAATTGCATAACCAATACCCATTAATAACGCTGCTGCTGGTAAAACAGCCACTGGCAGCATTAATGCACGCCCGAGCTTTTGTAAGTATGATTTCATTTAACTTCCCCCTAAAAAATAATTAAATAAGTTAAAATAATGCCACCAACTACTGCAGTTTTATAAGATTAAATCTCTCGATTACTTTCTCTTTTTAGGCATCCCTCCTTTAAATAGTCATTCTCTAATTTTTTTGATAATACAATTGAATAGCATGCTTAATATGCCCGTCAGCTTCACCAAGATAATGAAGCGAATCCTCCTTTGTTCCACCTGTTAAAACACGAAAAATAGATACTTTCAAATTGTGATCATTCTCTTTTAGTATTCTTGCAGCATCTGCCTCACTAAGATCTGTCGCATTCATCAATGTTTGTACAGCCCGATATACAAGCTTATTATTAATGAGCTTCATATCCACCATTTCATTGCGGTATACCTTCCCTACTCTCACCATTGACGCGGTTGATAGCATATTCAACACCATTTTTTGAGCTGTTCCCGCTTTTAAACGTGTAGATCCTCTAATAACTTCTGGACCTGTTATCGCTTCAATTCCATAATCACAAATAGAGGAGAGCTTTGTATTTTCATTATTGCTTATCCCGATTGTCAATCCATTTCTTTCTTTTCCATAATGAATGGCTGCAAGGACAAACGGTGTGGACCCACTAGCGGTCACACCAATTAATACATCTCTCTCTGAAAAATCATGATTTTCCAAGGTTGATTGTATAAGCTGTTCGTCATCTTCTGTCTCTTCTAAAGAGGTCCACATTGCCTCATAACCACCTGCTAAGATTCCTATCCATCGATCCTCTTCAATCGAAAAAGTAGGAACAAGCTCAACAGCGTCTACTACTCCTAACCTTCCACTAGTACCTGCACCAATCACAAAAATTCTCCCGCCAAGCTTCCATCGATCTACCATTCCATCAACAGCTAAGGCAATCATTGGCAATGCTTCTTTTACCGCATTTGTAATTCCGTCATCTTCTTGGTTCATAAACTGAACAATTTCAAAAGAACTCCATTCATCTAATAACAGGCTTTTTTCATTACTGGTTTCTGTCGTTCTATGCTTCTTCATGATTGGGACCTCTTCATATCAATCACAAATTTATAACGATCGCCACGATAAATAGATTTAACATATTCAAAAGGCGTACCATTTTCCAAATAACTATATCGTTCCATCAATAATGCAGGTGCTCCTTCTTTAATCCCAAGAGGTATACTTTCATTTTTTTGAGACAAGGTTGACTCTATTGTCTGGGTGGCATGACTAATCTTTAATTGTAAAGTCTTTTCCACATACTCATAAATAGAACCATGCAAAGTTTCTTCCTGAAGCTCTTTAATCAAAGCTGTCGGAATATACGAGGTTTCAAGTGCCATAGGAATTTCATCTGCTATTCGCAAGCGACTAAACTCATAGACCATCTCTTCCTCTTCTATCCTTAATTTAGAAGCAACCCTTCTTGGACAAGGTATCGTCTTAAAATCTAAAATTTTTGTTTTCGGAGTTAATCCTCTTGAACGCATATCTTCTGAAAAACTTGTCAGCCCAGAAAGCTCCTGTTCTACTTTAGGAGTAGCAACAAAAGTTCCTTTTCCTCTTTGACGAACAAGAACACCTTCTGCTACTAAATTATTTATTGCTTGACGTACCGTCATCCTGCTAATCCCGTATTTTTCCGAAAATTCCCGTTCTGAACTAATCGGATCCCCTGGTGTTAATTCTTTAATGATTTCTTTTATTTCCATCTCTAATTGATAATAAATGGGGATATGCGAATCTTTTATGATCAACTAAACACACTCCCTTTTTTTTCTTTTAAAATCGAAAGTGCTTCCTGATCAGCAATTACCGTAACATCCGGATGTTTTTTCAAAATAGATGCAGGTAGATTCTCGTTCACATCTGTTTGGAATAACTGATTTAAAATTGGAGCTTTTTTCACTCCGGAAACAAGTAACACGATTTGTCGACTTTTCATGATGGTGGATATCCCCATAGAGATGGCATGTGTTGGCACGTCTTCCATTTTAGTAAAATAGCGTGCATTTGCTTCTCTTGTAGAGTCAGCTAGTTTTACAATACCTGTAGTAGAAGAAAAAGAAGTCCCCGGCTCATTAAAACCGATATGCCCATTCTCCCCAATTCCTAAAATTTGCATATCTATTCCACCTACTGATTCAATAAGCTTTTCATAATTTCTACCTGCCTCTTCATCGTGAACACTTTTAGCAGATGGCAAGTATGTTTGATTTTCTGGAATATTAATATGGTTAAATAAGTGCTCTTTCATAAAATAGCTATAGCTTTGTGGATTGTCCTTGTCCAACCCAATATATTCATCTAAATTGAGCGTAATAACTTGCTCATAAGAAGTTTTATTTTGGGTGAAATCCTTCATTAAATATTGATACATACCTACCGGAGTACCACCAGTTGCAAGTCCTAAAACACTATTTGTCTTCGTTTGGACTTGCTCAATAATTATTTCCGCAGCTAATTTGCTCATTTCATCATAATTTTGTACTTCAATTAGTTTCATGCTGTTACTCCTCCATTTGAATAAACGATTTGTCCATTGCAAATTGTTAATGCAACTTGATTATTTTCATCTAATACGACTAAATCTGCATCCTTGCCTTTTGCAATACTTCCTTTTCTATCTAAAATTCCTATTTGCTTAGCTGGATTATAAGAAGCCATCTTTACTACATCCTGTAATGTACATCCTGTAAAATTCATCATATTATTGATAGCATCATTCATTTTTAGAGTACTTCCAGCAAGGGCACCATTTTCCAATAAAGCCTTCCCATCCTTCACAATTACCTTTTGTCCGCCTAATGAGGAAATACCATCGTCAAGCCATTTTGCACGCATACTATCTGTAATTAGAATGATATGATTAACACCCTTTTGGAAAAAAGCAAGCTTAACGATTTCTGGATGAATATGTACACCATCAACAATCATTTCTGCCACTAACTCTGAATGAAGCAAAGCTGCACCTGCAACTCCAGGATCACGATGATGGAGGCCTCTCATGCCATTAAAAAGATGTGTAACATGATTAACTCCCGCTTGAATGCTTGATAGTACTTGATCGTAAACAGCATCTGAATGCCCCATTGATGGGACAATATTTTCACCCTTTAAATAGCGAACAAGTTCGAAGTTTTCATCTTCCTCAGGTGCCATTGTAACAAGCTTGATGTGATTTTGGGCTAGTCTTTGCCATTTTTTAAAGAGGGCTACATCAGGCTTTTTAACAGACTGGATTGGCTGCGCTCCTACTCTTTTTTCTGAGATAAACGGACCTTCCAAATGAATTCCGATTATTTCTGCTTTTCCAGTTTGATTAGCAGATCCGAGATACTGAGCAATAGTAGACAGCGCCTTTTCGATACTTTCTGCATCTTGCGTCATCGTCGTTGCTAAAAAGCTTGTTGTCCCTTCCTTTGGTAAAGTATCGGCCATTCTTTCTAAGGCATTACATGAACCATCCATCGCATCCGCATCATTTGCTCCATGGATATGGATATCAATGAATCCTGGAATTAAATTCATCCCCATAGGGAAATCTATTATTCGCATATTACTCCAGTCTTCTTCATGAAAGGATTCCATTAAGCCTATCGTATCGATTTTTCCCCCCTTTATTACCATATACCCTTTTGGAAAAATTTCTGATTCTGTGTAAATGCATAAGTTTTTTAAAACTAGTTCCTGTTGTTCATCTGTTTTCATGATTTCATTAATCCCTTCTAAAATTGATTTATCAACTATATATCTAGATGTCTAGACCAGTTATTCCGTTCCTTTATCATTATCACATATACTACTAAAAGTATGCCTAGAAATCTCTAAACTTGTCAGGAAATTTAACAAACTTTTTTTATTTTTAATAAACACACTGATTAGTAATCGCTTTCATAACGAATTATAATTTATTTCTTTTTCCCGAGTCAACCTTCATTTGTTCTTAAAAGGATAACCGCCGAAGCATAATGTTGCAAACTTCAGCTGTTATCACCTATTTTATCCTTATTATATTCATACAGCTTACCTGAACGATAGGCATTCCTAAACCTGCCTTACACTTTCCCTATAAATGATTTCAAAACCAGATACTGTTTTCAATGGGGTATCCTCTCCTCTTATTAGACTAAGCATCTTCCTAGCGGCAAGGTTTCCAGCATCTTCATAAAAAAACTTAGCAGTGGTTAAGCCAGGATGAATCATTTCTGTCATTTCGTATCCTCCAAAACCAGTAATGGATAGATCATTCGGAATAGAAATCCCCATCGAATAAACCGCTTTCATTGCACCGATTGCAAAATTATCTGTAGCACAAACAATGATACTAGGACAGAATGTATTCATTATGTCATAAACAACGGAAGACGCTTCTACATTATTTCTATTTATTTCAAAAAATCTTACATCTATATCTGCTATATCCTCCAAACTTTTTTTAAAACCTTCTTTTCGATCAATTCCTACCGCAACATTTTTTTCATTGACTCCAAGAAATGCAATTCTTTTATGTCCCTGAGATAGAATATATTTCCCTACTTCATAGGCTGCTTCATAATCATTATGAATTAAACTATGAATCTCCTTATGCTGTTGACCGACAATTAGCACAGGAATATCTCCTTCCTTTATTTTCGATAAGTGACGGTCCGTTATTTCCGTCGCTAATAAAATAATCCCTGCAACCTTTTGCCTTACTAATGAGTGAATATTTTCAATTTCTCGTTCTAAATCTAGATTGGAATGAGAAATAAGCATTTGATAATTCATGGTCTTTAATTCTTCATCTATTCCAATTAAGGTGCGCGAAGAAGCATATGAATCTAATCTAGGAACAATAGTCCCAATAATATTTGGTTTCTTTGCCTTTAAGCTTTGAGCAAATGCATTAGGCGAATAGCCCGTTTCTTTAATAATATGCTGTATTTTCCGTTTTGTTGCTTCACTTACAGAACCATCATTTAAATAACGAGATACCGTACTTTTCGCTACACCTGCAAGTCTTGCAATATCCCCAATTGTTGTCACCAATAAACCTCCTTATCTCTTACAAACCTTATTAATTAATCCCCTTACTTTTCCAATTAATACTATAGAAAGCTCTTTCATTTTATTACACTTATGTACTTGATTACATCTAGCTAGTTTCACTTTGGTCCCTTTTCTTTTCTACCTTTATTATACAGGATAATAATACAAACGTATTAACTATTTTTTCTATTTAGACGTATACTCTCCTGCTTGTTGATTCATAATGATTGCTAGTAGGAGTTTCTTTTAGGTTAATATGAAGGTAGGGAAACCAATGAAAAAGATATCATCTCTTCACAAAAATAAATATAACTTTGATTTATATCAAAGTGAAAACTATTTAAATCAGCCCCTTATCTCTGTCATTACACCCGTATATAATAATGAAAAAACAATCAAGCATACAATTGAATCTGTTTTAAATCAATCTATTATGCCGCAGATTGAATATATAATTGTTGACGATGGCTCTAAAGATCAGACTCGTTCTATCTTAAAAACGTTCGTTAAAGAACATCCCAATATTAAACTCGCCTTTCTTGCAAAAAACAGCGGTACCCCTGCTTATCCTAGAAATTTGGGAATCGAACTTTCAACTGCCCCCTATCTAACTTTTTTAGATGCGGATGATTGGTTTGAAAAAACTGGCTTAGAAAAGCTTTATAGTGTATTAAATGAAACAGATGATGACTATGTAGTGGGAAAAACAATTAGAGTTACTTCCAATAAAAGTGCCATTGTAGCAGAACATGAATCTTGGAAAGAAAGGAGAAGTATTCCCCCAACGAGTATCCCACATATTTTTCATCATTTAGGACCGAGAGCAAGATTAATGAAAGCCAGTATTGTTAAAGATAATCAAATTAAATTCCCTGAGATGAAATATGCGGAGGACAAGCAATTTTTCATGGAATTACTAACGAATTGCAAGAAAATCTCGACCACGAAAGCGATTATTTATTATTTAAATCGTTTAGATGAAAATAATGAGTCTTTGACTAAGCAAACAAATGTTTTAAATAAAATGCATTGTAATAGAAAAGTCATTCACTATTTTAAAAAGAAGGAGATGGATGCAGAATTAAAGAAAATGATTTTTAATCGACTTTATGAATTTGATTGCTTTAATGGTTTTATGAATCGATATCATACGCTAGGAAACGAGAACACTCAAACATTTAAGGGAAAAATAGATGAATTTTTAAAAAGAAAAGCATATATAGCAACCATGAAAAAAATATTACGTACGACTTCTTCCTTTGATTATGAAATCAGCGATCATTTTCATCATCCTTATAATGTTGTTTGTTATCAATTATTTCAGCAAAAGCGCTATAAAGATATTGAAACATTATTTAAATGGATGAACCAAGAAAAAAACAAAAAACATATTGTAAAAAAAGGTACAGCTTATTGGGCAACCCCTTTAAGTCAGCCCTATAACTATATTAAAGTTCCCATGTATGCAGAATTAGTAAATTGTGAATATACGAATGGTTTCTTCCGGTTCGATATTGGTATAGCCGGCGATTACCCGGAAGACATGGAACAGATACTTTTCCGTGACCGAAATAATATGCATAGACAGTATTTCTTTCAGATTGAACCATATGAAGGAGCTTTAAAAAGAATTATGATACCTGAAGCATTCTTTGCTTCTTTTGGGAAATCGGTCTATACCATTTATTTATCGTATCGAGATTATCATAAAGTACAGTTGCATATTCCCAATCCAAAACTTAGGCTAAAAAAACGCCAAACAGATAAGCATCATTTTTACAAAACGATTCATAATCATTTGGCGTTAAAGGTTCTTGGATAGACAAAATTAGTTTGATCCTAGTCGTCCACTCGCTTTCCATCAGGCGAGCGGGCGACTATCCAAAATTCTAATTTCCTTCTATAAAAACGGGAAGGAAATAGTCCATTATTTTCACTTTGTTTTTTGCAATGTTGCTACAAATCGTTGAAATGCTTTCTTTCCTTTGTCATCTCTTTTAAATACACCTGCATGATGCAAAATGGTCTCAAACACTATCCCTATTTCTTTTTGTAAGATGGAGTGTACATTTTTTCTTGTCATTTGCGGATTTTTTTCTTTAACAACCTTTGCCCAATTTAGATGTTTTATAATAGCAGGCTCGTCTTTGATGTTCACTTCGAAATCTGCTTGTAAAATTTTGTCTGCAAGCATGCTCATCTCTTCTTTTAAGCGACCTGGCAAGACTGCTAAGCCCATCACTTCAATGAGACCGATATTTTCCTGTTTAATTGCATGGACTTCCTCATGTGGATGAAAGATGCCATGTGGATGCTCTTCACATGTGCGGTTATTGCGGAGCACTAAGTCTATTTCAAAGAATCCATTTCGCATTCTAGCAATCGGTGTAATCGTGTTATGGCGAGTATCTGCTGTGTATGCAATAATATCTACCGTTTCATCACTATAACCCATCCATTGTTTTAATATATAATCAGATGCCTCTACTAATTCTTGTCTATCTGTTCCTTGTAATCGAAGAACAGACATCGGCCATTTGACAATACCTGCTTGAATAGAAGGAAACCGGTCCATTGTAAACGCTGTTTCTACTTCCGCCTTTGCCATCGGAAATTCATGAAATCCTCCTTGAAAATGCTCATGGGTCAAAATCGATCCTCCAACAATTGGTAGGTCTGCATTGGAACCTATAAAATAATGAGGGTATTGTTTGACAAAGCCTAGTAATCTAGCAAATGTATGTTTAGAAATTGTCATTGGTTCATGCTTCTCGGAAAAACATATAGCATGTTCCTTGTAATACACATATGGCGAAAACTGCAGAAACCACTGTTCCTCTTCTAACGTTACAGGTATAATGCGATGATTTTGTCTTGCAGGATGATTTACTCTTCCCGCATAACCAGCATTTTCTTTACATAGCAAACATTTTGGATAGGAGCCTTGCTTTACTTTTTTGGCAGCTGCAATTTCTTTCGGGTCTTTCTCTGGTTTTGATAAATTAATCGTAATCTCTAAATCCCCATAACCCGTTTCTGCCAGCCATTCTTCATTTTTGGCAATTCGATCGGTTCGGATATAATCCACCTTTTTCGAAAAATCATAAAACCAGCTCGTTGCTTGCTCTGCTCCCTTTTCTTTATAAAGCCTTTCAAATCTATTATTTATTTCAGATGGCAATGGAACAAAGCAACCCATTAATTTTGTATCCAATAAATCGCGGTAGGTAATCGTCGACTCTAGTAAGCGATTATTTTCTGCTGCCCAATCTAAAATTTCATCTAAAATAATTCGCAAATCTGTATCTGCTACTTCATTTTTTTCAGATGGAACAAAATCATCCAATTCTAGTATTTCGAGTAATTTATTTCGTACTACATCTATATCCCATTTATTTAATAACCCTGATTTTAGTCCATAATGAAGCAATTGTTCTACATGATGATAAATAGTTGTTGTCATCTACTATTGCTCCTTTCTTCTTAGTCATTCCCCATTATCTATCTTGATAGCCTTCTGGATTTTCCTGGAACCATCTCCATGCACTACCAATCATTTTTTCTAAAGAAGTATACTGTGGATTCCAGCCTAATTCTTCTTTTGCCTTTTCTGAAGAAGCAACTAATCGGGCAGGATCTCCTGCTCTTCTAGGTGCAAGCACAGTTGGGATAGGATGGCCGGTTACCTTTCTTGCTGCTTCCATTACCTCTTTCACAGTAAATCCAGTTCCGCTACCTAAATTGTATATCCCACTTGTCCCCTCTTTTTCCAATTTATCCAAAGCAAGTATATGAGCATTCGCTAAATCAGTGACATGAATATAATCTCTTATACATGTTCCGTCATGCGTATCATAATCATCGCCAAAGATGCTAATTGCTTCTCTACTTCCTAATGCCACTTGTAAAATAATCGGAATCAGATGTGTTTCAGGAAAATGATCTTCTCCTAATTTACCATCCATATGTGCTCCTGCAACATTAAAGTATCTTAGAGCAACAAAATGAATCCCATACGCCTCTTCCGTCCACTTTAACATTTTCTCAATCGCAAGCTTTGTCTCACCATATGGATTCGTCGGAGTAGTAGGATCACTTTCTTGTATCGGAAAATTCTTCGCTTCCCCATACGTTGCAGCAGTTGACGAGAATACCATTTTCTTCACACCATTTGACTGCATTGCCTTTAAAAGCGACATCGCACCATATACATTATTGTCATAGTACTTCAATGGATTGTTTACACTTTCTCCTACTAAGGAGTCGGCAGCAAAATGGACAACCGCATCAATCGAATGTTTCTTAAACACAGCATCTAGGAATTGTGCATCTCGCAAATCACCAATATAAAGTGCTGCATTTTCTAATACGGCTGCTTTATGTCCTGTTTGGAGATTATCGACAACAACTACTTCTTCCCCTCTGTCTAATAGTTCAGACACCATATGACTTCCAATATACCCAGCACCACCACATACTAGAATTGCCATTTCTTACTCCTCCTCTTATTATTAGCTTCTATTCTTCCACCATTTCTTTTGCACCATCACCAACTTGAACAACATAAAAGTCTGCCTTTAATCCTGTCTGCTCCTCGTATTTCGCCCCTACCGTTTCGATGAAGGCATCAATATATTTGTTGTTCACAATGCTGATTGTACAACCACCAAAGCCTGCACCTGTCATACGAGAACCTATGACACCTTCTTGTTCCCATGCTGCCTCCACTAAAGCATCCAATTCTTTCCCAGTAACTTCATAATCATCCCTTAAGGAGACATGGGATGCGTTCATCAATTGTCCAAATCCCGCAATATCGCCTTCTTGTAGTTTCTTTACCGCCATAATTGTTCTGGCATTTTCATATACAGCATGCTTTGCTCTTAATCGATCAATATCTTGCTTAATGAAATGAGCATTTGCATCAAATTCCTCCTTAGTTAACTCTCCAAGCGAACGAATATCTAGCTCTTCTTGCAAGTCTTTTAGTGCTCTCTCACATTCCCCTCGTCTCTCATTATATTTAGAATCAGCAAGCCCCCTGCGCTTATTGGTATTTGCAATAATTAGCGACGCATCCTCTAAATCGAGTGGACTGTAGGTATAATCAAGCGTATCGCAATCTAGTAAAATGGCATGTTTTTCTTTTCCCATTCCAATTGCGAATTGATCCATGATGCCACAGCTTACACCAATAAACTCATTCTCTGCCTGCTGACACATTTTCACTAGCGAAATTCGATCAATCGCAAAAGAGTAGAGCTCATTTATCATGATAGCTGTTACTACTTCAATAGAAGCAGAGGACGATAGGCCCGCACCATTTGGTATTGCTCCTTCATATAAAACATCAAATCCAGAATCTAGTTTATATCCATGTTGTGCAAGTATTGCAATAACTCCTTTTGGGTAATTCGCCCAATCATCTCCTTGATCGTAGACTAGATTATCTAAGGATATCTTTATCACACCTAAATTGGAAAAATTGGTAGAATAGAAGTGAATCATTCTATCATATCTTTTTCGAACAATTGCTGTTGTTCCAATGGATAAGGCACAAGGAAAGACATGCCCTCCATTATAATCTGTATGTTCTCCTATTAAATTCACACGTCCTGGTGCAAAAAAAGTACGTATTCTTGTTTCCCCTTCGTTAAAAATATCAGTAAAAGTTGTATATAGGTTATTTGCCATTTGTGTCTCTCCTTTATATATGAACGATTATTTTCCCTCTCGTTATCAATAATTTATTGAACCGTTTACATTTTTATTTTATGCTTCAAACCGTTCTCTCTCAATGGTAAAATAAGAAAGGGAAAAGGGTAATATTTTGCTATTCAGCAGAAAAATTTCTGATAAAATTAATATTAGCTCAAATTACCATTCATCTATACAGGCAAGTATCTACCTATGTTATCTCGACTTAGAAAGGGGCTTTCTCATTGCCTAAAAAAGATAATAATGTATTTGCATACAGATTTACGGAAAAAATTACAAAAGAGGTTGCCCAAATTTGGTCGATTGGATGGGAAAATCAAACATCTTATCTTTATAATTGGAAAGGAAAAAAGCGTAAAGAGGATAGCATGTATATTTTCCAATATACTATTTCTGGAATGGGAGCAATTGAAGTTGGAGGAAAAGATCATCGATTAACCGCTGGAAAAGCATTTCTGATTGATATTTCAGAGGAATACAGATATTATCTACCACAAAATAGCGAGCAATGGGAATTCATTTTTATTACTTTATATGGGGAATCGGTAAAAAAATGCTGGCATTCCTTCACAGAGAATAATCAATTCATTATCCAATTAGCTTCTGATTCTAGACCCATACAGCAGCTTCTTCACATTTATCAATTAGCAAATGAGAAGAATATAACGAATGCGTACCAAGCATCTAGTCTTGCTTATTCCTTTATAATGGAAGTGTATCAATACAAGAAGAATATGGGAGACATTCCATTGCCTGAAAGTATATTAAATGCAACATTATTTGCGCAAAATCACTATGATAAACCAATTGGTCCTGATGATATGGCTGAGGCAGCCAAACTTTCCCGCTTCCATTTTACCCGTTTATTTAAAAAAGTGCTTGGGATTACACCTATCCAATACTTAACAAATATCCGGATAATAAAAGGGGCAGAGCTATTATATCAAACCAAATATTCCATTGAGGATATTTCCGTTCAGGTAGGCTTTGCAAATGCAAACTATTTTACGAAGGTGTTTCGAAAATCAACGGGCATGACACCTGGAGAATTTCGAAAGAAGAATATTCGTCCAAGCGAAGATATTCTTCTTTAATACTTATTTTTCATCAAACATTTCCAGGCTGAACATTCCTTTTTCATAAATGAAGTTCAGTTTCTTCCCTGGTGTTAGCATATTTTCCAGAATATCTTTTGAAGCTTGGAGAGCAATAGACATTCGATTAAACTGTTCTTGCTCCTCTTCTTGCAATGTATCCGAATTTTGACATAAAATTGCTTCCAGTTGGTTTTGATAATGGAGTATTTGATTATAAATAGTCTCATACATCGTTTCCATTTCGTTATTCATTCAAACAGCTCCTTACACTTAGGATGGTTTCATCTTAGCATATTTTTGCTTTGTTTTTACACTATTTAGAGCAAAAATGTATAGCTAACCCTTATATATAGACAATCAAATTCAACCAGCCTCTAAAGGAAAGCAAATTAATTTAAAATAATACATGAAAACAGTTTCAAAATTAATATATATCCTTTAAAATATAGATAAAGAAATTTTTTTCTATATAAAATGTTTTCTATGAAATATTTTTTACACTTTTCCATATAAAGGAGTTTTTATAATGAGTTCAACATCCCTATATTTAGGTGTAGACATTGGCACAACAAGTACAAAATCTGTTCTATTTGCTGAAGCTGGCAAAGTCTTAAGCATGCATCATGTAGAATATCCACTACACAGCCCTGCACCTGCAATTGCCGAACAGGATCCTGAACAAATTTTTCAGGCTGTATTAGAAACAATGAGTACAGCTATTCAAAAAGCCAAAGTGGATGCAAAGAACCTAAAATTAGTTTCCTTCAGCTCTGCCATGCATAGCGTTATTGCATTAGGCGAAAATGGAAAACCATTAACACGCTGTATTACGTGGGCAGATAGCCGTGCTTCTACTTGGGCGAAAAAAATCAAAGAGGAGCATAATGGCTTAGACATATATCGCAGAACGGGAACACCAATTCACCCTATGTCTCCTTTAGCCAAATTAACATGGCTAAGAAATGATCAACCAGACATTTTTACAAAAGCAACTAAATTTATTGGCATAAAGGAATATATATTCTATCGCTTATTTGATGAGTTTGTTATCGATTATTCTATTGCTTCTGCGACTGGAATGTTTAATCTTGAACAGTTAAATTGGGATCAGGAAGCTTTAGAAGTTGCTGGTGTAACTCCTGAGCAGTTGGCGAAGCCAGTTCCTACTACTCATTATTTAACAGGGCTTAAGGATAAATATGCTAAAGAGATTGGAATTCCTGCAGAAACTCCATTTGTTGTTGGGGCAAGTGATGGTGTTCTTTCTAATCTGGGAGTAAATGCTATTGACCCTGGTGTAGTTGCAGTGACAATTGGTACAAGCGGAGCGATTCGGACTGTAACCGATAAACCAGTCACAGATCCTAAAGGAAGAATCTTTTGCTATTGCTTAACAGAAGATCACTGGGTAGTTGGCGGACCTGTTAATAATGGTGGAATGACTTTCCGTTGGGTTCGTGATGAATTGGCCTCTTCGGAAGTTGAAACGGCAAAAAGACTTGGAATTGATCCATATGAAGTTTTAACAAAGATTGCTTCCCGGGTCACACCTGGTGCGGATGGTTTATTATTCCATCCATATCTAGCTGGAGAAAGAGCGCCTTTGTGGAATTCCAATGCAAGAGGATCTTTCTTTGGACTCGGA
The DNA here is from genome assembly GCF_001076885.1 of Bacillus sp. 522_BSPC. Classification (GTDB taxonomy): domain Bacteria; phylum Bacillota; class Bacilli; order Bacillales; family Cytobacillaceae; genus Niallia; species Niallia hominis. The sequence goes on from NZ_JVDT01000011.1 coordinate 16,049, forward strand.
TTACATCATAAAAAAGAACATATGGTAAGAGCTGTATTAGAGGGAGTTATCTTAAATCTTTATACGGTTATGCTTGCCCTTCAAGAAGTTATTGGAGCACCAAAGCAAATTCAAGCAACAGGTGGATTTGCCCGTTCTGAACTATGGAGACAAATGATGGCAGATATTTTTGATCAAGAAGTAGTCGTTCCAGAAAGCTTTGAAAGCTCTTGTCTTGGTGCTATCGTTTTAGGCATGTATGCATTAGGGGAAATTGACGACTTTTCCATTATGAAACAATTAGTCGGTAGTACACATTCCCATCAGCCAATTCAAGAAAATGTTGACATTTATCAAGATTTAACAGCTATTTATATCCGTATATCTCGAGCATTAGAGCAAGAATATGATGCAATCGCATCGTTTCAAAATAAATGGGTGAAATAACCTTTGAAAAAGATGTCTACAGTTAGTAAGTAGCTAAAGGAACTGGGAGAAAAGATTACATTGTAGTCTTTTCTCTTACAATATTATTTGTACACCAAATGACATGGCAAAACGCTCGGACCTCCAATCATTTTGCCGTTTTTTTACATGCTACTCACCTAAAAAAAGGCACAATATCCTTATGAGGTTCCATGTGCTAGTTCGTTTATGTGTCTTTCTCTTCTACTCCCATATTTTATTCATTAATAATACGGGTATAATTCAATCTATTGTTGAAAATTAAAGATCTTCAATTAATAGTTTCATTGCTAATCCACTAAACTCCGATAGTTATGAGTCCCTTCTTTTTAATTGAACTACCCGTCAACTTCTAGATTAATCCTTCTTAAACTTAATTACGATATAAATAAAAAAGCCTTATCCCTTATATATCAAGGTTTTAGACATTAACTAGCATACATCATTTAAACGAATTACTTTTCTCGATTAAACCAGTCATTTTATTGCTGGCAATATCTTTCCCATTCACCCAATTATTAAAATTAAAATCCAAAGCTTCCTTCCCTTGAGCTATAGAAGTAATAATTCTCGATTTATTAAAGGAATAGGAAAAGGTATGAAGTGTTCCAAATAGGTTTTCATAATCTGTAAAAAATACAGGGGAGCGTTTATTTGCGAAAATTTTAAACATCTCGTCTTGTGTTAGTTTATCTCCATAAAATGATTGTAAATAATTATTTCTTTTGATCGAACCATCAATAGATAATCTATTTTTTTCTTGGAGTTCCTGCGTTTGAAAATGATTAACACATGATAAAAGGGAATCATCATTTCTGATACAAATTTTTTCCGGGGTTGCTTCAATAACCGCAATGTTGCCTTTTTTATCACCCAAGGAAAAATTATAACACGCTGAATGCGGTAATTCTTTTAGCAGAGCAAATGCATCATCGACTGTGGAGCAAGTATCCAATGCCATCCTGATTGCTGTCCAAGGTGAAATACCTTTTGTATATCCATTATAACTTACAAAGTTTAGTCCCATTACTAATCCTTCCTGATTAGCTCCATCGTGTCTCCCTAAAATTTGGAGATTATATCCTGCTGTGGCAAGTGCTGTCTTTGATTGGACTAAACTAAAAATACCATCATAAAAATCGGGGGAAAAATCATAGTTCCTAACATAATATTGATCTGTAAGTATAGCCGTGCACCCCATCGCATCTATCTTTGGAACATCATAACCACTAAACATGGATGCAGCTCTAATAGATGAAATTCCCAATCCTTGTGCTAGTCCTTCCAACTCTTCTAGTAGATGGGGAGTATAGGATGAAAATATGGAGCGCATATTTTTATAGTCAATGTCATGCTCGAAAATCTTATTCCACATCGGAACAAGAGAACTATCCAGTATGTGCTGTCCTGTTTTCATCCCAATATTAAAAGAACTATCTTCTCTAATTTGAACTATCTTCACCTCAAATTTCTTCATAACTAGTACCTCCAACTTTTAGTTCTGGTTTATTTTCATATGAATCTCACCTCCATGATACTTGCAATTAAAGATAATTTCCTGTCAATGGCTGCTCTTTTTAGTCTGTTCTAGTTGTCCATTTTTTCAAAAAAGTCCTTCAGCAAAACATACTTGCTAAAGGACTTTTCGTTTTATTTAGATTCTACACTATGGCCGCCAAATTCATTTCGTAAAGACGCAACAACTTTACCTGAAAATGTATCTTCATCTAATGAACGATAGCGCATCATTAAAGATAATGCTGTAACTGGCATAGCCGTTTGTAAATCTAATGCTGTTTCCAGTGTCCATTTTCCTTCACCAGAAGAATGCATTACACCTTTAATACCTTCAAGCTTTGGATCTTTAGAAAAAGCATTTTGCGTTAATTCCATTAACCAAGAACGAATGACAGAACCGTTATTCCAAACCTTTGCCACACCTTCGTTATCAAAATCATACTCACTTTTTTCCAGTAGCTCAAAACCTTCTGCAATGGATTGCATCATGCCATACTCAATTCCATTATGAACCATTTTCAGAAAATGGCCGCTTCCAGATACACCAGCATACGTATAGCCATTTTCCACACATAAATCCTTAAACAATTCTTCAACCTTATCAAATATTTCTTTATTGCCGCCAATCATCATACAAGCGCCATTTCGAGCCCCGTCTACACCGCCACTTGTACCAACATCTAAATAGAAAACGCCAAGTTCTTCTAAATCAAGCCCTCTTCTTTTCGAGTCTTTATAATGAGAATTACCACCATCAATAATAATATCCCCTGTTTCCACATACTTCTTTACTTCGCACAACACATTTTCTGTCACTTCTCCGGCAGGAACCATTAGCCAAATTACTCTTGGTGTAGGCAGATTTTTCACTAAATCCTCAATTGTATTTACTCCTGTTACATTTTTATGAGAAATTTCTTTTACAGCGCTTTCATTTATATCAAAAGCTGTTACACTATACTTATGATCCACCATATTTAAAGCTAAGTTATATCCCATTTTTCCTAAACCAATAAGACCGATGTTCATTCGTTATTCTCTCCTTTTGAAAAAATATTTCTCTATATAAATTATTATACGAAATTTTTTTCGAAAATAATACCCCTTTACGAATATTTTTCGAAAAAAAATGTTATAATAAGAAAAATTTTTTCAAGAGACTAATTGTGTTATACTACAACTATATTAATTTGGAAAGGATAGAAGTCTATGGCGCAAAATTGTCTTGGGAAAATTCGTTCCTATTACGCTAGACTAAGTGAAAAAGAAAAAAAAATCGCTGATTACATTCTTGAGAATCCTGAAAAAATCATTCATTCCACCATCAATGAATTAGCAGAAGATTTAGGCGTTGCGGACGCAACGGTTTTTCGGTTCTGTAAGCGGATTGGTTTTAAAGGCTATCAAGCAATGAAAATAGCTTTAGCTTCTGAAGTAATTGAACCAATTCAGCAAATTCATGAGGAAATTAGCGAAAATGATAGTGTCAAAACCGTTACTGAAAAAGTATTTAAATCCAATGTACGAACACTTGAAAATACATTGGAAATACTAAACGGCCATTCTATTCAAAAAGCAGTTGAATTATTATTACATGCAAAACGAGTAGAGTTTTATGGTACAGGTGGTTCAGCTGTTATTGCAATGGATGCTTTCCATAAATTTGTACGAACTGGAATTAAAGCGTTTTCATTCATAGACTCTCATTTTCAGCTAATGTCTTCTTCTCAACTATCAGAACAGGACGTCGCTGTCATTATTTCACACTCTGGTACTAACAAAGATACTATTAGCATAATGAAAACAGCTAAAAGTAATGGTGCTAAAACCATTGGAATTACTGGGTATCCCAGATCACCAATCGGTCAGAATTCAGATGTAGCTCTATTCACAAGCTCTGAGGAAACGGAATACCGTTCGGAAGCTTTATCTTCAAGAATTGGTCAGCTTAGTTTAATTGATGCATTATATGTAAATGTGATGATTTTAAATAAAAATATTGCAAATCAATCATTAGAAAGAATCAGAAATGCTATATCTGATACAAGAATATAAGGAAACGAACGATTCTTACTACTTACGTGTTTTAACAAAGCTAAAAAAGGGAGTTAGTTATGGTTAATCCATAATTAGCTCCCTTTATCTATTCAAACTATTATAATATCTCCATATTAATAAAAGGAGTATCAAATTCAAGCTGTCCTTTAATTCTTTTTAAATTTAGTTTTTCTCCCTTCAAAAAGGAATCCAAATCAATGATTAGAGGCATTCGATCACTACCAATCGCAAACCATGCTTTTTTCTCATGAGGGAGATATGCTGCGGTGTGAAGCGTTCCAGACCAAGCATTATACTTATTTGAAAACACTTCTTTATCCTTATCATTCAATATGCGAAAAGCTTCATATACATTGGAATAACTGCCTTGTTGTCCTTCTATTATCTGCTTTCTTCTTATGGAGTCATCCATTTGATATTGGTTTTCTTCCTTTAAGATTTCGAAATGATTGGTACTTATATTCGATTTTCTAGCAATAACTGACCTTGGAGTTGCTTCTACCACGTATGCTTCTCCACAATTGTCTAATAATACATAGCTAAAAGAAGTTCGATGAGGAATTTCCTTTAATAAAGCAATTGATTCTTCCACATTTGCACATGTTTCTAAGATTATTCGACCAATCATATTACATATAAAACCATCCCCAGAACCAACTCGATTAATAAAATTATAGCCCATCACTAGACCTTTTTCATTCATGCCATCGATTCTTCCAGTTATTTGCATAGATGGACCAATAACAGCATAACCCGTATCAGTTGGCTGATATATCATGTAACGCCCTTCGTATGAACCAGGATGACTATCATAGTTTCTAATTAAGTAATTCGATCCTGCTAAGATCGAACAGCCACTTCTTGCATATTCGACGTAATGGCCACCAAATTCCCTTAATGCATCTTCGAGTTTCCAGTGGAGAGCGTCTGCTAGGCCATTGATTTCTGCTAGCATTCCCGGAATAAACTTATTAAGAAGCTGGATGGATTCTTTTTCATTTATGGTAAAATAACGTTTCCGCTTTGATGTCCAATGCTTTATTCGATTAGGCAAAATAGGAGATTCCTTCAATAATTGTCCTTGCACATATCCAAAATCATAATGATTTCCACGAAATTGAATGAAATCACTATATACTTGTTTCATCAACATTTCCCCTTTAATTGCTTCCATATGGAGAATATAACTATACTATATTTTTAGAGAATAACAAGTAAATTGCTTTTGGTAAATGTTTTTTCAAAATTGAGATATCTGTTTGCTTAAAATAAAAGAATATTCTAAATTTAAACTAAAAACATTTCCTGTTAATTAACATAAAGAGGGTACTCATCGCTCGCCCAATAGAAAGCATAGTGTTTTCATGTTGCGGATTAACACATACTTTTATTTAAACCTTCTTTAAAATAAAAACACGAAAAATTATACATGTTTTGTATAACTGTTCGTGTTTATCACTAGCGGGAATACTTATATCCCAGCTTCTTCCACTATAGGGATTCTATTAAACAATTAAATCTAATATTAACACTCCTGCAAATGCGACGAATGATAATACCGTTTCTAGAACTGTCCAAGTTTTAAATGTTTCTTCTACTGTTAACCCAAGGTATTCTTTTACCATCCAGAATCCAGCGTCATTTACATGAGAGAACATTAGAGAACCTGCACCTGTTGCGATAACCAACAGCTCCACATTTACTCCTGACATTCCAGCAATAATTGGGGAAACAATTCCTGCAGCTGTCGTTAAAGCAACTGTTGCTGAACCTGTAGCTATTCGAATTAATCCTGCAATTATGAAAGCTAATACTAGTGGTGATAAAGATAAGCTTTCCGACATTGTTCCAATCGTACTCCCTACTCCACTATCAATCAACACCTGTTTGAACGCTCCACCTGCTCCAATGATTAATAAAATGGAACCAACTGGTAAAAAACAGTCTTCTGTAAATTTTTTAATACTATCTTTATTCATTCCTTGACGTATACCAAGGAAATAGAAGGCAAAGAATACAGCAATTAATAGTGCTAATAATGGACTACCTAGAAAGGCAAGTACATTTCTTACCCCTTCTGAAAAGATCGTCAAATAAGGTGCAGCTGTTCCAATTATCATTAAAATAACAGGTAATAAAATAGATAAAAATGATACGCCAGTACTTGGCAATTTATCTTGTGCTATTGGTTCTGCAGTGATAAGAGAAGATTCTCCCTTTGGAAAAACACGCTTATTAATCCACTTCGCAAATAATGGTCCACCAATGATTCCAGCAGGTAACGCAATAATCAGTGAATATAATAATACAGTTCCTAAATTAGCATCAAAAATTCCGATTGCCGCAATCGCACCAGGGTGTGGCGGAACAAGGCCATGGACGATTGACAATCCAGCAATACCAGGCAATGCTATCAATAGAATATTCTTCTTTGTTGCTTTTTGAATAGATATAACTAATGGCAATAATATTAAAATACCAACCTCAAAAAATACGGGAATTCCGATAATAAAGCCAGAGAAAAACATTGCCCATGGTAATTTCTTTTCCCCAAAAACGTTTACAAAAAAGTTAGCAATTTTTAATCCTGCTCCAGATTCTGAAAGCATTTTCCCCAAAATAGTCCCTAATGCTAATATTCCTACTAAGTGACCTAAAACGCCGCCTACACCAGTTTCATAAGCGCTTACAATCTTGTCAAAAGATAATCCTGAAAAAATGGCTAGAAATAAACTTGCTACTGTTAAACTGATAAAAGCATGCCACTTTAATAGTGAAACTCCTAAAATAACAATAACTATGGAAAGTAATGCAATAATTAATAAATAGGCATCCATCTTTGTACCCCTTTTCCCTTACGTTTGAAAGTGTTTTCATTTGATGTTTTTATTATACGAAAAATTTTTTCTTTTATCAACCCATTATTAAAGAAAATTTTTTATTCTTAATATTTCTGAAAAATTGAGTTTTCTACTTTTCATTCTTTTCACCTTTAAGTGGGGAACTTTAAAAAAATTTCATTAAAGACTAAAGAATACCACCGCCTATTTCGCCATATATAATGGAGAATCAACTTATATACTACTAGCTGCTAAGCTAATTGATGGCACTAGTTAAGACTATATAAACGGGTGAAGAATCTTCGAGTGCACCAAAATTTTTTTGATGCTTTTTAATTACAACAATTACCTATTTCATATTGGACAACCAACTAATGAAAGGATTTTACATATTATAAAGGAAAAATGAAGGAGCTTCACTTATGCAGCCAACGGTCATTACAGGACTTAACGGCGTGATTTATCAAAACTTTCCTCAGCCAGCATATGGAGCTTGGAATCAACAGCTGTTAGGAAATAAAGATAATTATTACTACATGATTGGAGGCCAACTTTATAAGATTGCTCCAAGACCACAAGGGACACAAGCATATTATCCATATTTAGGTCCCAATGTTCCTTTGAATAGAAGCAAAAGACAGTGGTATTAATTTTAAATTCCTTTTACCAAAAGATATGTAATTATTTCTGTTTTCTACATTACTTAATAAAAAATATTAGGTAGTCACTTTCGTTTAAATTGACATAGAATTACTTAAGAGTATGAGTGGAATAAAAGAACTTATTCCGTCTGTAAACATACAAAAAGCTCAAACCACTTAGTAAAAAGAGATTTGAGCCTTCCTAAAATTTATGACCTGTACTGGGTTCGAACCAGTGACCCCTTGCCTGTCAAGCAAGTGCTCTCCCACTGAGCTAACAAGTCATGTTAATTAGTATTTTTCATCTTAAGCCTATCATATCATGTCCTCTCTCCATTTTCTATAAAAAATAAAAAAGTGACGGCATCTCCATCACTTTTTTAACCCTTATTGCATTTCTCCAAGCAGCTGTTCTAATTGATTGGTAATCCTGTTTCCTGAATCTTCATCTAATAAATAGGTTTGATTGACTTGCTTTGTAATTTGATTATCGGTAACATAGGCTCCTGTTAAGATATTGGTTGCACCTAAATTTGCTAACACAGGTTTCAATGCGTAATCTATTACTAATAAATGAGCATAGCTTCCTCCAAGCATTAAAGGAAGTATCGTTTTATTTCGAAGACTCTTTTGTGGCAATAGATCTAGAAATGTCTTAATGATGCCTGAATAAGAAGCCTGAAATACAGGTGATAGGACAATCACTCCATCACTTTGTTCTACGTTTTGTCTTGCTTCCTTAATTTCTTTATTCATAAAATCAGCGGTAATTAAGGCAGCGCTTGGCAATTCATGTACTTGTATGACGTGGACTTCAACCTTCTCTTTTTCTAAAAAGTCAGCAGTATATTGTAAGATACCTGTTAATCTTGAGTCTATTTTGTGTCCACCAGCTATGATGGTTACTTTCGTCATTGATGTCTCCCCTTTATAAAAATCTTCTATGTGAATAACAGTTTTTTTCCTTGTGCAATTATTTTATCATGAATAACAGTTTATGTGCTTAAACCCTGTTTCTAAACAATTATGTTACATAAATCACTTTTCTTATCAAGAAAGTTCACATTTAAGACATATTCTTTTGAATGATTTGTGAATTGATTCACATTATTGTTTTATTTTAATAAGTATTTGATATATTTAACTTGTAAATAATAAAAACGAAAAATAAGAAAAGGATGATTCTTATGTTTATCGGATTTTTAAGAGAAAATAAAATTGCAGCTGGCATTTTAACCATTATTCGTTTATTCCTTGGCTATTCTTGGTTTACTTCTGGATTTGGTAAACTTACTGGTGGGGGTTTTGATGCTTCTGGATTTTTAACAAATGCAGTTACTAACCCAGTCATGGGTCCAGATGGCGGAGCAGTCTATGGCTGGTACACTAGTTTTGTAGAAGGATTTGCATTACCGAATGTAGGTTTATTTAATGTTCTCGTTCCTATTGGAGAAACATTAGTCGGTCTTGGGTTAATTTTAGGTTGTTTCACAACTGCTGCAGCATTCTTTGGAGTATTAATGAATTTCTGTTTCTTGCTTGCTGGCACCATTTCTCATAACCCAACAGATATCTTATTGGGCATGATTATCATGATTGCTGGAGCAAATGCAGGATATTACGGTCTTGATCGCTGGGTACTGCCTTATGTTAGAAAAGCAATCTTTAAAAATGAAGATGATAACAAAGAATTGAATAAAAAACCTCGTTTGACATAAATGAAAGTGCACTTACTAAAATAGTAAGTGCCTTTCTTTTCTGTTCTATTCGCCATATAAAACCAGTTTATGCTGCTTTAAACTTCTTTGACAATCTATCACTCGTTGGTTTTTACTTCCTTTATAAAGGAGACTTAAATCTCTTTGTTCGATTAGAAACCGGCCATCAACTAAAACATCTAAATATATACTTAATTCCGCAAACTCTTCCTTAAATTCTGTCACTAGCTCTTCCCAGAGAAATCCTGTATAGCACCAAATATTTTTATTATTTTCTTTGCATTTTTTAGCTAATCGTATAAGTTCTCTTATTTGTAGCATTGGCTCTCCACCACTAAAGGTAATATCATTTAATGGATTTCGATTCAATTGACTCATCATTTCGTCAATTGACATCTCGATTCCTCCATCTATTCGCCAGCTCTCTGGATTATGACACCCTCTACAATAATGAGTACACCCCGCAAAAAAAATAGTAGTTCTTAATCCTGGACCATCGACAACACTATCTTCAACTATTGATAATACTCTCAACGATGTTTAACCCTTTCCCGCTCTTCTGCACGCTTAGCTGTATTCCAACGATCAAGTGATCCAACAAATAGCGATAGGTAAGTCTTTGGTTCCTCCTGTTGTCAGGTTTTCCTCCGTAAACAATCATTTCAGATTGAACTTTTCCCCCGCTCCACACCGTACGTGAACCTTTCAGCTCATACGGCGTTCCATCGTTTTCACATTCTATTTGTTTTAAACATTACTTACACACTTCGAAGAAGATATATTTCACTGTATATTCGTTTCTTTACCCAACGCTAAATTTCTTCTACAATACTTTCTACTTTGGCTATTAATCTTAATTTGTTCAGTTTTCTTAGCTGTTTCTCATTTAATCCCAATATCTTTAGATATTTATTAAGTGTCTCTTTTTTTGTTGCGTGAATTAGTTTATGCACTGTTTCTGAGACAATTAATAAATTCGAGTAGTTGTCACTGCCTCCATATTGTTTCGGAACCTTATGATGACAATGTATATCATGCGCTTCTAACAATTCATTTGTCACTGCACATTTTCCATATTGTGCAGCATACAATGATATTCTATTATCTGCGTATTCTATAGACTGACCCTTTACTGGATTTCGCATTAACCATCTTAGTACGCCCGTATCAAACTTTAAATTTTGATGTTTTAATGCTCTTCCTTCTTTTGTATATCTATTAATCTTTCGAGTTCTTGACATTGGGATTTTATTTGAAACAAAACCTATCGGAAGAATATAGTGATTTCTCAGATATCTTAATCTTCTAGATTTACCATACCATTTTAGAACACTTGACTTGTATATACCGATATCTTTCATATTACCTTTTGGTTCTTTGCTTAAGCCTATTCTTGTTAGCCTATTCTTAAGCATATGACCTGTTCTCCATTCAATATTACGGCAATCTACTGATATATGTGTCGCTATACGATAATAATTATGAACACCCATTACTAATGCATTATATCTGCTTATTGCTTGATATTGTTTTTCTTTTTCTTGTGTGTTCTCAATTTTCTCGATTGCTTCTCTTATCTGTATTATGATTCTTTCCTTTGCCTTATCGCACATATAGGATCTAACAACCCATTTATTCTTTTTTGGGCTTAAGTGGACTTTTAGCTTATAACCAAGGAACTCTGAATATTTCTTACGAAGATTGACTATTTTCGATTTTTCTTTACATATGTCAAGTTTCAATCTTTCTTCTAGCCATTTCTTTGTTCCTTCAAAGGTTCTTATTGCTTCATTATAGCTTTTGCAAAAGATTTTAAAATCATCTGCATATCTTACTATAAATATTGGTTTTAACTTTGAGTCTTTTTTAAGCTTCGAATATTTTGCTGAGTTATCAACTGAACCATTTTTCCTTATATAAGGTTTGTATGGACTACGCATAGGAAAGCTTTCCCATTGTGATTCAATCCATTTATCTAGTTCATTTAATACTACATTTGCTAACAAAGGTGATAATATTCCACCTTGTGATGTTCCTTTTGTCGGATATATTACTTTTCCGTTTTCAAGTACCACAGGTGCTTTTAGCATTGCTTTAATTATTGATAACAACTTCTTATCTCTGACTCCTAGTGTCCAAAGTTGTTTTATTAATTTACTATGCCAAACATTATCAAAGAATCCTTTGATGTCCACATCTACCACGTAGTGCATGTTTGAATTTTGCATTAATTGCATAACTCTTGCTATTGCATTTTCAGCAGAACGGTCAGGTCTGAAACCATAGGAGTGATAATAAAATTTAGCTTCAACTATTGGTTCTATTACTTGCTTTATACATTGCTGTACAATGCGGTCAATAATGGTTGGTATTCCTAAAAGTCTTTTCTTACCATCCCTTTTTGGTATTTCTACCCTTCTTACTGTATTTGGTCGGTAATTACTGAACTTTCTATTGATTAATTTTAAGTAGTCTTCTTCATTTAGCTTTGATAAGTCATCAATTGTTCTACCATCTATTCCTGGAGTATTGCTTCCGTCATTCTTCTTTATATTTCTATATGCCAACATTATGTTCTCTGGTGTTGTTATCAACTCAATTAAACTGTTGAAATTTTTTCCTTTTGTGCTATCTTCATATAATCTATCAAATGTTGTTTGCATATCGTAATATTCCGAGTGACGTATTTGACTTATCTTCGGTAACTTCTTTTTCAGTGTTTTATTCTGCTTCGAAGTCAACACAGGCATCCCTCCTTTATTGGATGGATTTTCTTTGTCATACTCGAAGCTGTGTTTATAATGTTTTCAATTTAAAATGTAAATACGACTTGAGGCTATCCCTCCATGGATTATTATCTCCACTTCAACGGTACTATGCCTCTGCTCTCACCAAGATTAAAGATAGTTATATCCTTATGAATTTCCTATCTAACGCTTCACTAGCCTACAACTGCCTCAACGTTCTTGGCTTTCCACGTTCCAACAATCCTATCATTTAAGTTCCTTAGGTGCTTCCTTTGAGCCTGATTGCTTGACATCGCCTTTAACGATGTAAGGATTTTCGTGGTTACCGTGCTACTCATCCTCACAATCTCCAATTACCATGGAGCCATACATTTCTGTATGGTATCACTAAGACCCTTTCATTCGGAAGTTCGTCAGTACCTTTCTTATGAAGCTTGTACATTCTCACCATAGAACTTGACACCCGACCTATCATTTACAACCTCCACCTCTGGAGATATTTCCTCATCAAACTTATATTGTTTATGTTAGGGTAAACTTCAGTCGACTTCACCGAGCTTCTGACCAATCATTTGTTGTACGATTCTTAGCCAGTCGGAGTATCAGTGGGGACATTTCAGGGCGTTACTCCATCATTCTATCCCTTAGATTGTCAGTTCTCCAAAGTTTGTCTCATTACTTAATGTAATAATTCAACTTCGTGCTTAACCTTTTCAGTTAAGAACGTGTCACACGATATCCAGTAATTCTTCGTATCCGTTCAATCTTTGTCTCTTCCTTTTCTCCACACTTAGGACATTCGTTATCAATAATCCCTTTATAGCCACAGCTTATGCAACGATCCACTGGATGATTAATACTTCCATAGCCAATCCCTGATTCTTTCATTGTCCGGACGATTTTCTCCATCGCATCCATATTTTTACTAGCATCACCATCTAGTTCGACATATGTTATATGACCCGCATTCGTTAAAGAATGAAATGGTGCTTCCCGTTTAATTTTTTCATAAATAGATATTGGATAATAGACGGGGATATGAAAACTATTAGTAAAATAATCTCTATCCGTCACTCCTCTAATAATTCCAAACTTCTTTCTAGTTGCCCGTAATGCTTTTCCCGCAAAGGATTCCGCAGGTGTTGCAAGCAGTGAATAGTTCAGCTGATATTTTTCCATTGCTTGATCCGCTTTTTGGCGCATAAACTGAACAATGCGCAAACCAAGCTCATACGCCTTTTCGCTTTCTCCATGGTGAAAACCAAGCAAAGAAACTAAACACTCTGCTAAACCAACAAACCCAATCGATAATGTTCCTTGCTTTAAAAGTTCATCTAGTTGAGCATCCATCTGTAGCTCTTCTCCACCTTGCCAAACTCCTTGTCCATATAAAAATTTAAAATTTGCTACTTTTTTCTTTCCTTGGTAATGATATCTTTCTAGCAGTTGTTCAATAACCAAGTCTATCGTTTCATTCAATTTATAAAAAAACGATTCTATTGTATTGGACTCTAAGCCAAGCAAAGGGAGATTAATACTTGTGAAAGATAAATTCCCTCTTCCAATTGTTTGTTCCCTTCCATGGATATTTCCCATTACTCTTGTTCGGCATCCCATTGTTGCAACTTCTGAATGAGGAGTACCGTCATAATACGCTAAATTAAATGGCGCATCGATAAAAACAAAGTTAGGAAATAATCTTTTACTTGTTGTCTCAATTGCTAAACGAAATAAATCATAGTTTGGATCTTCTTTTTGATAATTTATTCCATCCTTCACTTTAAATACGATGATAGGAAAAATTGCCGTTTCGCCAGCACCAAGACCTGCTTGTGTTGCGAGTAGCAAGTTCTTTGTTAACATTCTTCCTTCCCTCGATAGATCTGTCCCTAAATTTACTGAAACAAATGGAGTCTGCCCCCCACCTCTTGAATAGTGATAGGTAACATTTTGAAGTTATCACCATGTTTTCCCCCACTCTACACCGTACGTGAACCTTTCAGCTCATACGGCGTGCCATCGAAATAGTAAAATCAAAAATTTACTAAAAGGTAATGTTGTAATTTCCCACTAGCTTTCGGAGTTCGTTAATCTTTTTCATTTCCTCCTCCTGAAGGCTATATCTCTTAATGAGACGCTTCTGTGTCCTGTCATTATTAGTGTGTACTAGCAAGTGAATATTGGTAAGGAGATATACTAGGTTACTGTATTCATCCGTTCCACCTTTTTGTCTTGGTATTTTATGATGACATTCCATATCATTGATTGTTAGTTCTAATCCTGTAACAAAACATCTACCGTGTTGAGCAGAATATAGCGAAATTCGGTTATCATTATATTCAATACTTCGATAGACTATAGGATTTTCCATAATATGTTTAAGGACGAATTGGTTAATATTGATTAATTTATCATGAACAAGCTTTCTACCTTCATCTGTATAATTGGATATTCTTCTATTAAATAAGGTTGGTCGCCTGAACTTGATACCTGAGATTGGATATAATGCAATTTTATGCATAAAGTATTGTTTTCGATGAGCATATTGACCATAGTGCTTTTTGTATGTTTCAGAAAAATGCCCTCGATGTGAAACACATTTTTTCCATCTCTGTTTTAATCTGTATAACGTATCGTTCTCAATGTCACTGAAGTCCCTGTTAACGTTGGTTGCAATACTGTAGTAGTTGTGCACCCCAATAATAAGTGAGTTTAGCTTATACACTTCTTTTGGAGTGTTGCTATTTTCTATTTCGTCTATTTTCTTACGTATCTCTGATTTAATTCGAATTTTCTCTTCGTCAACCATATGTGATTTGATAACGTAGCGTTTTTTCTTCCTTTGTACTTTAATCTTAATGCCAAGGAACTCTGTATAGTTTTTCTTAAGATTTACAATACTTGATTTCCTTTCGTTAACTTCTAAGTTTAACCTTTCCTTAAGCCAGTTGATAGTTGCAATATAAAGCTTTTTGGCATTTTCATAGCTATTAGTTAGGATTCGGAAGTCATCTGCATATCGGACGAAAAAGCACTGTTTTAATTTGGTTCCGTTTCTAAGTGCATTCAATTTATTTGAATTATTTTTGTAAGGTAAATTTTTAAAGTTCCCCTTACCATTTCCTCCACAGCGCTGTTTTGCAGGAAATTCAATCCATTGTGAAGCAATCCACCAGTCAAGCTCATTTAGTACAATGTTTGACAGAAGTGGGGAGAGGATTCCTCCCTGAGGTACACCTTTTGATGATTTTCCCTCATTTTTCATTTCTGCTTTTAACATTTTACTAATTATTGAGATTAACTTTTTGTCTTGAATGCCTAAGCTCCAAATTTGTTTTAGAAGTTTTCCGTGATTAACATTATCGAAAAATCCTTTAATATCGACATCTACAGAGTATAAACATTTGGAGGAGTGAACATAGCTGTAAAATTTTGCAATTGCGTGTTGAGTACTCCTATTTGGTCTGAAACCATAGCTTTCATTAAAGAATTTAGCTTCACAGATAGGTTCCAAGACTTGTTTTATACATTGTTGGATAAGCCTGTCTTCAATTGTCGGAATTCCTAAAGGACGTAAATCCCCATTTGGTTTAGGAATCAATTTCCTTTTTACTGTTTGTGGTTGATAGTTGTTAAGCCTTCTTCTAACGTAAGAGATGACGTCGTTAACATTTTCCACACCAATATCTAAGATAGTTCGTCTGTTCGTACCACTAGTTTTACTCCCTCTATTTTTCTTAATGTTTCTGTATGCTAGTTTGATATTTTCCTCGCTAATAATAATTTCATAGAGGTTTTTGAACACATTGCCTTCATTAGATTCGAGATATAGCTGGTCATAGACTTCCTGAATATTGTAATATTCATTGTACCGTAGACTTTTCTTCTTTTTAGCCATAGTCATAAGTCGGTGTTACCACCTCTCTTAGTCATACTCGAACCTTATGATTATTACAAAAGAACCATGATTTTACTATTTCGACTAGAGGCTATCCCTCCACCATGTTTCCATGGCTTCAAAGGTACTGTGCCTCCGCTCTCACTCGGATTTAATACCTTATAACAAATTGCTTTTGAACCGTATTTACGCCTCATTGGTGGTTAATCCTCTGCGTTCCGAGCTTTCCCCGTTCCGATATTCTTATCCTTTCATATACCCTTAGGTTCCATCTATGAGCCTGCTTGAACGTCATCACCTTTAATGATGAAGGGTGTTTCATAATGCACCATTTTACTAAACCCCTCAAGCACCTAACAATGTAGGCATATGCATTTCTACATATCACACTATAGACTCTTTAGGTCAATGGTTCGTCGGTGGTTTGCCAACCACATTCTAACCATAGGTATTTTATGGACTCCCGGCATATGTGCTACGCTATTCACCTCTGAATAGGTTTCGAATCAAAAAGATTTTCGGTTGCTCTCTGCCGACTTCACCGAGCTTCGTACCATCAAATGTTAACCCATTATCAGGCACGTCGGAGTATCAGAGGAAGCATTTCAAGGCGTTACCCTATCATTCTACTTCTCAGAATATCAGTTCTAACAATAAAAAAATTGTTGTACCAGCTTTTCACTAGTAAACGGGTCACACATGCATCGAGTTACAATTATGTATAAATGCCTCACAAGCTTGGTAAGTTTCTCTTTCTGTCCATTTCCAAGCACTACGTTCCAACTCTTCACTGTCATCTATTAAGTCACTTAAACGAAGCTTATTTTGGCAGTATGTTTTATATACATATGGTGCTAGATCATAGTCTAACATTGGGATAGATTGTCCCCCGTGTTGCTGATTTTGGTTAGCTTGTAAAATGATGGATGTAAGCGCCATTGCACTCATAATAGATTTTGGCTCTCTCATAAATCCATGACCAGTATTAAACCCATTTTTTAAGAGTTTAGCTAATGGGATTTGACAGCAAGTTGTCGTACCAGAAGAAAAAAAATCAAGATCATGAATATGAATATATCCTTCTTGATGTGCCTCTCTCACCTCTTTCTTTAACAAATGCTCCATTGTATAATACTTGGAAGCAGTAGCAGCAAATTGCATCATATGACTCATCGGTGACATCCCATCAATATTTGCATTTTCTTGGATAAAGTCTTGATTATTGTTTTTCATTATTTCATCAAACTCACTTACTAATTGGACATTCTTGCCCATCTAACTCACTCCATTCATAAAGGAATCTTTACCCATTATAATGGCATTTCTTTTAATAAATCTATATATTGTGTTAAATTCACAAAATATACACAATATATAGATTAACTTAAGTTTCCCCTTCTGTGAACCTGACCTCCTACTATCCATGAAGAATTATTATTGATACACTATTGGTAAATTCAGTGACAAAGAAAGGATAAGGATAACGATGACTAAAGGGACAATAAAAGAGGAAACTTTATTTAGCAAAGAATTAGGCGAAGAAATAACATTACTAATCAATCTTCCTCCTGCCTTCTCCCCTCTTTATAAATACCATTTGCTAATCGCACAGGATGGGAAAGATTATTTTCAATTCGGTCGAATTGGAAGAGTGGCTGATGAATTACATGCAAATCATCAAATAGCGGAGACTATCATTGTTGGAGTCCCTTATTCGTCTGTCCATGATCGTCGGGAAAAATATCATCCAGATGGCCCTCAAAATACAGCATATATCCGCTTCTTGGCACATGAACTTGTTCCTTATCTAGATGAACAGTTTCCAACTTATCATATGGGATTAGGACGTGGGCTGATTGGAGATTCATTAGGCGCTACCGTATCCTTAATGACTGCATTAAAATATCCACATACCTTTGGCAAACTCTTGCTGCAATCTCCATTAGTAAATGAGAAGGTATTACAAGCCGTTCGCAAGTTCGATTCCTATCATTTACTAGAAATTGATCATATTATAGGTACAGGTGAAACTGCCGTAAAGACAACAATCCAAACAACAGAAGATTTCCTTACACCAAATAGAGAGATGGCGCATCATCTTAAATCAACAAACTCTGATTATACTTTTGAAGAATTTGATGGAGATCATACATGGAAGCATTGGCAACCATATATAGCCAAAATGCTAATAAGAATGTTTCCTTCCTAATTGGAAACTAATTTCGTTTAGCTTTTTTAAGCAATCGTGAAAGTCACTCCTCGTATAAAGACATGAGGGGTTGCTTGCTAAACATTAGATTTTTTCTGAAATCTTTGAACTTAAAAGAATAATTTTGTTATAATATCTTACATATAGAACATTGAAATCGTAATAATAGATAGTCCATTTTCTATATCTTTAAATAATGTTTTTATAATGAAATGGAGGTCCATCAAATGAAATATGGTATTGCTATTTTTCCTGGAAAAGACTTGCAGGATTTGGCCAATTCCCTTCGTAAACGATATGATCCGAAGTATGCTTTAATCCCGCCACATATTACATTAATTGGTGATTTTGAAGCGGGAAACGAAGAAATTGGAGAAGTAAGTAAGAAACTTGCAACGATTGCAAGTCATTATCATTCTATTCCTATAAAAGTATCAAAAGTAAGTTCTTTTAAACCCGTCAGCAATGTGGTCTATTTAAAGATTGAACCAAATTCTGATTTAGAACACCTTCATCAAGAGCTAATTAGTACATTGGGAGTTAGTCCAGAGCATCCATTTGTTCCACATATTACTCTTGGCCAAAATTTATCGAGTGATGAGCATTTGGATTTATACAGCAATTTACGGATGCAAAACTTTCATTTTGAGGAAAAATCAGACCGCTTCCATTTGCTTTATGAATTGGAAAATGGATCATGGACTGTTTATGAAACTTTTAGGTTAGGAAAGGAATCGTGAAAAAGTGGAAGTAATCGTCGTGAAAACAGATAAAGAATTAGAAGATGCATACTTTGTACGTAAAACAGTATTTGTAAAAGAACAACATGTACCAGTCGAAGAAGAAATAGATGAATTCGAACAGAACAGTACACATTTTGTACTTTATGATGACAATAAAAAACCAATAGGTGCTGGTCGCTATCGATCATTCGATGAGTATGGAAAAGTGGAAAGAATATGTATCCTATCTACCAATCGAAAAGGTGGCGCTGGGAAAGCGGTCATGAATAAAATAGAAGAATATGCCTTAAATAACGGTACTCCTGCTTTAAAGCTTAATGCTCAAACACATGCTATTCCATTTTATAGCAAACTAGGATATGAAGTTATTTCCGAGGAATTTTTAGATGCCGGTATTCCTCATAAAACAATGATAAAAAAATTATAATGTTATTTGGTTGTCCCAAGATGCAATCTTTCCTCTAAAAGGATATCGATTATAGCATCATAATTGGGCAGCCTTTTTATTTACAACCTAAAGCTTTAGGTTTAACTTTCATGGATTTGCCTAAAATAGATGTTGGAAAGGGTGGGTTGCATGGAATTCAAACATATATTTAGTGAACTTATTATCGGGTATTTTTTGTTGCTTCTTTTAACAAAAATCTTAGGAAAAACCCAAATCACTCAGATTACTACCTTTGACTTTGTTTCTGTTTTGGTACTAGGGGAGCTTGTAGGGAATGCTATGTATGATACAGAAACAGGAATTAAAGAAATTACCTATTCTATCCTGCTTTGGGGAGCTTTAATCTATGTTACAGAATTTATTACACAAAAATTCCGAAAAACTAGACAGCTATTCGAAGGAAAGCCATCTATTGTTATAAATAAAGGCAAAATTGATTTTCATGAACTTAAGAAAAACCATTTGGATATAAACCAGTTACAACATTTACTCCGTGCAAAAGATGTATTTTCGATTGCCGAGTGTGCTTATGCTATTTTAGAAACGGACGGCACCATAAGTGTATTAAAGAAATCTGCATATTCAAATCCGACTAAGCAAGATATGAAAATACCAATTGAAACCACTTCACTTCCGATAAGTGTCATTTTAGATGGTGAAATCATAAGAGAAAACTTACCTCGAATAGGCTGGTCCGAGGACCAATTAATGAAAGAATTAAACAGCCAAAATATTCCATCTTATAAAGATATCCTTTATGCAGAATGGCGCGAAGGCTCTCCCTTATATGTACAGAGCTATGATATGAAGTAATTTCCTTTATACTTGTGCATGAAAATAAGTACCCTTTCCAGTTAATTGAGCAATTAGCTGCTCATTGGCTACTTTTAATTCATGCATGTTGTTTTTTGGAGAAAAAGGCTTGGAAGAAGATTTCTCCTCTTGATTAGCTGGAAGATTAGCAATCTTGGCCACAGGATATGTAGCTTCTTTTTTATAGATTTTTGTTTTGCTGACAATATCTCTCACCGCATACTGCTCTGCTTGAAAATGAGTGATTGGTAAGATATATCCCATCTTAATCAGTCCTTTCCTTCTATATATAGAATCTTTTCCCTTCTTTCCCACATGTTAAACCATTTTTCTACACTTTAAACAATCCTTTGTTTTTGATATGATAGATATTATTTCACAACAGATATGGATAGATGTATTAAAAATAGATTCGAGGTTTCCTATGTTAACAGCTTTAAATTATGATAGATTCATTTCATTAAATACAATTGATAGACAAGAATTGCAGAAAGTTTATGAAGCTGGCAAAAATGGGCTTCTTGCCTGCACTGTATGTGGAGAGGCGGTAAAGCTTTATTTAGGAATAAAGAGTGCTCCCTATTTTTATCATTATTCTTCTAAACAACCATGTGCGACAGAAGACTTATCCAATGTTCAGGAAGAACAAGCTGCTACCATTGATATAGACGATGAAAAAACAAATGGATTTCGATTACCAAAGAGCAGAAGTATTTTAAAAATTGTTACCGAAAGCCCAACTTTTAAACCGCCTATGACTATTAAAGCAACGATTCATACATCTGAATTAGCGAATAGTCTACCAGTTACTTATCCAAAGGAATCTTATTTAAATATGCTCGCGCAAAACGGTTATTCAGTTGATGCTACCCAAAGTAAAGCTGTTACAATCGACGAGGGACCGATTCTTATTCTAGCAGGAGCAGGAAGTGGTAAGACGCGAGTATTAACAATGCGAGCCGCTTTTCTAATTCACGAGAAAAAAGTTGATCCGTCGACAATTATGCTCGTTACTTTCACCAATAAAGCCGCAAACGAAATGAAGGAACGATTATTACACTACCCAATGATGAACAAAAGTGTAGTACAAAAGATTGTTTCTGGAACTTTCCATAGTATTCTCTATCAAATATTGATTTTTCATGAACGAGAAAAATGGCAACGTAATAAACTACTAAGCAGTAATTGGCAAAGAGAGCTTTTATTAAAGGAAATAGCAAGGGAAGAGCAAATGGATGAGAAAGACTTCCCATTTGATGCAGCCCTTCAATTAATAAGCGCCTGGAAAAACAGCATGCTATCCCCCAATAATGTGGAGCCTGATAATGACTGGGAACAAAAAGTTGTACAGTTATATACCGGCTATGAGACGAAAAAACAACAACGAAATCTATATGATTTTGATGATATGCTTCTTGGCGGCTATCGTTTTTTTGTGGATAACCCAGCTATTTTAGCAACCTATCAAAAACGCTTTACTCATTTCTTATTAGATGAATTTCAAGACATAAATAAAGTGCAATATGAGTGGATAAAGCTAATGGCAGGTTCAGCTAAATCCATTTATGCAGTGGGTGATGATGATCAATCTATCTATTCTTTTCGAGGCAGTGATCCAAAATACCTGTTAGATTTTGAAAAAGATTATCCAAATTCACAGACAATTATTCTTGATTATAATTACCGCTCTTCACAAGAAATTGTGTCTGCAGCAAAATCAACCATTAGCAAAAATACAAAGAGACGTGCTAAAAAAATGATTACAGGATATTCAGGAAAGCCCCCAATTGGGTTCTATCCTTATGACGAAGAAGAAGAAGCGACGATGATTTTGACAGATATTCAGGAAAAGATAAAATTAGGTTATGAGCCAAAGGATTTTGCAATTCTCTTTCGTACAAACACGAATAGTCGTGCCATGTTTGAGCGATTAGCATCCTCTAGTTTACCATTTAGATTGGAACAGGATACTGGTTCCTTCTACCAAAGGTTTATCGTAAAAAGCATGTTGTCCTATTTAAAACTCATTGATGATCCAGATAACCAACAAGCTGTTGGTGATATCCTGCCTACTCTCTTTTTGAAAAAATCCGTTTTGCAGGATATTAAAGCAACGAGTATTTTAGAAGATTGCAGCTTTTTAGATTGCCTCCATTTTATTAAAACAGGGTTTGCCTTTCAAGAAAGCAAGCTAAAAAAAATTCCAAATACATTAAAGGGATTAATAAATCGTTCTCCGCTTGATGCCATTAATTATATAGAAAAAGAATTAGGCTTTCAGGAATTTATTAAAAAACGAGGAAATGAAGGGAATCAATGGGATAAAGGGTCTGACGATATTCGCGATTTAAAGGTCGTTGCACGAAAATTTAATTCCATTAAAGAATTTGTGCAATATACGGATCATATGATGGCGATGAATGAAGAATTACGCAAGCAATATAAAAATGAATCCAACGTAATTACCTTAAGTACTATTCATCGTGCAAAAGGATTAGAGTATAAAACCGTATATATACTCGGTGCGGTTGATGGGTCTATCCCTCATGACTTTGCATTAGAGTCATCCCGAAATAATAATATTTTCCCCCTTGAAGAAGAGCGTCGGCTTCTTTATGTTGCGATGACAAGGGCACAAAAAGAACTATTTCTGTCCATTCCTATGTATCTAAGAGGAAAAAAAGCTAAGGAATCACGTTTTTTATTGCCCTTGTCGATGTCTCCTTTTGTTCAATTAGATTAATTTTAAAAGCCATCGTAAAACACTATTGTTCATTGGACAAACAAAAAATAGGGTAACTTTTCAGAGATTTTGATCAGTTACCCGTTTTCCTCTTACTTTTTGTTAATCATTTTAGATAGCGTATTAAAATCCAGCTGCTTGCCGTCTTTTACAATAGATTCAACTATTTTATCCTCTGTTTGCTTTGGTACAGATTTACCAGCAATTTGTGATACTCTTCGAATAACACTTCTCACTGTTTTTTCATCTTTAAAATTTGCGTTTTGTAAGGAATTTGCTAGTTCCAAAATATCTTTCATATTTACGCCAGTTTTTGATTCTATGTTTTTAAAGAAATTATTGTTCATACACGTGTTTCCTCCTTAGGTGAGCTACTTTACATTGTATGAAGCAATAGAAAAAAGGTGAAAACCCGGTGAAGAGAAAAGGCAAAAATGATTAAGAAGCGTAGCAGATTATTGCTATTAAAAATCCATACTAAAATCCAAAAATATAAAAGGAGCTCTCTTTAAAAGAGAGCTCCTCTTCCCATGATTAGTTGTAGAAGCTAGCTCCTACGATTACTAACAAGATAAATAAAACAACGATTAAAGCAAAAGAAGAGATTCCTCCTCCGCTATAGCCGCCACCATAGCCATATCCGCCATAACACATTCCTACTTCACCTCGCTTCTCCTTGTACTCATTATCAGAATATGGAGAATTGAAGTTTATGTATAGGCAAGCTACTAATAACGAATAGAATGTACGATTGTCATGAGTGTCCCTTCCTTTACTTTCCATGCATAAGGAACTATCATAAATTTCCTACCATTAATCAAAAAGTAAAGAATTTTCACATATTCTTACCCTTTTGGTTTAAAAATTAGAGCACCGATAAAACCGAATATAATAGCCGCAGATATCCCTGAACTCGTTACTTCAAACATCCCTGTTAATACACCAACAATGCCATGCTTTTCAGCTTCTTGCATTGCTCCATGTACTAATGCATTTCCAAAACTCGTTATCGGAATGGTAGCACCTGCACCTGCAAAATCGGCAAATGGCTCATATAATCCAAATCCATCCAGTACCGCACCTACTACGACTAATGTTGTTAACGTATGTGCAGGAGTTAGCTTAGCAACATCAAACATAAGCTGTCCAATAACACAAATTATACCTCCTATAACAAAGGCCCAAAAAAACATTGGGAGCATCCCTATTCCTCCTTTTTCCTATATTTCTTCCATGCGACAATCAGTAGGAAAGAAATTATCCTACTGATTTATTAAATTTCAATCGATACAGCGTGAGCGATACAAGGTATCGTTTCATTTTGTTGCACGGTTAATGGGGAAAGAAGCGCACCTGTTGCGACTAGAAGAATCCTTTTGTAGGTGCCTTTTTTCATTTCATTTAATAAATGTCCATAGAACACAGTTGCTGAACATCCCGCTCCACTTCCTCCAGATTGGACCGGCTGATCTTTTGTATAAACCAATAACCCACAGTCTTTAAATTTATTTTCATCTATACTCAATCCTTTTTCTTTTAATAAAGCTATCGCGGTTTCTCTCCCGATTCTTCCTAAATCACCTGTGACAATTAAATCATAGTGAGAGGGATCAATTTTTAAATCTTGAAAGTGTGCAAGTATTGTATCTACAGCTGCTGGAGCCATTGCTCCCCCCATATTAAATGGATCTGCTAATCCCATATCAACCACTTTGCCAATTGTGGCAGAGGTTGTGTAAGGTAATTGCCCAACTGATTGTCTACTTGTCACTAACGCCACACCTGCACCAGTTACAGTCCATTGTGCTGTCGGTGGTTTTTGCCCACCATATTCAGTTGGATAACGAAACTGCTTTTCAACCGCTGCATTATGACTAGAGGCACCTGTTAATACATTCGTAGCACCCTGATAATTCACCATGAAGGAAGCAAGAGCAAGACCTTCCATAGATGTAGAGCAGGCACCAAATAAACCGAAATAAGGGATTTTCAAGTCTCTTGCCGCAAAGCTTGAAGGGGTAATTTGATTAATTAAATCACCAGCTAAAAAAAACTGGATATCTTTTGGCTTTACTTCCCCTTTTTTTAAAGCTGTCTGTGCAGCTTCCTCTAGTAAGATCCGATGAGCCTGTTCATAAGAGGTTTTCCCCATCCATAAATCATCATGTAAAATATCAAAATCATTAGCTAACCTTCCATTTGCTTCAAAGGGACCTCCTGATACGCCGGTAGCTTTTATTACTGGATGATTTTGAAATACCCAGGACTGTTTACCTTGAAGCATTAGAATCCCCCCGTCATTAGAATGAATATTGTTTTAATAAGCGCGACCACAAAGGCTGAAAATACACCGAATAAAATAACGGAACCAGCGAGCTTAAAAATATTTCCCCCAACTCCAAGTACAAATCCTTCTGTACGATGTTCAATCGCTGCTGAAATGATGCTATTACCAAATCCTGATACAGGTACAGCACTTCCTGCTCCTGCAAACTGGCCCAAACGATCATAAATACCAAAACCAGTTAATAACATCGAAAGAAATATGACTGTAGCTGTTGTAGGGTTGCTTGATGTTTGTTCTGTAAAATGGAAAAAGTAAATGTAGAAATAAGAAATAATCTGGCCAATCATACATATTAATCCGCCGACAAAAAATGCTTTTATGCAATTTTTTAAAACCGGCCGTTTTGTTTCATATTGTTGTTCAAATTTTTCATATTGCTGTTGCTCTGGTGTTTTGTTTTTTTTCTTACTGTCTGCCATTTTATCCCCTCCTTACGTTAACTCATTATTTAATTTAATAATTTCTTTCAAACGCTTGTCTGCTTTTTCTTCACTAAATTCCGAATCTTGGATTTTATCCCTTAAGCGCATTGTCTCTAAGAAAATTTTAAAGTCACTAGAAACCGTAAATTTCTCCTCTGGATATTTAGATTTCAGCTTTTCCGTTAATTCTTTTTCAATACTTTTCATTTTAAAACGAGCCATCTGTTTCACTTTATAGGCTACTAACGTATCCTTCTTGCCTTTAACTACTGCTACATCATAAATGGACGAAATGGTATTTGTTTCTTCCTTTATCCCTTGGACCAATTCTTTTTGACCTACTTCGTCGGATTCTGTATAGATAACAACTGGTTCTGGATCTACCTTTTTCAGCATAGACCATCTGCTATTCGGCGTTTCTTTCTCACAACCAGTTAAGAAAACACATAAGCTAAAAATCAATATCAAAAAAGCGTGCTTTTTATTCGTCATATTCTTCCCTTCCTATGTAAATGATGAATTGATGTTTATATTTTCTTCTTTTTAAGCTTTAATTATTAGAGGTTTCTCTAACAATTAAAATCCAATTTTTACAAACTCTTTTTTAAAATAAAAAATACCCGCTCAAAGTCGGGTATTCTCCTTATTTTGCAGATTTTTTTCCGCAATTACATCCTGATTTTTTCTTTTTTGTTTTAGTTGTTGCTTTCGGCTTTTCTGTCCCTTTTACTTTAAATACTTTTTTCTCCAGCAACTCAATCCCTCCAATAATAATATCTATACACGAATAAAAACACTGTTCTCAAACGTGCCTTAACACATTGTATGACGGAATGAAATGCATGTGTAAACAACTAGCCTACCTAATGCAGTTAATCAACAAACACTCTTTGTAAGATAGCTTCAATTAAGGAAGCTCCTCCTGCTATCGCAAAGACAAGCACAAAAGGTCCACAAATGCTTGGAAAGATATAATATAAAAGGGTAAGGAAGATTGCGACCCACACACCAGTACACCAATAGCAGCTAATTAACTCTCCAAAGAAACCACGGATTTTTCCAGATTTAGGAACTATATAAACTTCTGTTTGCCCATCATTATTCTGTTCCTCTACTTCATCTAAAAACAACTTACGGAAAGATTCTGTCATTCGATCAAAAACAATTAATCTCGTTAGACGAAAGCTTGCCAAAATTAATAAAAAAAACTCCATCCATTGGATATCCATCTAGATTCTCCCCTCCAATCGACCAAGAAATAGTAAACGGATAGTCAGATGCCCAAATTTTGAGAAAAAAGGCGTTTGTCCGTAACCCATAAGGCTCTTCGGCAATATGTTAGTAATGTAAGAAACATAAAGAAAGAAACAAACAAGGAGGAAAACAATTATGGGTTGTGGAAAAAAAGAAGATATTTACGGTACATCCAGCTGTGTTTGCGAAGTGGTTCGTGCCATTAAAGATATCCAAGATAACGCTGAAGACACTTGCGAATGCGAAACTAACTGTTTCTCAGAGCCACTAGGATCACTTGTATCTCCAACAAAGCGTAAAAAAGCTGATACTCGTGTATTCGTTTTAAGTTCTGCTGATGGCTCTCCATTCCATGCATTTTATACAGGTTCAGACTGCAACTGCGTTTCTATCTTTTTCCGAGTAGAGGATGTTTTTGATAACTGCTGTGCAGTATTAAGAGTACTTGCTCCAATCGGTAAAGACGGAGAAACACTTGATATCGTTGGACACAAAGGAATCGATTTAAGCAAAATTTGTGAATTAGAAGGTTTTGTTCGCACTTCAAGTTGCATTACAGTTGACTTAAAATGCTTCTGCGCAGTTCAATGTATCGCTGACGTTGACTTAAATGTTTGTGACTAATAACGATAAAATTTATATGCTTTACCCTCGGAGGACGTCTATCTGGCTCCTCCATTTTTATGTTTACTCCTTTCTTTTTTCCATTACATTTTATGCACGGAAAAGAGTTACCATGTTACCAGACAAACCTATTCATCGCGATTCACAAATTTGTTGAATATTGGACAATAAAAGGGGGGCCGCATAATAAGCAGTTTCGATTATGTGGTGAAATTTTTTTTAAAAAGAATTCAAAATTACATATTATCTCAAAGCAAAAACGCATTTCATTCCCCTCTCAGTATGATAAGCGGTGATTATAAAGCTAATCTTTTTCAAGAGAAGGCATCTATCATAGGGAGGAAAAAATACTGAATTTGTCAAAAACGCCTTGTTTGATTAGTAATCCTTGTGTTTAGTCTTTGAATGATAACCCGTTTTCTTTTAATACAGACCTAAGTTTTGGTAAAGAAGCTGGTCCCATTCCGTGAAATTGCAAAATATCTTTCTCGCTATATTTTGATAGCTCCTTCAGCGATGTTATCCCATTGTTTTCCAATGCACGTCTTGCTGGTGCCGATAGCAATGAAAGAAATCCATTATTAGGTTTGCGTTCTGTCTCACAAATCGGGCAGGTTGGACAATCGCTGCTTTTAAAGTATTTGTGTCCCTTATCGCATGTTCTTAAAATTTTTTTTGAAGTAGTCATAAAATGTCTCCCTTTTTGCTATTATTTTTTCCTTCAATATATCTAGTTAAAGAATTTAATTCATCCTTTTTTCCGCAGTTCTCAATCTACCAAAGTTTACCTAATTCAATACTTTTATATTCGTTTAATTTAATATTAACATTAAACTCCGAATGTTGATAAATTACCAAAAGAAAAAGGAGTTATTCCAAATCAATGAACGGTTATAAATATATCATTAGCAGTAACCAATTTCGTAGATTACTGTATGTAATATATTTATACACCATCTAATTTGAAATAACTCCATTAATGCGATGAATTAATTAAATACCAATCATTCTTACTTCTTGAATCACAGCTATTTTTAAGGTGACGATCGACTGATCCATTAGTTTTATATCAACATTTCCGTCTGTTAAACCAACTATAAATCCACGAATATTCTCATTAGCCGTTATAACAATACACGGGACTGGTGGCAACTGCTTAGGAAAATTAAGTAAGTACTCTAATTTCTCGACTATCTCCATCTCTTTAAAGCTTTTTAACCGTTTAAAGGCAGGTTTTCTTGGAGATTTTTCCACTTGCTGCTCCTGATAATTTTGCATTTGTTCCTGGGTATTCATTGTGGAGGCTTGCTTTTCCGCTCCTTCTTTTGAGAGCTCTTTTGTTTCTTTGATCTCTTGGAGCATTTCTTCTTTTTGCTTTTTCTCCATCAGTTCTTTGTATTGCTTCTGTTTAGCAATTTTTGCAGAATAGCTTACTTGCATATTGCCTTCCATCTTTTTGGTACCAGACTGAGAAAGATAAGGCTTACTATTCTCACTGTACACAATTTTCACCTCCTAAAACATTAACCATATTTTTTATAGGATTCATCCTAATGTATGCATGATTTGCCTAATACGTAACTTTAATTATCAAAAAATGAAAAGAAGTGTATGTGGAAAGACGAAGTGGTTTGGTCAAAAAATAAGACAACCCATCAGCTGATGAGTTGTCTTTAATTGAATTAACCAACAATGTGGAAACCTGAATCTACATGAATATTCTCTCCAGTTATTCCTCTTGCTAGATCACTAAACAAGAACAATGCTGTATCTCCTACTTCTTCTGGAGTTGTTGTTCTTCTAAGTGGAGAACGCTCCTCGATTTCTTTTAAAATGGAATTGAAATCACTAATTCCTTTTGCAGATAATGTGCGAATTGGCCCTGCGGAAATAGAGTTCACACGAATACCTTCTTTTCCTAAATCAGCAGCTAAATAACGAACGCTTGCATCCAAGGAAGCTTTTGCAACACCCATTACATTATAATTTCTAATTGCACGCTCTCCGCCTAAATAAGTTAATGTAACAATACTTCCGCCTTCTGTCATTAAGCCTTTTGCTTCTTTAGCAACCGCGGTTAATGAATAGGAACTAATATTGTGCGCAAGTAAAAAACCGTCTCTTGTTGTATTCATATAGTCGCCTTGTAATTCTTCTTTATGAGCAAAAGCGATGCAATGAGCAATCCCATGAATTACCCCAACTTCTTTTTTTATTGCTTCAAAGCAAGTGGCAATTTCTTGATCATTAGTAACATCACATGGTAACACAATACTATCTGATGAATCTAAAGTAGCAACAAGGTCACGAACGCTTTTTTCTAATCTTTCCCCTGCATAAGTGAAAATTAACCGAGCACCAGCTTTATGCAAGGAAGTCGCAATTCCCCATGCAATACTTCTTTTATTTGCAACACCCATGACAACATAGGTTTTGCCCTTTAATGAAAAAGTCATTCTTATTCCTCCTATATACTATTACAAGTTATTAGTACCTAGTACTAATTTTACTACAAAAAAATAAAAAAAGAAAGCACTCATACAATAGGCACTTTCGTCATTTTTGTCATTAGCATACCGTATCGTCGTTATTATCTGTTGCTTTTTTGGGATTTTAGCTTTGCATTTTTTGTTAAAAAGGGCTTAGAGGCGCTTTCTCTGTTACCCTTTCGTCCTTCTTTTT